>NZ_CP140098.1:2943928-3260000 GCF_034440735.1 Deinococcus sp. AB2017081 | reverse complement strand
TGCAGCGCCTGCGCGACCTGCGCCCGCCGCCCACGCGCTGGGAACGCGTGCAGCTCGCCCGCGCTGCGGGCCGCCCCACCGCCCTGGACTACGTGGATCGCCTGTGCACTGAATTTACCGAGCTGCACGGCGACCGCCGCTTCGGGGACGACCCCGCCCTGATCGGCGGCCCGGCCCGGTGGCAGGGCATGCCTGTCATGCTGATCCTGCAGCAGAAGGGCCGCGACACCAAGAGCAAGATCAAGCGCCGCTTCGGCAGCGCCAATCCCGAGGGCTTCCGCAAGGCCGTGCGCCTGATGGATCTGGCCGACAAGTTCCGCCTGCCGGTCGTCGCCCTGGTCGATACGCAGGGCGCGTATCCGGGCCTGGAGGCCGAGGAACGCGGCCAGGGCTGGGCCATCGCCGAGAGCATCCGCCGCATGCTGGCCCTGCGCGTCCCGGCCGTGTGTGTCGTGATCGGCGAGGGCGGCAGCGGTGGGGCGCTGGCCGTCGCCGTGGGCAACCGCGTGCTGATCCAGGAAAATGCGTGGTACTCGGTCATCTCGCCCGAGGGGGCCGCGAGCATCATCTGGAAGGACGCCGCGCAGGCGCCGCTGGCCGCCGAGGCCCTGAAGCTGACTGCGCCCGACCTGCTGGAACTGGGCATCGTCGAGGAGATCATCCCCGAACCGACCGGCGGCGCCCACCAGGATGCGGACGCCGCCGCCATTCCCGTCGGTGAGGCCGTGACCCGTCATCTGCGCGAGCTGATGGCCCTGAGTGCCGACGAGCTGCTCGCCCAGCGCGGGGAGCGTTTTCGGAACCTCGGGGCGTTCACCGAGAGCTGAGCAGTACAGCCACTGCACCCCCACGGATGATCGTGGGGGTGCAGTGGCTGTCGGTGGGTGAATCTCCCTTATCTCGGCCTGTCCCACGGCCGCTCTGCCACTCCGGCAATCGTCGCCGCGAGGTCGTAGGCCGTGCTCAGGCCCAGGGTGTCG
The DNA here is from genome assembly GCF_034440735.1 of Deinococcus sp. AB2017081. Taxonomy (NCBI): domain Bacteria; kingdom Thermotogati; phylum Deinococcota; class Deinococci; order Deinococcales; family Deinococcaceae; genus Deinococcus; species Deinococcus sp. AB2017081. The sequence goes on along the minus strand of NZ_CP140098.1, from coordinate 3,259,020 downwards.
GCGTGGGGGCCGCCGAGAAGCAGGTGGACGCCGGGGGCGACCTGTTCGTGCTGGGGCAGGCCCGCCGGGGTACCGCCGGGCAGGGCGAACCACGCGCCGGGGACGTCGCTCACGCTGCGGCCACTCTCCAGGGCCTCGGTGCCCAGCACCGGCAGGACGTCCAGGGCGGCCACGAGGTCTTCCAGCGTCTCGCGGCGCAGGCCGGTGGGTACCCCGGTAAGCCGGCCGCCGGTGGGCACGTACCCGGCGGGGTCGCGGTGGTGGATGGCGGGCACGAGCACGTAGCCGCCGTGTTGTGGGCGCAGGGTCACACCGCCGGCCCGCAGCACGGGCGAGGCGTCGGTGCTGGGCCAGTTCACGCGCGGGGCCTGCCGGTACGCGCGGGCGTGGGCGGTATGTGTGCCCAGGTCGTGCTCGGCAGCGTGTGATCCGTGGGCGCCCAGCGCGACGACGATGGTGCCGGCGCGGACATGGTGGGTCTCGTGCACCACGATCTGGTGCGTGTTGGTGACCGTCAGGCGTTCCAGCACCACCCGGCCGTCCCCGCCCAGGTGGGCGCGGGTGTTCAACAGCAGGTCGGCCCCGGCGCGGATGGCGGCCTGCGCGGTGGCCAGTGCCACGGCCCCGGGGCGGTACGTGGCGGCGCGCGTGTCCACCGTGGCCCACGGCAGGGCGGCCACGTCCACCACCTCCGGATCGAGGGTCAGGTCACGGCTGGGGATGCGGGCTTCGCCGGCGGTCGCGTGCAGGTCGACCACGGGCCGGGGCTGGAAGGTGATGTCCCAGGTGTCAGCGCTCAGCTGCGTGCGCGTCCAGTGCGCCTCCGGCCAGCGCGACTCGGGCACGTCCAGGGTCGTCCACACGCCGGGCGAGAGCAGGGTCGCGCCGTCCTCGTTGGGCAGGCCGCCCTCCTCGACCAGCAGCAGCGATCGGGTGGGGACGAGCTGGCGCAGGAACAGGGCACACGCCGTGCCCATGCGGCCCGCCCCCAGGACGACCACGTCGTAGTCCTGGGCGGGGAAGGACTGGCCGGTGTGTGCCCAGACCTGACCGGGTGCCGAGTCGGGGACGGGACGCTGCATGAGGGGCATGATGCCGCGTCCAGCGCCGCTGCAGGCGCGTGGTTCTCACGGTTCTGTCAGGCCGCCGGGAAAATGGCCTGCGTATACTCGCCTCAGATGTCTGCCGCGCCGCGTTTCCGCCCGACCCTGCTGCTGCTGGCGGCCCTTTCCGCATGCAGCGCCGGAGCGCTTCAGGTGCGGGTGCTCGTCGTCAGTGGCCCGCAGGTCACGGTGCGGGTGCCACTGCCGGCTCCGGAACGCGGCGCCGGACTGGGCAGCGGCCCGCTCGGGGCACCCGCCCCCCTGCCGGCGGCGGCGTGGGCCGTCGGCGTGACGCCCGACGGGTCGCGCCTGACCCTGAACGGCCAGGACGCCGGGAACGTGGCCCTGTACCTGCCGCCCACTCCGGGCAGTGTGGTCGAGATCAGCAGCCGCACGTACCGGGGCGGCGTGCAGCTGCGCGTGCAGGACGGTGGCGTCCAGGCGATCAACGTGGTGGATGTCGAGGATTACCTGCGCTCGGTCGTGCCGGCCGAGATGCCGACGTCGTGGCCGGCGGCGGCGCTCGGGGCCCAGGCGGTCATCGCCCGGACATACGTGGCGGCGCGGATCAACGCGGCCGCCCCCTACGACACCTGCGCGACCGAACGGTGCCAGGTGTATCCCGGCGTGCGGGCCGAGACGCCGGCGTCGGATGCGGCCGTGGCGGCCACGCGCGGGCAGGTCGTCGCGTATGGCGGGCAGCCGGCCAGCACCTACTTCAGTTCGGACTCCGGGGGCTACACGGCGTCCAGTGCCGAGGTGTGGGGTCAGGCGCTGCCGTACCTGCCGGCGCAGGCCGATCCCTTCTCGGCGGGCAGTCCACGGGCCCGCTGGCGGCTGGAGGTCGGGGCCGAGAAGGTGGCGGAGGTCGCCGCCCGCTACCGCGTGCAGGTCGGAGCGCTGCGCAGCGTGGCGGTCACGCGCCTCAGTCCGTCGGGCCGGCCGCTGGAGATCGCGCTGGTGGGCGCGGCGGGCACCGGACGGATCGACGGAGCGAATGCCGGCGGCTTCGTACGTTCGCTGGGCGCGGCGGGCACCCGCGTGGTGCTGGACGCGTCGGCACTGGCGTCCGGCGGCCCCCTGGTGATCGAGGGCAGCGGAGCCGGACATGGCGTGGGACTGTCGCAGTACGGAGCGCTGGGCCTGGCCCGGCAGGGGTACAGCCACCTGCACCTGCTGGGCTTCTACTACCCCGGCACCAGCCTGAGCGTGCTCGCCGAGGTCGCGGAACCCCGCGCGCAGCTGCTGGCTGGCCGCCCCCTGCCGCACCCCGGCGCCGCGTGGCTGGCCGCGCATGACGTGACGGGCGGTGTCCAGTGACGCAGCGAGCGCGCTCCCGGCTGGGCCGGCGGGCCAGACAGCGGGCCCGCGGCGCCGCCCTGACCCTGGCCCTTCTGGGGCTGCTGGGCGGTGCGGCCGGTGCGCGGACGGTGCGAATCGTCACCGCCGATACGCTGGAACTGCGGAACGTCGATGATCAGGAACTGGTGGTCATCGGTGGGGAACTCGTCGAGCTGCGTGTCGATGACGACGTGGTGCGTGCCACGCGGGTGGAGTTCAACCGCACCCGCCGCACCCTGACCCTGGTCGGCAAGGCCACCTACCGCAGCGCGAAGGACGGGCAGGTCATGACCGGCGACAACCTCGTCGTGGATCTGGGGGCCGAGCAGGTCTCGGGCGAGGACGTCCTGATGAGTGACGCCGATCTGGAGATCCGGGGGGCCGAGATCGAGCGTATTCCGGGGCAGCTCCGCGCCACGGGCGGGTATTTCACGACGTGTGCCCGCTGTGGGCGCACCCCGAACGACTACGCCTTCCGGTCGAAGCGGCTCATCATGTATCCCGGTGACCGGCTTGTCGCCTACGAGGCGCAGCTCCTGATCGCGGACGCGCCGGTGCTGTACCTGCCGGTCGTGGTGATCCCCCTGAACGACGCCGAGCGCCAGCCCCGGCTGCTGATCGGCCAGGGGGCCGAGGACGGCCTGACCATCGAGGCCGACCTGCCGTTCTCGATCGGCTCGACCACGCTGGGCACCACGCTGCTGCGCTACTACGCCAACCGCAACCCCAGCGTGGGCTATGGGGTGTCGCTGCGTTCGTACGCGCCGCTGCCGTACGTCGACAGGGTGAACCTCTACACCCTGGTCAGCCCCCGCCCCTTCGTGAACGGTGTGCAACAGGTCGGGGACGATGTGGATCTCACGCTGGGCGTGACGGGCCGCGTGCCGCTGGAGTCGGCGCTCCGGCCGCTGGAATATTCGCTGAATGTCGCCCGGCGGGACATCGGGCTCTCCGCATCCAGTCCGGATCGCGGCGTCACGAACGTGACCTTCGGTGCCAAGGTCGACTACCCGCTGTTCACGGCCGAACTCAACTATGTTGACCGGTACGGCCCGGAGGCCACCACCCCGCTGTCCACGCCGCTGCGGACGCCCGAGGTCATCGTCGATCCCAAGCCCTACACGCGGGGCAATCTCAGCGCGGACGCCCGGTTCAGTGCGGGGCGCTACACGGCACAGAGCAACCCCCTGTCGCCCAGTGCGACCGCCCAGGGCGTGAACATCACGACCACCCGCCTGGAGGAGAGCCACGCGCTGGCCTTCACCGCGCAGCCGTGGAAGGACGCGGATCTGAGCCTCACGAACACGTACACCGGCCGCTTCTACGGCACCGGGGCGCGCACCGTGCAGCTCAACCTGGGAGCCCAGCTCACGCAGCGCTTCAACACGACCAATACGGTGCAGTTCAGTGCCGGCTACCTGCGCACCGAGGGCACGAGTCCCTTCGCCTTCGACGCGGTCTCGCGCCTCCTGAGCGCTCCGGTCGGCGTGACCCTGAGCACCGTGCCCGTCCGGGACGTGCGCTTCGGCGTGCAGTACCGGCGCGACCTGTTCCTGCCGGCCGACCAGCAACAGGCCACGACCTTCACGCTGGATGTCTCGCGGCTGCCCGTGAACCTGAATTCCCAGCTGGCGTACAACTTCATCACCAGGGAGCTGGAGAGCGCGTCGTACACCCTGACCCTGAGTGATCCGCAGTCGGACGTGCTGACCTACGTCCCCGCGCAGCCGGCCCGGCCCGCCGGCACGGCCGCGAGTCCCGAGGCCGAAGCCCCGGTGCCGGCGACCGATCCCCCGAACCCGCCGGCCGGTGCGGCGGCCCCACCGCAGGCGGCTGGGGGAGATCCCGCTCCGGATACGGGTGAGCGTGCCGATGCCCAGCCCCCGGCAGCCGCGCCGGCGCAGGCGGCCCAGGCGCCGGAGCCGCCATCCCCGCTGCCCGCTGCTGGTGCCGGGCCAGACACCCCGTCCCAGCCCGCACAGGCCGCGTACTACCGGCGCAGCAGCCGCTGGCCCGCGCCCGATCTCACCCTGACCTTCACGGGCGGGTATGCCCGCGCCACCGGCTACACGCCGTTCACGGCACGCGCCACGGTCACCGGCGATGTCCGCACGAACTCCTTCTCGGTGTACGCCACGCAGAACATCCAGGAGCAGCGCCTGGACGAGGTGGGCGTGACCGTGAACGCCGCCCTGACGCGCGACACGGTGCTCAACCCGCTGACCCTGAGCGCCGCCGAGCGGCTGTACACCGTCACCGGCCGGGTCGTGGGGAATGTGGCGGTCACGTGGCGGGGACGCTATCAGTTCTCGACCACGCACGATCTGGTGCTCAACCGCGAGCCGGCCGCCACCGACAGCGGCACCGTGAACTTCAGTGTGGGTACGGTGGGGGGGAGCGCCACGTCGTGGCAGGTCACCTACGGCGGCCCGTACGATTTGGTGCGCGGGGGGTACACGCGGCCCACCCTGTCGGGGTCGCTGAGCGCCACGCAGCCGGGCAACCGGCTGGCGCTGAACGCGGTGGTGAACGTGGCGGGTCTCGATCAGCCACGCACCGAACTCGCCCGCGCCGATGCGGACATGGTGTGGCAGTTCGGCAGCCGCGCCGCGATCTCCGGCCGGGCGGTGTACACCAGCAGCCGCAACCCCCAGACCGACGCCAGATCCGAGACCCTGCAACTCAGTCCGGTGCGGGCCACGGTGGGGATCGGCCGCAGGGGGGCGCCGCCCGGCGCGTACGTGACGGTGGGCCTGAGTCAGACCTTCAGCTGGCTCGACGGCGTGCGCCAGAACCCCACGCCGCTGGCCCCCGTGATCGGCCTGACCATCGACCGCTGCTGCTGGGCGCTCCAGGCCGAGGCCGATCTGGGGCTGGGCCGCTACCGGCTGGCCGTCGGCCTGCCCGGTCAGGACGCCTACCCGCTGTTCGACCTGACCGGCTCGGGCTTCGACGTGCCGCTCCTGAAGACCACGCCCTGACCGTTCCCTGCGTCCCGACCGCTCCCTGCCCACGACCCGGAGGTCCCCCTGTGAAGCGCTCCGCCCTGCTGCTCGCCCCGGCCCTGCTGCTGGCCGCCTGTACCGGTACCGAGGAAGTCATTCCCGGCCCGCGTGTGGTGCTGCTGGTCGACGGCGGCGTCACGCTCCGGACGCTGGCCCCGAACGACGGCCTGAACCCCGCGCCGATCTCGGACGACGCCAGCGTGGCACTTCCCCCGGCGTCGGTACCGGCGGTCTCGGTCGACACGCTGCCGACTGGCCTGCAGGTGGCCCTGACGGCGCGGGATCGTGTCGAGGCGCGTGGGGCGTCGCTGGCGCCGGGAACGCCCTTCGCTGCCCCCACGTTCACGCCGGTGTGCTTCACGCAGGTGGCCCTCAGCGCCGCCCGCAACCGCGTCCTGGCGCTCAGCGCGTGCGACAACGGCCCACAGCAGCTCGCGCTGTACGGCGAGACCGGCACCCTGATCTGGACGGCGCTCCTGCCCACCTTCCTGCCGCCCAGTCCGGGGCCGGACACCCCGCCCATCCGGCTGGCCGTGACCCAGGTGAACGGTGTCGATGTGGGCGTGGTCGCCCGGCCCCGGGTGGGCGGGGGGAGCGAGGTCGTCCGGGTCGCCGTCACGACGGCCGGGAACGCGATGGCCGAGGCGAGTGCTCCCCTGCCCACGGCCGCCATCCGTGACCTCGCGCCGTATGGAGCCGATATCGTGGCGGCCACGGACAGCGGCCTGCAGAAGCTCAGGGCGACCGGTGAGCCGGACGCGACGACCGCGCTGGGAGCGTTTGGCAAGACCCGTTACGACCGCGTGTGGAGCGCGCTCGCCAGTTCCCGCTCGCTGCTCATGGCGTGGCCCAGCGACCTGGGCAACGGCGTGGCCCAGCCGCTGCGGGTGTGGGACGGAGCGGCCACGAACGCCGCCACCGTCGCGTCGTTCACGGAGCTGCGCGACGTGACGGTCACGCTGGACGGCGTCCTGTACGTGCTGACCCGGACGACCCTGAGTTCCTACGACACCGTGTACGGCCTGACCCAGGGCAACTGGCGGGCCCGTCCGCTGCTCAGCGGCCTGAACGAGGCCCGCGCCGTGACGTGGCTGTTGCCGCCCGCCGTGACGCCCGCCCCCTGATCACGCCCCGGCGCCCAGCAGCGCCAGCAGGACATGGGGCAGCGTGCCGCGCCCGCCCACGAGCGGCGACCCGCCGCGCACCAGCAGGGTCGCGGCCGTCCCCGAGACCGGGTCGAAGCCCAGCCCCGTGCGGGTGCCGCGTGCCACGCCGTCGTGCCAGCGCACGCCGGCACCGCTGACAAACCAGCCGGGCGCGAGGCCCGACAGCAGCGGGGGCAGGCCCGGCGGCCGCGAGGCGTGCTGCCAGTGCGTGCCTGCCCGGCCGTCCAGGTGGGCCTGTGCGAAGGCCAGCAGGTCGCCCGCGTGTCCGTACAGGCCTCCCGCGCCCACCAGCGGCCCGAAGGCCGTGAACTCGCGCGAGCCCAGCACCCCCACCGGCGCGACCAGGGGCCCGGCCGCGCCCGGCGCCGTACTGACGTCCAGTTCCAGCGGCCCGGTCACCCAGACGCGCAGCGCCCGTGAGTAGCCGGTGGCGTCGGCCGATTCGCCGGCGGCGTGGGCCAGGGCCAGGGCCAGCACGCCCGCACCCAGGTTCGAGTACCCGAAGCGGCCCCCCGGTCTGGCCCAGCGGCGGGCGCTGGCGACCACGTCCCGTGCTCCCAGGGGGCCATACGGATCGTAGAAGTGCGTGAACGTGGTGACGGCCACCCGCGCCGGGTGCAGCGGCAGGCCCGCCGTGTGGGTCGCCAGTGTGCGCGCGGTCAGGAAGCGGGGGAGGCTCCGCAGCGGCCCGCCCAGCGTGCTCACTGGCGTGTCCCACTCCAGCCGCCCCGCCCGCACCAGCGCGTCCGCCAGGGCCGCCGTGAAGGGCTTGGTCACGCTGGCGAGTTCAAAGATCCCGTCTTCCGGCACGCCGCCCAGGCCCACCACGATCCGCCGGGTGCCGCGCGTGACGCCCAGCACGCCGCCGCGCCGGGCCAGGACGCGCAGCGCCGGCCGCAGTGGGCGGGCGTCCACGCCCAGCACGCCGGAGACCTCATCCAGCGCCCGGAGCAGCGGATCGCGGCGGAACATGCGGGCAGGCTAGCGTCCAGTCCGGACTACAATCGTGGTCTCCCGCATCTGGAGACCACGTGGGCGCAGACGCTGCCCGGAGCCGCCTCCACATTGCGGGCGGGGGACGGTATGGCCGGAAAGACTGCTGCCCAGATGGTGCAGGACGCGAAATCCCGCGTGGAGAACCTGACGCCCGAACAGGTCGCCGGGGAACTCGCACGCGGAGCCGTGCTGGTGGACATCCGCGAGCCGTCGGAGCACGCGCAGACCGGGGTCATTCCAGGCAGCTTGTCCGCGCCGCGCGGCATGCTGGAGTTCTATGCCGACCCGACCAGTCCGTACCACCGCCCGGAGTTCGACCCCGCGCGGCGCGTGATTCTGCACTGCGCGTCGGGCGGACGCTCGGCGCTGGCGGCCGACACCCTGCAGCAGATGGGCTACGGGAACGTGGCGCATCTGGACGGCGGCATCCGGGCGTGGACAGAGGCCGGACAGCCGGTCGAGACGCCCGGCGACTCCTGACGCTCAGCGGCGGCGCAAGGCCGCGTTTGACAGGGCCGGGGGTGTGTAGACCTTCTCCCCAGGAGCGAGGTCAGTGCCCGGCGCGACGATCCGGTCGATGGCGTCCAGCACGTCGGCAGAGAGCACGGTATCGGTGGCAGCCAGCTGCGACTGCAGATGTTCCGGCGTGCGCGGGCCGATCAGGGCGGCCGTCACGCCGGGGTGGGCGGTCACGAAGCCCAGGGCGAGCTGGATCACGCTCAGTCCGGCCTGATCCGCGACGGCCGTGAGCTGCTGCACGGCCTCCAGCCGGGCACGGTTGACAGGCAGGGACAGGTCGAAGCGCTGCGGCATCATCCCGGCGCGGTGGGTGCGGATGTCCTGGCCGGCGCGGACGGCGCCGCTCAGCCAGCCCGACGCCAGCGGACTCCACGCCAGCACGCCCATCCCATACTCCTGCGTCACCGGCAGCACGTCGGCCTCGATGCCGCGCTGCAGGATCGAGTAGCTGGGCTGCTCGGTGACATACCGGCCCAGATGGTGCTGCCGGGCCGCCCACTGCGCCTGCACGATCCGGTAGGCCGGGAACGTCGACGAGCCGAAGTACCGGATCCTGCCCGAGCGTTGCAGGTCGGTCAGGGCCGACAGGGTCTCCTCGTCACTGGTCGCCGGATCCCAGCGGTGGATCTGGTACAGGTCGACGTGATCCACGCCCAGCCGGCGCAGGCTGTCGTCCAGCGCCCGCTCCAGCCAGCGGCGCGAGCTGCCCCGCCGGTTGGGGCCGTCGCCCATGGGCAGCGCAGCCTTGGTGGCCAGCACGACGTCGTCCCGGCGTCCGGCGATGGCCCGGCCGACGAGTTCCTCGGACTCGCCGTGGCCGTAGAAGTCGGCGGTGTCGATCAGGTTGATGCCGGCGTTCAGGGCGGCGCCGACCATGGCGCTGACGTCGGCCTGGGTGGTGCGGCCGAGCTGGCCGAAGTTCATGGCCCCCAGCGCCAGGGCACTGACCTGGACGCCGGTGTGGCCGAGGGTGCGGTACTGCATGGTGGAGCCTCCAGCTGAAGCAATGAGGGGGCGGCGGCATGGGCTGTCCGGTGCCGGTCGTCGGGAAAACGGGTGGAGCCTATGCAGCGGTCACCAGGGAATGGCGCCGGTCTCCGGGTTGTATTCCTCGCTGATAAATGTGCCGGTCGGGCCGTCCGCGCCGATCATGGCGTAGCGGGCGATCCGTGCGCCGGCCTCCTCGACGGTGCCGGTGCCCCGGTGGTTGTTGAAGTCGGTGGCCACGAAGCCCGGATCGACCGCGTTGACCCGGAACGGCGTATCGCGCAGCTCGTAGGCGAGGTCGATGGTGTACATGTTCAGGGCCGCCTTCGACGGGTGGTAGACCGCTCCCTTGTGGTGGTAGTAGCGGTAGCCGGGGTCCGTGTGCAGCGTGAGCGAGCCCTGGCTGGACGAGACGTTGACGATCCGGGGCTCCGGGGAGTTCCGCAGCAGGTCGATGAACGCCTGTGTGACCCGCACCACGCCGAACACGTTGGTCTCGAACACCCGCCGGTAGGCCTCGATGCTCGCCCCGAGCGCGTTCTGGGGCATGCCGCCGCTGATGCCGGCGTTGTTGATCAGGACGTCCAGCACGTCGGTGCTGCGGCCGACCTCGTGCCGGGCGCGGGCCACCGAATCCGAGTCGCTGACGTCGATCTGGATCACCTCCACGGCGTCCAGGCCCTCGGCCCGCAGCTGTGCGGCGGCCTCCTGACCCCGCTGCGGATCCCGGCTGCCCAGGTAGACGCGGTACCCCTGCCTGAGCAGCACGCGCGCGGTCGCCAGGCCGATGCTCTTGTTGGCTCCAGTGATGAAGACGGTTTTCATGACTCCTCCTGTCTGATCTGCTGTTCCGGTCGGGATGGTCACCACGGCAACGGGCCCAGGGTGGCGTGTGAGAACGTGCCGGTCGGGCCGTCGGGGCCGAGCAGCGCCAGCCGCACGGCCTCCCGCGCTCCCTCCTCCACCGTCTGCGTGCCCGAGTAGCCGTTGAGGTTCGTCCGGGTGAAGCCCGGCGAGGCGGCATTCACCTTGATGCCCTCGGCCTCCAGTTCGATCGCCATGGCGACGGTCAGGGCGTTCAGGGCCGTCTTGGACGCGGGGTAGACGGGGCCGAAGTTGACACGCTGGGCATACGCCGGGTCGGAGTTGCGGGTCAGCGAGCCGACCCCGCTGGACACGTTGACGATCCGGGCCGCCGGGGCCAGGCGCAGCAGCGGCAGCATGGCCTGATACACGGCCAGGACGCCGAACACGTTGACCTCCCACACGGCGCGCATCTCGTCCAGCGAGACGGTGCCCGGCCGGACGGTCGCTGCGTAGTCCTCGACGGACTGACCGGGCCGCATGCTGGTGTTGGAGATCGCGGCGTTGTTCACGAGGACGTCGAGCCGCCCGAAGTCGCGCCGGATGCGGGCGGCGGCGGCCGCGATGGACGCCGGATCCGTCACGTCGAGCTGGATGGCCTGTGCCTGCGGCCCGAGCCCGGCGGCGGCGGCCTCGCCACGCGCCAGGTCGCGCGAGCCGACCAGTACGGTGAGCCCGTGGGCCACGAGATCACGGGCGATCTGGAGGCCGATTCCCTGGTTGGCCCCGGTGACCAGGGCGACGGGTGACATGGACATGACTGGACTCCTTCCCGGGGTCTGCCCGGGTATGGCTGACGCCGTCAGGCTGTGGTAGCCTGACTGAAGCGGAACGCCGTTCCGGTAACATACGGAACGATGTTCCGCTTGTCAACAGTGCCCATGGAGGACAGTGCGGTGACAGACTCAACCCCATCCGAGCCGGCAATATCCGGCCCGGCGACCCAGGACGCAGCCCCGGCCCAGCCCCGGCGGGCCGATGCGCGGCGCAACGAACAGAACCTGCTCGACGCGGCGGCGGCCCTGTTCGTCACGTCCGGTGTGGGGGTGCCCGTGCGCGAGATCGCGGCGCGGGCCGGGGTCGGCACCGGCACCATCTACCGCCATTTCCCTACCCGCGCCGACCTGATCGTCGCGGTCTACCGGCATCAGGTCGAGGCGTGTGCCGCCGCCGGGGAGACGCTGCTGGCGGACAGCGCGAGTCCTTACGGAGCGCTGCGGCAGTGGATCGACCTGTTCGTGGATTTCCTGGTCACCAAGCACGGCCTGGCGGCCGTCATGCAGTCCGACCGGGCCGGGTACGAGGGGCTGCACACCGAATTCATCGACCGGCTCGTGCCGGTGTGTGGCCGGCTGCTCCACGCCGCCGAGGACGCGGGCGAGATCCAGCCAGGGATGGCGCCCCTCGTGCTCATGCGGGGGGTCGGCAACCTGTGTGCCGGCACGGGCACCGACGCGCGTGCGCTGGTGCAGCTGCTCGTCGCCGGGCTGCGCGTGCCCTGAACCGGGAGGCCGATCAGGGCAGCATTCAGAGGCACCCCTGGGTATCCTCACTGCCTCTGCATCGAGCGGAGCGGGCACCTGACAACGACAGCGGTTGGCCGTGAAGCCCAGGGGTGTGCCCTCCGTCCCCAACGGATCTGCACCGTGCTGTCAGGGCAGGCGCAGCACGCGCACGTTGCCGTCCCGCGCACTCAGGTAGCTCAGGCGCGTGCCGTCCGGGCTGACGCGCCAGTCGGCCTGCCGCACCTGATCGCCCAGGTCACCCAGGGTCGTCCAGGCGTTCGACTGGAGGTTCAGCTGCCGCAGCACGTGCGGGCTGCCATCCGTGCGCAGCGGGATCAGCAGCAGGCGGCGGGCGTCACGCCACAGGTACGCGCCGAAGTCCGGCAGTCGGCGGGGCGCGGTGCCGGCCGTGGACTGCAGCCACAGGCCGTTGCGGGCCTGGCTGTCGAAGGACACCGTGTAGACGACCTGCTGGCCGTCCGGGCTCACCTGCACGCCCCGGAAGCCCAGCGCGGTGCGCAGCGTGCGCCGGGCCCCGGTCTGGACGTCCAGCGTGAACAGGGCGCGGTCGCGGGCCCCCGCCGTGGTCTTGCCGCTCACGAGCAGGAGGCGGTCGCTGAGCCACGCACTCGGGCCGCCGCCGTACACGGTCGCCACCGATTTCGGGCTGCCGAACACGTCGGCCACGTAGATCTGCGTGACCCGCCGGTCGAAGTTGCCGGTGGTGGCGCTGCGGGCGTACGCCACCTTCGTCTCGGCGCGGTTCCAGACAACGTCCGCGCCGCGTGTGGGCAGCGTGAAGCGCCGGTTGTCCGCCAGGCGTTCCAGGGTGGTCGCATCGCCGCTGCCGGGCCGCACCGCCCACTTCAGGGCCGGCGAGTAGAACGCCACGCTGGAAAAGCGCCGGGTCACGGTGCCCCCGCCTGCCGGCAAGGTGTAGATCGCCGTGCTGGCGCGTGCCGGGGGGCCGTCCAGAAACAGCAGGGCTTTCGAATCCGGCGTCCAGACCGCGCCCGGACAGCACCCGCCGGACAGGATGGGCTGTGACGGCAGCGTGGCCGCCACGGCCGTGCCGCCGAGCAGCATCGCCAGGACAGCCCGCCTCACCGTGCTCCTCCCGGTGCGGGCGGCCACGGGCGGGCGAACTCGTTCAGCAGCCGGCCGCCGCGCAGCGCCTGGGGCTGGGTGTCCGGCGACTGCCAGCGGCGCGGCGAGTCCAGGTCGTACTCGTAGCCACGCCCGAAGCCGCTGGCGAGCGCCAGGGTGTTCCAGTCGGCGGCGATGAAGGGCTGCGGATTGAAGAAGCGCTGGTGCGAGCGGTCGCGCAGTTCCAGGTGAAGGTGCGGAGCACTCACGCACGTGAACTGCGAGTCCCCGCTCTCTCCGATCACCTGTCCGCGCTTCACCGTCTGGCCGCGCTTCAGGGAGGAGCGCACCCGCAGGTGGCCGTACAGGCTCGACAGGTTGCCGGCGTGGTCGATCACGACGTTGTGCGGCGGGCTGCCGTGTGGGCCATCCACCTCGGCCACGACGCCGTCTCCGATGGCCCGCACCGGTGTGCCGCACGGAGCACTGAAGTCCAGCCCGGCGTGAATGCCCTGGAGGTTGCCGTAGGTGCTGCGCCGCTGCCGGTACGCGCCCGTGGTGTTGCCATAGCCCTGACCGAGCAGCCACGTGTTGGGGCCAGGGGCCCCCGCGAAGGGCAGCCCGAACTGCCGGGCCGGCTTCGCAATGGCGCTGTCCGGCAGGGCCGGAACGTAGTGGGCACCGCCTGCGCCGGTCAGGCCGAGCAAGAGCAGCGCCGCGCCCAGCGCGCGGGCCCAGCGGGATGCACGAGGAACCATGCGTGATCCTCCCGTGTCGGAGCGCGGGCATGGGTACGGCAGGGCACGGTTGGCCGGTGCGGTGGCCCCGCCAGAGCCACCGCTTCGTCACCAAGTTCACATCGTTCATACATCTTTGCGATACAACAGGAGCATGACGGCCGAGCCGGTGGCACACGGGGTGCGTGACCCCGGGACGGAGTGGTATGACCGCCTGCCGCTGCCCGTGTGGGGGGCAGACGGCGCTGGGCGGATCACGTTCGTGAACGCGGCGTGGTCTGACGTGACCGGGCCGGAGGGAAGCCGTGTGGGCGTGCCCTTCACGCAGGCCGTGCATCCGGACGACCGGGCCGCCGCGCTGGCTGCATGGGAACAGGCGCAGCGCTCCGGGCAGCCCTACCGGGCCCAGTTCCGCCTGCGCCGTCACGACGGGGCCTACCGTACCGTGCAGGCCGATGGCCGGCCCCACCTCGACCCGCAGGGGGGCGGGCCCACCTGGGTGACGATGTGTACGGACATCCATGACCACGCACAGGAACACCACGAACTCGCGTCCCGCGCCGCCATGCTCCAGGACATCGTGGATGCCAATGCCGACTGCATCAAGGTGCTCAGCCCGGACGCGCGCCTGATGAGCATGAACGTGGGCGGCATGCGCGTCATGGAGGTCGACGATTTCAACGCGTGCCTGAACGCCGTGTGGCCCGAGTTCTGGCAGGGCGACACGCGCCCCCTGGTCGAGGCCGCCCTTGCGGCCGCGCGCGCCGGCGGGGTGGGCCGGTTCGAGGGCTACTGCCCCACCCTGAAGGGCTCGCCCCGCTGGTGGGACGTGACCATCACGCCCATCCGGAACACCTCCGGGGAAATCGTGAATCTGCTGGCCACCTCGCGCGACATCACGGCCCGGCGGCAGAGCGAGACGGCGCTGCGCGACCTGAACGCCGAACTGGAGGCGCGGGTGAACGCCCGCACCCGCGACCTGAACGACACGGTCACCCAGCTCCAGCGCAGCAACACCGAACTGGAGCGCTTCGCGTACATCGCCGCACACGACCTTCAGGAACCGATCCGCACCGTGACCAGCTTTGCAGACATCCTGGCCAGCCGGTACGCGGCGCAGCTCGACGCCCGTGGCCTGAAGTATCTGGAGTTCGTGCAGAGTGGGGCGGGGCGCATGAAGTCCCTGGTGGACGATCTGCTCACATACTCGCGCCTGACGCACATCCGGCCGTCGCTGGGGCCACTGGAGATGGCCGAACCCTTCGAGGAAGCGCTGGGCCGCCTGCGCGGCCGCCTGGGCGAGACGGGCGCGACCGTCACCCACGGCGCGCTGCCCGGCGTGCTGGGCGACGGCCCGCAGCTCGCGCAGGTGTTCCAGAACCTGATCGGGAACGCCGTGAAGTTCGCCCGGTCCGGTGTGCCCCCCCGTGTGCACCTCGAAGCCCACCAGGACGGCGAGTTCTGGCGCATCACCGTCGCCGACAACGGCATCGGCATGGACGCACAGTACCTGAAGCGCATCTTCGAGATGTTCCAGCGCCTGCATTCGCGGGACGAGTACGAGGGCACCGGGCTGGGCCTGTCGGTGTGCCAGAAGATCGTCGAGGCGCACGGCGGGACGATCTGGGCCAGCAGCGAGCCCGGGACGGGCAGCACCTTCACCTTCACGCTGCGGGCCGCCCTCCCGCCACCGCCGGCAGGGGAGACCGGAGCTGCGCCGTGACCGTGACTTGACTTCCGTTCCCGTGGCCCGTAATCTCTTGTCCGCTGGTCCGGTAGTGTAGCGGTTAGCATATCTGCCTGTCACGCAGAAGGTCGCGGGTTCAAATCCCGTCCGGACCGCCAGAGAAGAACAGCGCCCTGTATTCGGGGCGCTGTTCTTATGCCATTCGGCCGATGCCACGCCCCATGCCTGGACACGACACTGCCGGACATGACGGCACCCCCTTCCCCCGCGCCGTGGCCCGCCGATCCCCGGCTCCTGCGCGCCGAGATCGCCGCCATGCTGGACAGCCTGCTGGCTGCCCTGGACGAGCGCATTCCGCGCGGCGCGATCCGTGGTGTGTATTTCAAGGGGAGTGCGAGCAAGGTCTGGCACGTCCCATGCGACTATGTGCCGGAGCTGAGCGACCTCGACCTGCATGTGTGGCTGCACGACGAGGCCAGTGCCGCGGTCGAGGCGCAGTTCCAGGACACGCGTTTCGCCCTGGAGTTTGCCGCCGCCGCCGAGGCGGCCTTCCGGCACCGGGTGCCCAGCCCCTGCCATGTGCCCCGGCCGCAGGTGCTGATCCTGAACGAGGCGATGCGGCGCCGCACGTCCTGGACGCGCTCACATGCCGTGGTGCTGCGCGGCGAGGCGCCCCCCGGCAGCGAGGCCACGGCCCGAGAAGACCGGGAGACCCTCCTGGCCGTCAGCGGCGAGGCCGCCCAGCTGGGCCTGTCCGTTATGGACAAGCTGGAGGCCGAGGTCTGGACGGCGTTGCGGGCGGTGAACTGGCGCGTCTCGCCGCTGCCGGCCCGCCTGCTCAGCGCGGCCGGGGCCGGCGCGCAGGTGTGGGACGAGCCGCGCAGCGTGCTGCTGGCTGACCTTGATCGCTCTAGGTTCGGGGCGGTGGCCGCTCACCTGGGCCGCTACTACGCTCACGCCTGGACGGCGTTCTGCGGGGGCTGGCGGGATGCCGCGCCCATGCGCCTGGCCATCCTGGCAGCCCTGGACGCGCTGGCGCTGGCGGCTGACCACGCAGGCCGTCCGGAGTGACACTCCTGCCACAACTCTTGCCGTATTATTTGCCCCGGTTTCGCACGGCGTCCGGCGGGTGAGTGACTTCCCCCCGTACCCCGCGCACGGCGAGCCTACCCCACCCGGAGGAGGACGCCTGACGTGACTGCCACCAATCCACTAAACACCGCCTTTACCACCACCGACGCCGCCGAGCTGTACCAGGTTCCCAACTGGAGCGGCGGGTGGTTCCGCGTGTCCGACAAGGGCGCGGTCGAGGTCACACCCAGTCCCGGCCTGCACGCCCCGCTGCGGTCGATCGTGGACGAGATCGTCGAACGCGGCGAGAGCCTGCCCGTCATCCTGCGCTTTCCACAGGTGATCGCCGGTCGGGTCAAGCACCTCAACGAGAGCTTCCAGTCGGCCATCCAGGAATACGGCTACACCGGCCACTACCAGGGCGTGTTCCCGATCAAGGTCAACCAGCGCCGCGTGGTCGTGGAGTCGGTCGCGGCGGCGGGTTTCGACTACGCCCACGGCCTGGAAGCCGGCAGCAAGGCCGAACTGGCGCTGTGCCTGGCGCAGAAGATGCACCCGGACGCGCTGCTGTGCTGCAACGGCTTCAAGGACGACGGCTTCATCAAGCTGGCCCTGTGGGGCCGCACGCTGGGCAAGAACGTCGTGATCACCATCGAGAAGTACAGCGAGCTCGACCGGATCCTCAAGCAGGCCAAGGCGCTGGGGGTGCGGCCGGCCATGGGCGTGCGCTTCAAGCTGCACGCGCGGGGCTCGGGCCAGTGGGAGGAGTCGGGCGGCGATCAGGCCAAGTTCGGGCTGAACGCCTACGAGCTGCTGCGCGTCGTGGAGCGGCTGCGCGACGAGGACATGCTGGACACGCTGGTCATGCTGCACACGCACATCGGGTCGCAGATCACCGACATCCGCCGCGTGAAGGTCGCCGTGCGCGAGGCCACGCAGACCTATGCGGGCCTGATCGCGGCCGGGGCCCAGCTGAAGTACCTGAACGTGGGCGGCGGCCTGGGCGTCGATTACGACGGCTCCAAGACGACCTTCTATGCCAGCATGAACTACACCGTCAAGGAGTACGCGGCCGACATCGTGTACACCGTGCAGGAAGTCTGCAAGGCCAGAAGCGTGCCCGAACCCGTGATCGTCAGCGAGTCCGGCCGGGCGCTGACCGCGCACCACGCCGTGCTGATCATGCCGGTCGTGGACGTGACCGGCCCCACCCGCGATCTGGAAGACCTCGCGCCGGCCGACGAGGGCAGCCACCAGATCGTCAAGGACATGGAAGAGATCCTCGCGAACATCACGTCGCGCAACTACCGCGAGTCCTACAACGACGCGGTGGGCGACAAGCAGACGCTGCACAACCTGTTCGACCTGGGGTATGTCACGCTGCCCGACCGGGCCCGCGGCGAGGCGCTGTTCAACGCGATCCTGCGCCGGGTCGCCAAGCTGATCCAGAACGAGAAGTACGTGCCGGACGAACTGGAAGACCTCCAGAAGGTGCTGGCCGACAAGTTCATCTGCAACTTCTCGCTGTTCCAGAGCCTGCCAGACAACTGGGCCATCCAGGCGCTGTTCCCGATCGTGCCCTTGGATCGCCTGAACGAGAAGCCCACGCGGCAGGCGACCATCGTGGACATCACCTGCGACAGTGACGGCAAGATCGAGAAGTTCATCGACCTGCGCGACGTGAAGGCCACGCTGCCCCTGCACGAGCCCGGCGACCGCCCGTACTATCTGGGCGCGTTCCTGATGGGCGCGTACCAGGACGTGCTGGGCAGCGCCCACAACCTGTTTGGCAAGGTCAGCGAGGCTCACGTGACCGTGCGGCCCGGCGGGCGCTTCAATATCGACCTGTTCGTGCGCGGACAGAAGGCCCGGCGCATGATCGAGTCGATGGGGTACGAGGAGCCCATGCTCCGCGACGCCATCGAGGATCAGGCCGACGCGGCCATCAAGGGCAAGACCCTGACGGCCGATCAGGAAAACGAGCTGCTGGAGGACTACGGCGAGGAGTTGCTGGGCTACACGTATCTGGAGTACGAGGAGAGCTGAACGGCGGACGCGGCCCTCTCTGGTGAGGGCCGCGCGCGTTCCTGTGGGCTTACGCCTGCAGCTGACCGTGCCGTGCCCTCAGTCACCGGCGACCGGCGGCCGGCCCAGGCTCCGGGCGAACTCGCGGTTGACGTCCCGCTCCTCGCGGGTCAGGGCGAGGAAGCTGAGCAGCATGATCAGCAGCGTCGCGGCGGCCATGAGCAGCAGGAGTTCCATACAGCCAGTGTGCGTGGCGGGCTTCGGGCGTCCGTGACGACGACCTCAAGACCTGCTGAGCCCTTCTTGCGGCTGACTGCATGAAGGCTTGACCGTTCCTTGAGATCAGCGCGGCGGGGCACCGGGGAGGTCGATCACGCGTACGGCCACCGGCTCGCCGAAGCGGGGGTACTTCCGGGCCTTGCCGGGTTCGCCACGGCCACAGATGACCGTGATCTGCGGCATGCCGTGCGGCGTGGCCTCTGCGACTGCCAGCCGGCCGGTCTCGTAGGCGCCCATGTCGATGTACAGGTGGGTGCCGATCCGGGCGGGCGTCTGCACCGGCGTGTGGCCGTGGACACTGAAGGTCACGCTGCCGGGCATCCGGAACGGCCCTTCAAAGGGCCGCAGCCACAGGGCGGCGTCCTCCGGGGAGGGGTGCTCCGGGTGGGCGACCGGTGGCGCGGCGTGCGCGACCAGCAGGCTGGGGGTGGCCGGGAGGTGATCGTGGATCACGTTGTCTCCCGTCACGTAGACGACCGTCTTCAGGGTGGTCAGGTACGTCTCCAGCCGCTCCGGGAATTTCTCGAGGGTCAGGCTGCCCAGTTCGCTGCGCACCGTCTCGCCTCCCGCCCGCATCCACCACTGGTAGCCCTCCATGGCGCGGCGGTAGTCGCCCATGTCGTGGGTACCCTGGTAGCGCCGGTACCAGCGGATGCCCTCCAGCGCCATGCGCTCATGGTTGCCCATCAGCAGCGTGGCGCGGCCGGCGGCCCGCAGATCCAGCAGCATGTCCACCAGCGGCAGCGACCGTGCCCCCCGGTCGATGGCGTCGCCCAGCACGATCAGGTGCGAGTCGGGGAAGTGGTCGAGTACGGCCCGCAGCAGATCCGGCCGCCCGTGCAGATCCGGGACGATCAGCACCGGGGCGGTCATGGCGTGCTCCTGTCGTCGTCCGGGCTGTGCTCATCGGAGAAGTCGAGCAGGGTCTGCTTGCTGCGTTCCCGGAGCAGCCTCGCGCCGTCCGGGGCCGGCGTGAAGGTGATGCCGCTGTCGCCGGTGCGGGCATGGTAGGCGGCGCCGTCCCGGGCGCCGGGGAGCCACGCGGCAGGCAGCACGAGCGTGCGGCCCAGCTCGTCCTCGATATCCGCGAGGCCCGTGTCCTCGTCGAGGACGTCGATCACCAGCAGCAGGGTGGGGGAGGGGGGGACAGCCATGCCGTCATGCTAGCGGGCCTCATCTGACAGCACCTTCACCTGCCTCGTACCTTCAGCCATCCTGCGTCCAAAGGAGGAGGCCCCGTTCATTCGTGCCTGCTACCGTGGGCGGATGACCCGTGGCCCTGTCCTGACCCGCCGCCACGTGTTGCGCGCGCTGTCCGGCGGGGGCGCGGCCCTGGCGGTGGTGGGCGGCGCGGGCGCCGTGCAGGCCCAGGGTCTGGAGATCACGCGCCACACCCGCGCCCTGCCCGGCCTGCGTTCCCCCCTGCGCGTCGCCTTCCTGACGGACCTGCACTATGGCCTGTACGTGGGAGCCGGGCAGGTGCGGCGCTGGATCGATGCCACCCACGACACCCGCCCCGACGTGATCCTGCTGGGCGGTGATCTGCTCGACCTGCGCGTGCAGGACATGCCACCGCCGCTGCTGCGCGAGCTGGCCCGCCTGGGTGCCCCGCTGGGCGTGTACAGCGTGTGGGGCAACCACGATTACGGCAGCATCGGGCAGTATGCCAGCCGCTATTACGGGCCGGTGCGTGCCGACTGGCCGGCGCGTCAGGCCCAGGTCGCGCGCGACCTACAGGCCGTGGGCGTGACGGTGCTGCGCAACCGGGGCGTGGCACTCCGGGACGACGTGCACGTGGGCGGCGTGGATGATCTGTGGAACGGCGTTCCGGATGTACGGGCCGCGCTCGCCGGAGCGGGGGAGCGGGCCACGATCCTGGTGAGCCACAATCCGGATGTCCTGCCGGCGCTGCCTATGGGAGCGGGACTGGTGCTCAGCGGCCACACCCACGGCGGCCAGATCCGGGTGCCGCTGCTCGGTGCGCCGATGGTGCCCAGCGCCTTCGGACAGCGGTATGCGATGGGCTGGGTACAGGGTGCCCACGCCACCCCCGCGTATGTCAGCCGGGGCCTGGGGACGAGCGGGGTGCCGCTGCGCAACCTGTGCTCGCCCGAGGTGGCGGTGCTCACCCTGCATCCTCGGGACTGACACCGGCGGCGAAGGTCGGTCGCCCTGCGCCGCTGTACCAGACGCGCCCGGTGGCCCAGACCCGCCGCGAGGGCCACGCTGACCGTCTTGTCAGTCGCCAGGTCAAGGCAGCGGTCTGTGCCGCGTCTGTAAGCCTGGGCCACATAGTGTATCTATTTGCTTAGCAAAGCAAACATATCGCCGGCGCGATTCTGAGTTCTTCCGATCTGCACGTTATAAACAAGTTTTCGATGCCGCCCGTGCATACGTGTACTGTGGACACACTGGCCCGCCCGAGCGGGCTTGCCGGGTTCACCGCCGGGACGCCCACGGTGAGATGGAGCGATGACATGGACATGAACGAACAGCACAGCACTGGCCCCCGGCCCACCAGCGTCGCCCCGGTCAGCGGCGCGGACACCGCCGAACGCCACGCTGCCGCCGCGCAGGGCCTGTACCCCGCCCAGGAGCACGACGCCTGCGGTGTGGGCTTTGTCGCGCACATCAAGGGGCAGAAGAACCACTCGATCATCGAGCAGGGCCTCAAGATCCTCGAGAACCTCGACCACCGCGGCGCGGTCGGCGCCGACGCCCTGATGGGGGACGGCGCCGGCATCCTGATCCAGATCCCGGACGAGTACTACCGCGCCGTCATGGCCGAGCAGGGCATCGTGCTGCCCCCGCCCGGCGACTACGGCGTGGGCATGATCTTCCTGCCCAAGGAGATCGCGTCCCGCCGCGCGTGTGAGCAGGAACTGGAACGCGCCATCGTCGCCGAGGGCCAGATCGTGCTCGGCTGGCGCGACGTGCCGGTGAACCGCGACATGCCCATGAGCCCCACCGTGCGCGAGAAGGAGCCCGTGATCCGGCAGGTGTTCATCGGGGCCGGCCCGGACACCCTGGTGCCGGACGCCCTGGAACGCAAGCTGTACGTGATCCGCCGCCGCGCCAGCAACGCCATCCGCGCGCTGGCCTTCACGCACGGCGCCGAGTACTACGTGCCGTCCATGTCGTGCCGCACCGTCATCTACAAGGGCCTGCTGCTGGCCGACCAGGTCGGCGAGTACTACCTCGACCTGCAGGATCGGCGGGTCGTGTCGGCGCTGGCCCTGGTGCACCAGCGCTTCAGCACGAACACCTTCCCCGAGTGGCCGCTGGCGCACCCGTACCGCATGGTCGCCCACAACGGCGAGATCAACACGGTCAAGGGCAACTTCAACTGGATGCGCGCCCGCGAGGGCATCATGAGCTCGCCCGTGCTGGGCGACGACCTCAAGAAGCTCTACCCGATCTCCTTCGAGGGCGAGTCCGACACCGCCACCTTCGACAACGCGCTGGAACTCCTGACCCTGGCCGGCTACCCGATGGCGCAGGCCGCCATGATGATGATCCCCGAGGCCTGGGAGCAGAACACGCTGATCGGTGACCGCCGCCGCGCGTTCTACGAGTACCACGCCGCGATGATGGAGCCCTGGGACGGTCCGGCCGCCATGGTCTTCACCGACGGCCGGCAGGTCGGCGCGACCCTCGACCGCAACGGCCTGCGCCCCGCGCGGTACGTCCGCACGCGCGACGATCTGGTGATCCTGGCCTCGGAGTCCGGCGTCCTGCCCATCCCGGAAGCGCAGATCACGCAGAAGTGGCGCCTGCAGCCCGGCAAGATGTTCCTGATCGACCTGGAACAGGGCCGGATCATCGAGGACGACGAACTCAAGACGCAGTTCGCGCAGGCCAAGCCCTACCGGCAGTGGGTCGAGAACACCCGCGTGCCCCTGTCGGACTCCGACGACACCGGCTCGGTCGGCGAGTTCAGCGAGTCGCTGCTCGACCGGCAGCAGGCCTTCGGGTACTCGCAGGAGGACCTGAAGTTCCTGATGGGCCCCATGGCCCTGAGCGGCGAGGAAGGCATCGGGTCGATGGGCAACGACTCGCCGCTGGCGGTGCTGTCCGGCAAGAACAAGGCGCTGTACTCGTACTTCAAGCAGCTGTTCGCGCAGGTCACCAACCCGCC
The DNA here is from genome assembly GCF_034440735.1 of Deinococcus sp. AB2017081. Classification (NCBI taxonomy): domain Bacteria; kingdom Thermotogati; phylum Deinococcota; class Deinococci; order Deinococcales; family Deinococcaceae; genus Deinococcus; species Deinococcus sp. AB2017081. Next base: position 3,236,511 of record NZ_CP140098.1, on the reverse strand, counting down.
CATCGACCCGATCCGCGAGGCCGTGGTCATGAGTCTGGTGTCCTTCGTCGGGCCGCGCCCCAACGTGCTCGACATCAACGCCGTGAATCCGCCGATGCGCCTGCAGGTGGACCAGCCCATCCTGGACTTCGACGACATCGCCCGCCTGCGTTCCATCGAGGGCCACACGCGCGGGAAGTTCAAGTCCTACGACCTGGACATCACGTACCCGGCCGAGTGGGGCTCGCGCGGCATCGAGGCGAAACTCGCGACCATCAATGCGTGGGCCGTGGACGCCATCGAGAGCGGGCACAACATCATCATCCTGAGCGACCGGCGCGTGGACCGTGACCGCGTGGCCATCCCGGCGCTGCTGGCGCTGTCCAGCGTGCACCACCACCTCGTGAAGGCGGGGCTGCGCATGAAGACCGGCCTGGTCGTCGAGACCGGCGACGCCCGCGAGGTGCACCACTTCGCTGCCCTGGCCGGGTACGGCGCCGAGGCCATCCACCCGTACCTGGCGCTGGAGACGCTGGCCGACCTGCACCAGGACATCCCCGGCATGCCCGACCTGTCGTCCGTGGGCGCGAAGAAGGCCATCCAGAACTACATCAAGGCCATCGGCAAGGGCCTGAGCAAGATCATGTCCAAGATGGGCGTGAGCACGTACATGAGCTACTGCGGCGCGCAGCTGTTCGAGGCGATCGGCCTGAAGGAGGACTTCGTCCAGAAGTACTTCTACGGCACGAGCAGCAAGGTCGGCGGCATCGGCATCTTCGAGGTCGCCGAGGAGGCCCTGCGGATGCACCGCGCGGCGTTCAGTGACGACCCCCTGCTGAGGGACAAGCTCGATGCCGGCGGCGAATACGCGTGGCGGGCGCGCGGCGAGGAGCACATGTGGACTCCGGACGCGATCGCCAAGCTGCAGCACTCGGTGCGCAGCGGGCAGTACTCCACCTTCGAGGAGTACGCGCGGATCATCAACGACCAGAGCCGCCGCCACATGACGCTGCGCGGCCTGTTCGAGTTCCGCACGGACGGCGTGGAGGCCATCCCGCTGGACGAGGTGGAGCCCGCGACCGAGATCGTCAAGCGCTTCGCCACCGGCGCGATGAGCCTGGGCTCGATCAGCACGGAGGCGCACACCACGCTGGCCGTCGCCATGAACCGCATCGGCGGCAAGAGCAACACCGGCGAGGGCGGGGAAGACCCGGCCCGCTACGAGCGCGAGATGCGCGGCGAGAAGATCGGCGCGGGCGAGAGCCTGGGCAGCGTCCTGGGCGTGGGGGCCACCGGCGAGAGGCGCGTCGAGGTGGACTACCCGCTGGAACCCGGCGACAGCCTGCGCAGCAAGATCAAGCAGGTCGCGTCGGGCCGCTTCGGCGTGACGACCGGGTACCTGACGAGCGCCGACCAGATCCAGATCAAGATGGCGCAGGGCGCGAAGCCCGGCGAGGGCGGGCAGCTCCCAGGTGGCAAGGTCAGCGAGTACATCGGCTTCCTGCGCCACAGCGTGCCCGGCGTGGGCCTGATCAGCCCGCCGCCGCACCACGACATCTACTCCATCGAGGACCTCAAGCAGCTCATCCACGACCTGAAGAACGTCAACCCCCGCGCGGACGTCTCGGTCAAGCTCGTCTCGGAGGTCGGCGTGGGCACCATCGCGGCGGGCGTGGCGAAGTGCAAGGCCGACCACATCGTGATCGCCGGGCATGACGGCGGCACCGGCGCGAGCCCGTGGAGCTCCATCAAGCACGCGGGCACGCCGTGGGAACTGGGCCTCGCCGAGACGCAGCAGACACTGGTCTTGAACCGCCTGCGCGACCGCGTGCGCGTGCAGACCGACGGGCAGCTCAAGACCGGCCGTGACGTCGTGATCGCCGCGCTGCTGGGGGCCGATGAGTTCGGCTTCGCCACCGCGCCCCTGGTCGCCGAGGGCTGCATCATGATGCGCAAGTGCCACCTGAACACCTGCCCGGTGGGCGTGGCCACACAGGATCCGGTGCTGCGCGCCCGCTTCCAGGGCAAGCCCGAGCACGTCATCAACTTCTTCTTCTTCGTGGCCGAGGAAGCCCGCAAGATCATGGCCTCGCTGGGCATCCGCAGCTTCGACGACCTGATCGGCCGCAGCGACCTGCTGGACACGAAAAAGGGCATCGAGCACTGGAAGGCGCAGGGCCTGGACTTCAGCCGCGTGTTCTACCGCCCGGAACTGCCCCAGGACGTCGGCACCCGCCACCTCCAGACCCAGGATCATGGGCTCGACCGGGCGCTCGACCTGAAACTCATCGAGCGCTGCCGCCCCGCCATCGACAAGGGCGAGAAGGTGCACTTCCTGCAGGACGTCCGCAACGTGAACCGCTCGGTCGGCGCGATGCTGTCCGGCGAACTGATCCGTGCGCGGCCTGGCGGCCTGCCGGACAACACCGTGCACATCCAGATGGAGGGCACCGGCGGCCAATCGTTTGGCGCGTTCCTCGCTCCGGGCCTGACCCTGTACCTGATCGGCGACGCGAACGACTACACCGGCAAGGGCCTGAGCGGCGGGCGGATCGTCGTGCGGCCCACCATCGAGTTCCGCGGCAAGGCCGAGGAGAACATCATCGTCGGGAACACCGTGCTGTACGGCGCGACGGCCGGCGAGGCCTTCTTCCGCGGCGTGGCCGGTGAGCGCTTCGGCGTGCGCCTGAGCGGCGCGCAGACGGTCGTGGAGGGCACCGGCGACCACGGCTGCGAGTACATGACCGGCGGCACGGTGGTCGTGCTCGGCAAGACCGGCCGCAACTTCGCGGCAGGCATGAGCGGCGGCGTCGCCTACGTGTACGACGTGGACGGCCAGTTCGAGAAGCGCTGCAACCTCAGCATGGTCAGCCTGCACCGCGTCCAGCCCGAGGACGAGCAGCTCCAGAGTGCCGATCCTCGCTCCCTGCACGGTGGCCGGAGCGACGAATCGCAGCTGCGCGCCCTGATCGAGGAGCACCACCGCTACACCGGCTCCCAGCGCGCCGGCGAGATCCTCGACGACTGGAACGCCTCGCTGAAGAAGTTCGTCAAGGTCTTCCCGCTGGAATACCAGCGCGCCCTCAAGGAACGCGCCGCCGCGCCGGCCCAGCCGGAGCCCGGCACCGTGCAGGCCGCCGACACCACCTCCATGAAGGTCAAGACCGGCAAGAAGGGCGGCCAGGGCACCCTGACGAAATAAGACGCACCGGGCCGGGGGCAGCGGGCCGAGCGCTCCTGCCCACGCACCTCACGAACAGGTTTCTCCTTCCCTCCCCGGAGTCCCCATGAGCAAGATCACCGGTTTCCTCGAACAGCCCCGCATCAAGGAGCAGTACGCCGAGCCCGCCGCGCGCCTCAAGCACTACCGCGAGTTCGTGGAGCCGCTGGCCGGCGAGCGCGCACAGAAGCAGGCGGTGCGCTGCATGGACTGCGGCATCCCGTTCTGCAACAACGGCTGCCCCGTCAACAACATCATCCCGGACTTCAACAACCTCGTGTACCAGGACGACTGGCGCTCCGCGCTGGAGACGCTGCACTCCACGAACAACTTCCCGGAGTTCACGGGCCGCATCTGCCCTGCGCCGTGCGAGGCCGCGTGCACGCTGAACATCAACGACGACCCCGTGGGCATCAAGAGCATCGAGCTCGCCATCATCGAGCGCGGGTGGCAGGAGGGCTGGGTCGCGCCGCAGCCGCCCGAGGTGAAGACCGGCAAGAAGGTCGCCGTGGTCGGCTCCGGCCCCGCCGGGCTCGCTGCCGCGCAGCAGCTCGCGCGCGCCGGGCACGACGTGACCGTGTTCGAGAAGAACGACCGCGTGGGCGGCCTGCTGCGCTACGGCATTCCCGACTTCAAGATGGAGAAGCACCACATCGACCGCCGCGTGGCCCAGATGGAGGCCGAGGGCGTCACCTTCCGCACCGGCGTCGTCGTGGGCGAGTGGCCGAAGGACACCCGCGTCACGAACCTCAGCAAGCAGGCCGTGAAACCCGCGGAGCTGCGCGCCGAGTTCGACGCCGTGCTGCTGGCCGGCGGGGCCGAGCAGCCCCGCGACCTGCCCGCCCCCGGGCGTGACCTGGACGGCATCCACTTCGCCATGGAGTTCCTGCCCAACCAGAACCGCGTGAACGCCGGCGACAAGCTCCGCAAGCAGATCCGCGCCGACGGCAAGAAGGTCGTCGTGATCGGCGGCGGCGACACCGGCAGCGACTGCGTGGGCACCAGCAACCGCCACGGGGCGACCGGCGTGACCCAGTTCGAGGTCATGCCGCAGCCGCCCGAGCAGGAGAACAAGCCGCTGGTGTGGCCGTACTGGCCCCTGAAACTCCGCACCAGCACCAGCCACGAGGAGGGCGCGGTGCGCGAGTTCGCCATCGCCACCAAGGAATTCCTCGGCAAGAACGGCAAGGTCACGGGCGTCAAGACTGTCCGCATCGAACTCTTGGACGGCAAGCTCACCGAGGTGCCCGGCAGCGAGGAAGTCCACGACGCCGACCTCGTGCTGCTCGCCATGGGCTTCACCAACCCCATGCAGAGTGTGCTGGACTCCTTCGGCGTGGCCAAGGACGCCCGCGGCAACGTGCTGGCCGGCACCGACGAGGGCAGCGGCTACGTGACCAGCGAGCCCGGCGTGTTCACCGCCGGCGACATGCGCCGCGGCCAGAGCCTCGTCGTGTGGGCCATCCGCGAGGGCCGTCAGGCCGCCCGCGCCATCGACCAGCACCTGATGGGGACATCGGTGCTGCCCCGATAAGCGCAGACGGCACAGCACGGAGGGCAGAGGGCCGGTGGCGCTCTGCCCTCCGTATCTGGATGTCCCGGAGTGGACGTCGACCGGTGTCACCTCCGGGGACGTCTGCACCGAGATCTACTCCATTTCCCGATAAGAGAAGACACGGTAGCCCTGGCGCAGTTCGACACCCGCCGGTTCCCAGTCCCTGGACAGGATGCGGTCGGTGATGATCGCCATGGTGACGCCTGCAGGGTCAAGCAGGGTGTCATCTATAGACAGTTTGAAGTCCTCTGGAGTGCCCTGGAACGCGTCGATAGTGGACAGTGCTCCTTCAAGCGATTTGATCGGCATGGGCGCAGTGTAGGTTCCCGGCTCACCCCAGGCGGTTCAGGTTGACCTTGCCGCTCTCGAAGGCGGCGGGGGCGCTGCTGTGTTCGTGGAGGATCAGCCAGCCGTTCCCGCCGGGCACCAGGGTGAGGGTCACGCGGTTGTTCATGGCGCGCAGGCGTTCGCCGCCGGCACTCAGGCCGGCGTACGTGACGATGGCGTGCACCGTGGCCATGTCGGGCGTGACGGTGCTGCGGACGTCGTCGAAGGTGACCTGCACCCGCTCGTCGCCCAGGCTGCCGAACCAGCCCTCGACCATGCCGCGCCACGCGGGCTGTCCGTCGTACAGCCACTGTTCCCACATGTCGTACACGGTGACGTCCTGGTGGTAAAGGGCGAGCAGGGCGTCGACGTCGCGGGCGTACACGGCGGTGGCGTAGGAGGCGAGGACGTCGATGGGCGCGGAGCGTGCCATGCGTCACTGTACACCGATGTTACGTTCACAGCCAAATCTACCCGGTCGGTTTCGGGAATGGGGTGTCGTCAGTGTCGCGGTGCCCTGGCGTCCAGCTCGTCCAGCAGCGCGTCCACGACCTGCGGGTCGAAGTGGGTGCCCCGCCCGGCCCGGATCTCGGCCACGGTGTCGTCCAGCGACCACGCGGCCTTGTAGGGCCGGGCATGCGTCAGCGCGTCGAACACGTCACACACCGCGAAGATCCGCGCCGGCAGGGGAATGTCGTTTCCGGCGCGGCCCTCGGGGTACCCGGTGCCGTCCCAGCGTTCGTGGTGGCACGCGATCACGTCCAGCGTCGTGGCGGGCAGGAACGGCAGCTGCCGGGCCAGACTCAGGCCGTCCGGCACGTGGGCCTTCATGCGCGTCCACATCTGCGCGTCGAGTGCGCCGGGATGCCGCAGGATGTCGTCGGGGATGCCGATCTTGCCGATGTCGTGCAGGTATGCGCCCCAGCGCAGCGCGCGCCGCTCGTCGTCCGGCAGGTTCAGCCGCGCCGCGAGTGTGAGGGCCAGCGCCGTGACCCGGTCCGTGTGGCCCTGCGTCTCGGCGTCCCGCGCCTCCAGGCACAGGCCCAGGGCCCGCAGCGCGCCCTCCTGCGCTGCCAGCTCCCGCTCCTCGGCATCCAGGCGCGCCGCGAGCAGCGACAGCAGGCTGGTCACGTGGCTGACCAGCACCCGCTCGTCCGCCGTCCACAGGTGCGGTGTGAACACGTGTGCCAGCAGCGCGCCGACCAGCTCCCCACTGCGGGCCCGAACCGGCGCGGCGAGCAGGGCCAGCACGCCCAGCTCCGGAAAGCCGGCCGTGGCCGCGTCGTCGCGGGTATCCGGGAAGAACAGCACCCCGGACGCCGCGCGCAGCTCATCCATGAGCGGCAGGTCGCCCGGCAGGCCGTGCGCGAGCAGCGCCGCCATGATGGGCCCGTCCGGCATGTGACCGCTGCCGGCCCGCGCCGCGAACGTCAGCGTCTGGTCGCGCCACTGGAAATACCCGGAGCCGACGGCGGCCGTCCGGGTGACCAGCGTGTCCAGCACCGGCTGCATGGCGCTTCCCAGATCCTGGGCGCTCAGGCCCAGCCGGGCGAGTTCCAGAGTCAGTTCCGGTACCACGTCACCGTGCAGGGTCGCCATCGTCCGCTCAGGGTACTGCCTTCACCCCGGGCGCGTGCCCGGAATGCGCGGTTCACTCACGGAAGTGGGAAGCCGCCTGCGAAGGCGTGTACCTCGGCCTTCACGTCCTGTTCCTTCAGTGCGCGGTCGATCAGGTCGGCAATCCTGGGCATGTCGGATTCCTTCATGCCACGGGTGGTGACGGCGGGGGTGCCGATCCGGATGCCGCCGCCGTGCAGGATCTTCTCGGTGTCGTACGGCAGCGTGCTCTTGCTGATGGTGATGTGGCTGGCGTCCAGGCGGCGGGTGGCCTTCGTCCCGTTCAGACCCTGCGGGCGCAGGTCGAGCACGAACAGATGGTTGTCCGTGCCGCCGGACACGACGCGGTACCCAAGGTTCTGGAAGGCGTTCGCCAGGGCCTGCGCGTTCGCGATGATCTGCGCGGCGTAGGTGCGGAACTCGGGGCGCAGCGCCTCACCGAACGCGACGGCCTTCGCGGCGATCACGTGCTCCAGCGGGCCGCCCTGGTAGCCGGGGAACACCGCCCGGTCGAGTTTCGCGCCGATCTCGGGGTCGTTCGAGAGAATGATCCCGCCGCGCGGCCCGCGCAGGGTCTTGTGCGTGGTGCTGGCGACCACGTGCGCGTGCGGCAGCGCGTTCGGGTGCACGCCCCCCGCGATCAGGCCCGCGATGTGCGCCACGTCCGCGAACAGGATCGCGCCCACCTCGTCCGCGATGGCGCGGAACGCCGCGAAGTCGATGGTGCGCGAGTACGCGCTCGCCCCGGCGATGATCATCTTCGGGCGGTGCTCGTGCGCGAGCCGGCGCACCTCGTCCATGTCGATCAGCTCGGTCTCCGGGTTCACCTTGTACCCGACGATGTGGTACCGCAGGCCCGAGAAGTTCACGGGGTTCCCGTGCGTCAGGTGCCCGCCGTGCGACAGGTCCATGCCCAGCACCGTGTCTCCGGGCTCGATCAGCGCGTTGTACACCGCGAGGTTCGCGCTGCTGCCCGAGTGCGGCTGCACGTTCGCCCACGCCGCGCCGAACAGTTCCTTCACGCGGTCGATGGCGAGCTGCTCGACCTGATCCACGACCTCGCAGCCGCCGTACCAGCGCTTGCCGGGGTAGCCCTCCGCGTACTTGTTGGTCAGCACGCTGCCCTGCGCCTCGCGCACCGCGGCCGACGTGAAGTTCTCCGAGGCGATCAGTTCCAGGCCGTGCAGCTGCCGGTCACGCTCGCGGTCGATCAGGTCGAAGATGGCCGTATCGCGCACGGCGGCGGGCTTCTCGGCAGTCGTCATGGCTCCACGGTAACACCCGTACCTGAGGGCCAGAGCGGGCGTGTCTTTGCAGGGCAGACGACCTGGCACCGGCACCGGGCCTCACGCCGGGCCGCTCCAGCCCAGTCCAGACGACTCCGGCATGGTGAAGAACGGCGCACCCTCGGGGGGCGAGGCCCGGCCGATCCAGTACCCCTGGAGGGCGTCCACCCCCAGCCCCTGAAGCAGCTGCGCCTGGGTGGGCGTCTCCACCCCCTCGGCCACCACCCGCAGGGCCAGCGCCTGCCCCAGCGCCACGATGGCCTGCACCACCGTGTACGCGGCCTGTGCCTGGGCACTGCCCACTGCGCCGGTCTCCAGTTCATGCGTGAAGGCCCGGTCGATCTTCAGGGTCGTGATCGGCAGGCGCAGCAGGGCGGCCAGCGACGACTGCCCCACCCCGAAATCGTCGATGGCGACATGCACGCCCAGATCGAGCAGCGCCCGCAGCGTGTCACGGGCCTGGGCCTCGTTCTCGATCAGCAGCCGCTCGGTGACCTCCAGTTCCAGGGCGTGCGGCGGGATGCCGTGCCGCTGGAGGGTGCGCTGGAGGCCCGGCAGGAAGTCCGATCGCACCAGATGTGGCGGGCTGATGTTCACCGCCACCTGCCGGTCCGGGTTCACAGGCAGCCACAGCGCCAGCTGGCGGCACGCCTCGTCGATCACCCAGTTGTCCAGGGCGACCATCAGACCGGCCATCTCCGCAATGGGCACGAACTCGCCGGGCGAGACCGGCCCCAGCTGCGGATCGGTCCAGCGCAGCAGCGCCTCGAAGCGCCGCAGCCGGCCGTCCTGGTCGCGCTGGGGCTGGTAGTGCAGGCTCAGCTCGCCGCGCTCCAGCACGCCGCGCAGGCGGGTCTCGATCAGCACCCGGCGGGCGGCCAGCTGGTCGTGCACCCCCGGCGTGTAGATACTCAGGGCGTTCTTGCCGGTGCGCTTGACCTCGTACATCGCCTGATCGGCCCAGCGCAGCAGCGCCGCCGGGTCGCGCTGCTGCCGTGTGGACAGCGCCGCGCCCACCGAGGCCGTGATCTGGAGCCGCTGTCCCGAGAGCGTCACGGACTCGCGCAGGGCCAGCACGACGCGCTCGCTCAGCGCCTCCAGGGTGTCGCGCGTGGCCGGCGTCAGCACCACCACGAACTCGTCGCCGCCCAGACGCACGCACGTGGTGCCCGGGCCGGCCGCCCCACACAGCCGCCGCGCGACCTCCTGCAGGAACAGGTCACCCGCGCGGTGGCCCAGCGCGTCGTTCACGAACTTGAAATCGTCGAGATCCACGAACAGCAGGCCGACCGTGTCGTCGCCGGCCAGAGCGCCCCCCAGCACGGCATCCAGCTGTGCCCGGTTGCCCAGGCCAGTCAGGGGATCGTGGTGCGCCTGGTGATGCAGCAGGGTGCGGTGATCCTGCAGTTCCCGCAGGGCCAGGGTCTGACGCGCCGCGACCAGCAGCGACACCACGAAGGTCGTCAGCGCCACGCCGGCACCGGCGGGCGAGCGCAGCTCCGGCACATTCAGGAGCAGCGCGAAGCTGCTCAGCAGCGCGGCGTACGGGGCCAGCCGGGTGTGGGCACCGGTCAGGGGGATCCACGTGGGCAGGAATCGCCGTGGCCGCACCGTCGCTCGCCACGTGGCCCCCGCGAAGGCCAGGGCGGCGAGCGGCCACAGCGCGTCCGGCCACTCGTTGCCGGTGTACGTCCCACGCAACGTGAGCGACGTGAACCCGAGATCCGCCACGATGAAGCCCAGCACGCCCAGCGCCAGCAGCCACGTGCCGCACGGAGCTCCCTCCCGCGTGCGCCAGCCGTGGGCGAGCAGCAGGGCCAGCAGCAGCAGATCCGCCAGCGGATACGCGGCAGAGGTCAGGTCTGCGGCCACGTCCCCCGTGGGGGCTGCCAGCTGCGGGGCCAGCTGGTAGAACCACAGGTAGCCCCCGGCACTGACCACCAGCGCCGCCACGTCCAGTTTTGCGGCTGTTCCCGGCAGCGACGGCCAGCGCCGCTCGAAGCGCAGCAGCGCCAGCAGAAAGCACGCGGGCAGCGACAGGAAGAACACGTCGTTCAGGCCCGGCATGGGTACCGGCTGGGGTGAGCTGGCGTAGATCAGCTGTCCCACGCCCCACAGGGCGGTGCCGACGCCGACCAGCTGCCACGCCCGAACCTCGGCCGTCCGGGTGGCCAGCCGCAGGATCAGGGCGCCGCAGCCCACGAACACCAGGACGTAGGGCCAGCCCTGCAGGGCGTGGCCTGGCCCCCACCACCCGCCCAGCTGCGTGAGGTGCACTCCATACACAACCGCCAGGCCCAGCATCGCCAGCAGCGGCTCGGACAGCACAGGAGAACGGGCGGGCGCCTTCATTCTCCAGAGCCTAGGCAGCCCTCCATGCCCGCAGTCTTACGTTTTGGCCACTTCAGATGCCCCCGGCAGCACCGCCCGGCGGGGGGGCGCCGTCATGTGGGTGTGCCCAGCCGCTCGCGCACCACCTCCAGCGCCTCGCCGTCAGCCAGCACCAGGACGCTGTCGCCGGGAATGAGCTGGGTGGCTCCCTTGGGAATCAGGAATTCGCCGGCCCGGTGCACCAGGATCAGCAGCGCCTCCGGGGGCAGCCGCAGATCCACGATGCGCTGCCCGGCCGCCGCGCTCCCTGCCCGCACGTCGACCTCGACCATGTCGCTCTTTCCGTGGGCGGTCGGCGTGTATGTGATCGGATAGGCCGGGGTCACCGGCACCTGCTCGCGCACGTGCAGCCAGCGGGCCACCAGTGTCAGGGTCGTGCCCTGGAGCAGCACGCTGGTCAGCACGATGAAGAACACGATGTTGAACAGGGTCGTGGCCTGGGGCACGCCCGCCAGCAGCGGGAAGGTCGCCAGCACGATCGGTACCGCGCCGCGCAGCCCCACCCACGCGACCATGCTCTTCTCGTTCAGCGGCATCTTCGCGTTCGCCAGACTCAGGTACACGCTCAGGGGCCGGGCCAGGAACACCAGCACCAGCGCGCACGCGATCGCCAGGCCCGCCGTGGGCAGCAGGTCGCGTGGGTTCACCAGCAGCCCCAGCGTCAGGAACATCGCCACCTGCATCAGCCACGACAGGCCGTCGTGGAAGTTGATCAGGCTGCGCTTGTGGATGAACTCGGCGTTGCCGAGGATCACGCCCGCGATGTAGATCGCCAGGAAACCGCTGCCGCCCGCCACGGCCGCGCCGCCGAACACCACCAGCGCCAGGGCGATGCTCAGGACCGAATACAGCCCCTCGAACTGGAGCTGCACGCGGTTGATGATCCACAGGGCCGCCCGGCCCAGCACCACCCCCGCCAGCGCCCCGATCACCATCTCCTGGAGGAACAGGGGCACGATGCTCAGCACGCCGCGTTCCGGATGCGCGATCAGCTCCAGCAGTCCCACCGTCAGGAACACCGCCATGGGGTCGTTGCCGCCGGACTCGAATTCCAGCAGCGGCGTGACGTCGCCCTTGAGGCCCAGCTGGCGTTCTTTCAGGACACTGAACACCGCGCTGGCGTCGGTGCTGCTGACCACCGCCCCCAGCAGCCACGCCACCAGCCACGGCAGGCCGAACGCGAAGTGCGTGAACGCCGCCATGATGCCCGCCGTACCCAGCACCCCGATGGTTGCGAGGCTCAGGCCCCGGCGCACGACTGGCCGCGTCTGTGTCCAGTTCGTGTCCAGCCCGCCCTGGAACAGGATGAAACACAGCGCCAGCGTGCCCAGGGCCTGCGCGAACCGGTAGTCGTGGAACTGGATGCCCAGGCCATCGGAGCCGAACAGCATTCCCACACCCAGGAACAGCAGCAGCCCCGGAATGCCCAGCCGCCCACCCAGCCGGCTGACGACCAGACTCACCAGCAGCAGTACCCCCGCCGCCAGCAGCACCAGTTCCACATGCACCTCACCCATGGCTTCATGCTGGCATGCGCCCAGACGTGTAAAACAGGGCCAGTCGCCCGTGGGGACAGACCGGGATGGAACATGAAGGGAACTTAAGGACGGTGGCCAGCCCCCGGCCCATGTCTGCTACCCTGAACCCATGACGCCCCGGCCCGGTACACCTTCGCCGTTTTCCCCGCCCGGGGTTCCGCTGACCTGAACGCAGGTCAAGCGCGTCACCCCGCCCACCCCCGGGCGGGGCTTTTTCATGTCAGCACCGTTTCATGTCAGCAGCGTCATGCCACAGGAGAACCCATGCACGAAGCCATCCCCGAAATCCACGCCGCCCAGACCCTCGACGACCTCCAGGCCGTCAAGACGAAGTACGTCGGCAAGAGCGGCTCCGTCACCCGCGAACTCGGCACCCTCGGCACCCTCCCGCCCGAGGAACGCAAGGCCCGCGGCGCGGAGATCAACGCCGTCCGCCAGGAGATCCAGGCCGCCCTCGACGAGCGCGAGGCGACCCTGAAGCGCGCGGCCCTCGACGCGAAACTCGCCGGCGAGGCCATCGACGTCACCCTGCCGGGCCTGCCGCTGCCCGCCGGCGGTCTGCACCCCATCAACCGTGTGTACGACGACCTCACGGCAATCTATGAACGAATGGGCTACACCGTCGTGGAAGGCCCCGAGGTCGAGGACGAGCACCACAACTTCGAGGCGCTGAACGTCCCGTGGTACCACCCCGCCCGCGACCTCCAGGACACCTTCTGGCTCGAGGACGGCCGCCTGCTGCGCACCCACACCAGCCCCATGCAGGTGCGCTACATGGTCGCCCACGAACCCCCCCTGAAGATCGTCGCGCGCGGCAAGGTCTACCGCTACGAGGCCACCGACGCCACCCACGAGGCCATGTTCCACCAGCTCGAGGGCCTCGTCGTCGGCGACGGCATCAGCATGGCCGACCTCAAGGGCACCATCGCCGAGATGGCCCGCGGCCTGTACGGCCCCAGCGCGAAAGTCCGCTTCCAGCCCAGCTACTACCCCTTCACGGAACCCGGCGCGGACTTCGCCGTGTACTGGGACAACCCCCGCGGCGAGAGCAAATGGCTGGAGCTGGGCGGCTGCGGCATGGTGCACCCCAACGTCTTCCGGGCGGTCGACGACCTCCGCGAGGCCCAGGGCAAGGCGCGCGTGTACGAGGGCAAGACCGGTTTCGCCTTCGGCCTGGGGCCAGAGCGCATCGCCATGCTCAAGTACAAGATCCCCGACATCCGCTACTTCTACGCCAACGACCCGAGGGTGATCGGGCAGTTCAGAGGGGAGTTGGGGTGAACATAGATGCTGCTGTAGAGCAGCTCCGTGATTTTCTGGCCGGTACACCCAACGCAGGTCAGGACGCACAGGTGCAGTTTCTCGCGGATCGAGGGTACTCAAAAATCGAGTGTATCGGTGCCCTCAATCGCGTCAACGGTCTGACTCCGACTGCAGCAAAGGCAATCGTCCATCTCAGTCCGGCATTCGAGTACCGCCGTGAATCCGATGACGCGTTCCTCGACACACTGATCGCAACGCTCGAACAGGATGACCACATGACCCGCCGCCCCCGATCAGTCGCCATCCTCCTCAACGACCACTCCGAAGTCCTGCTCATGCTCCGGCGCAAGGCGGGCCGCGAGTACGCCACCCTGCCCGGCGGCGGCATCGACCCCGGCGAGACGCCCGCTGAAGCCTGCGCCCGTGAAGTGCTGGAGGAAGTGAACCTCGTCGTGACCGTCGGCCCGCTCGTGTACCGCCACCAGGGCATGGGCAACGACGAACACTACTTCCACGTCACGTATGTCTCCGGCGAGATGCGCCTCGGCGACGGCCCGGAGGCGATCCGCAGCAGCGAGGAGAACTGGTATTCGCCCCAGTGGATCAGCGTGGATCGGCTGGAAGAGGTCAACTTCGTGCCGCCCGAACTGCGGGACGTGGTGCGGGGGCTGGCGAGGTAGAGACCCCTCACCCCAACCCCTCTCCCCAGGGGAGAGGGGCTAACAGAAGGCGAAAGCCACAGCGTATTGCTCCCTCTTCCCCGGGGAGAGGGCCGGGGTGAGGGGTCTCCCGACCGCCGCCCACAACCTAGAGGTCACCGATGAACATCCCGTATTCCTGGCTCAAAGAACTCGTCCCGAACCTGCCGCCGCTGGCCGATCTGGAGCCGACCTTCGCGCACCTGGGCCTCCCGCTGGAGGGCGTGGAGGACGTGCCCGCGCCGCCCCCCGGTGTGCTGCTGGTCACCGTCACCCACGCCGAGCCCATCGAGGGCACGCAGCTCACGAAACTGACGCTCGACACGGGCGCGAACGGCGAGAAGGTCATCGCCAGCGGGGCCCCGAACGCGGTGGGCCTGCCCGCGGGGACGATGGTCGCGCTGGTGTCGCCGGGCACGGAGCTGGGCGGCATGACCTACGGCGTGCGGGCCTTGCAGGGCGTGGAGTCGTGGGGCATGGCGGCCAGCGCGAAGGAACTGGGCCTGGGCGAGAGCGCGGCGGGCCTGATGCTGTTCCCGGCAGGGACGGCTGCGCCGGGCACGCCGATGCGCGAACTGTGGCCGGACGATCACGTGCTGGACGTGGAGGTCACGCCGAACCGCGCGGACGTGTTGAGCGCGCTGGGACTGGCGCGGGATCTGGCAGCGTTCCTGAAGCTGGAACTCGTGGAGCCCCCGGCCGGGCCGGCCCCGCGCGGGGCGGGGGAGATCACGGTCACGCTGCCGCCCAAGGGCCTGACGCTCGACCGCGACCCCTCAAAGAAACTGCGCTTCGGCTGCGATCACTTCGCGGCGCGCACGGTGGGCGGCCTGACGAACGGCCCCGCGCCCCTGTGGATGCAGCGTCGCGTGTCGCTGGCGGGCATGCGGCCCATCGACCTGATCGTGGACACCAGCAACTACGTGATGCTGGAACTCGGGCAGCCGACGGCGCTGTACGACCGGCGGGACGTGGCGGGCGACCAGATCCACGTGGCGTTCGGACTGCGGCAGGGCGAGGTCGTGAAGGATCTGATGGGCGGCACGCACACCGTTGGGCCAGAAGACCTGCTGATCCTCGACGGCAATCAGCCGGAGATCTCCAGCGTCGCGGACGCCTTCGCCACGGCCGGGCAGCCCAAGCTGGGCGACACCGTGCTGGGCATCGCGGGCATCATGGGCGGCGACCACGGGCACGTGCGGGCGGACACGACGGACGTGGTGATTGAGTCCGCGCACTTCGACCCGGTGCTGCTGCGCCGCACGAGCACCCGCCTGGGCCTCAAGACGGACGCCGTGTACCGCTACGAGCGCGGCGTCGATCCCCTGCTGGCCCCGAAGGCCGCGAACCGCGTGGCGGCCCTGCTGGCCGACGCCGGGCGCGGAGAGATCCACCCCGGCGCGACCGTGGTGGGCGAGCCGGAGGTGCCGGGCAACATCGACACGACCGGCGACCAGATCCGCGCGCTGCTCGGCATGCACGTGGACACCGCCGAGATGAGCGGCATCCTCACGCGCCTGGGCTGCACGGTCGCGGGCAACGGGGACGCGCTGCACGTCACGCCGCCGTCGTGGCGGGTGGACATGGTGATCTGGCAGGATCTCGCCGAGGAGGTCGCGCGCCTGCACGGGTACGCGGAACTTCCCGAGACGCTGCCCACCCTGCGCGTGCACCCCAGCAACATCGGCGCGGAGCGGGAGGGCGTGGAGCGCAGCACCCTGCGCCGCACGCTGGCCGGTATCGGAGCGCAGGAGGTCGTGACCTACACCTTCACCAGCGACGACGAGGCCGCAAAGGCCCGCACCGAGACGCCCACTGCCCGCCTGCGCAACCCCATGACCGCCGACCGCACCGGCCTGCGCACGGCGCTGTACCCGTCGCTGCTGAAGGCCGCGCAGGCGCACGCGAAGGGCGACCGCGTGCTGATCTTCGAGATGGGCCGCATCTTCCCGCAGAGCGGCGAGGCCGAACGCCTGGGCCTGCTGATGCGCGGCCCGCTGGCCGGGGCCACCCACCAGCCGGGCGTGGCGGGCAGCTTCGCAGCGTTCAAGGGCCTCGTCGAATCCCTCGCCGCGACTCTCGGCGCGGCCTTCGAGGTGCGGCAGCTGCGCGGCGACGCCGTCCCCGCCGCCCTGCACCCCGGCATCGCCGGCGAGGTCGTGTGGAATGCAGAGCCCATCGGCTGGCTCGGCGCGGTGCACCCCGAGGTCGCGCAGGACTTCGGCCTCAAGGGCGACACGTACGTGCTGGACGTCGCCCTGCCGCTGCCGGGCCGCGCGTGGGCGTTCCGCGACCCCAGCCGCGCCCCCGCCGCGTGGCGCGACCTCGCCGTCGTTACCCCCCAGGGCGTCAGCTACGGCGAGGTGGCCGCCCTGCTGCGCCGGGGGGGCGGCGACCTGCTGGAGAGCGTGGAGCCCTTCGACGTGTACACCGGCGAGCAGCTCGGCGAGGGCCAGCGCTCCGTCGCCGTGCGCCTGACCTTCCGCGCCGCGAAGACCCTCACGGACGAGGAGGTCGATCCCATCATGGACAAGCTCATGGCCGCCGTGCGGGCGCAGGGATGGAGCATCCGGGAGAAGTGAACACTGAAGTGAGTAGGGAAGCCATTCTGTCGGAAGCGTTGGAACTCATCGAGCGTGAGGCACTCTACGCGCACCGGGTCAACTGGCCGGAAGTCACATCGGCCTGCTGGAGGTTGTTGGTGGAGCACGGAGACGTTTCCGGGCTGCACTCGGCTCTCCGGCATGCCCTGCAGGCGTTGGGTGACGCGCACAGCTTCCTGCGCCTGCCCGACGCAGATTCCGTCCACCGGGGCCTGCTCGGTCTGTATTACGTTGCTGGTACGGTGGCTGTCGTCTTTCCTGAAAGTCCTGCCGAACTGGCAGGGCTGCGCCCCGGAGACCGGATTCTGAAAGTGCAGGGCCAGCCCGTCGGAGACGGAGTGAATGCCGGATTGAGTCCAGAGCCGTACGTCCACCTGGAGATCAGTCAGGCTGGAGTGGTCAGGGAGGTCAATCTGGTTCGGGCCGACGTTCCCGTTCATCATGCAACGCCAGTTGGGTGGAGACTTCGGGACGATATCGGCTTGGTTTGCCTTCCAGAATGTCACCTCTCTGGCGTCTTCGAGGACGGTGAAACCTATCAGCAGAAGGTTCGTGACGTGCTGCACGCCCTGTCCCGTGCCGGAGTCCGGCGGTGGGTGGTGGATCTGCGCCTGAACCTGGGAGGAAATATGTGGCCCATGCTCAGCGGCATCGGGCCCCTGGCTGGAGAAGGCGACCTGGGTGCCTTCGTCCGCGAGCAGGAGCGCTGGCCGTGGCGGTACGAACGTGGTCAGGCAAGTATTGGGGGTGATGTCCTTGCCCAGACGGCAGGAGACGTGCTGCCTTCCCTGTCAGAAACGGTTCCCGTGGCCGTTCTCACGTCGGCCCTCACTGCCAGCAGCGGCGAGATCATAGCGCTGTCGTTCCTCGGACGGCCAGGCACCCGTGTCTTCGGCGAGGCGACGCGTGGCCTGACGACCTCCAACAGCCGGTACGAGTTGGCGGATGGATCGGCATTACTGCTGACGACGGCAATGGATGCAGATCGCACCGGGAAAATCTATGATCACGGCGTTCAACCCGACGTTGTGGTCGTGAATGACTGGCACGACTTCCGGACGGATCGCGATCCAGTTGTCCGGGCAGCCATTGACTGGCTGGAGCTACGTTCATCCTCACGTTGACTCCAGAGACTTCAGGGCCGCGTGCTCTGGCCTTCTTTCCAGTGCTGGATGCTCGCCCGCATGACCGGGCTGCTCAGTTCCTCGGCGGCTGGGAGTTCGTCCACATCGAACCACCGGGCCTCATCCACCTCGCCGTCCTGCGGGGTGAGGGTGCCGGTGACGCCATGCGCGCGGTACAGCACCGAGACGGAATCGAACACGTCGCCGTTTGGGTAGGTCAGACGGTACTCCGGCCCGGCGTACATCTCCAGCGCTTCCAGCCGCACGGCCGCGAGCCCGGTCTCCTCGAACAGCTCACGGGCGGCGGTCTGGGCGAAACTCTCGCCGGGTTCCAGGCTGCCGCCGGGCAGCGTCCACTTCCGCGTGTGCCCGTGCCGGAGGAGCAGCAGGCGGCCCCGGTCGTCGTTCACGAGGACGTTCGCGCCGGGAGCGAACCACGGGCGGTGCCCGATCACGCGGCGCAGGTCGCGCAGGAAGTTGCCCACGGGCGGCGCGGGGGGCGTGGGGGCCAGCGGCAGGGGCGGCAGGCCCGCGCGGGCGCGCAGGACGTTCATGCTCTGGCGGTTGGCGTTGTTGCTCAGGTCGGGCAGGGCATCCAGCGGGAACCACCGCAGCTCCAGCGTCTCGCCGCTGTCGTCCGGCGCGGCCCCGTCCAGCGCGGCGGCGGGCAGCGTGCCGTGCGCCCGCCTCCCGACGATGTAGATCTCGTGCCCGTTCGGGTAGCGGTGGTACAGCTCCGGGCCGTCCTGCAGGCCCTCCGGCACGGGCAGCAGGGTCAGCCCCTGGCACGTCAGGCCGGTCTCCTCCCGCAGTTCGCGGCGCGCGCCGGTCAGGAAGTCCTCGCCGGCGTCGAGGGCTCCGCCGGGCTCGCCCCACAGGCCGTCGTCGCCGCGGCGTTGCAGCAGCACGCGCCCGTGCTCGTCCTGGATCAGCACGCCCACGGCGGCGGCGATCAGGGGGCGGGGGCCCCACACTCTGCGCAGATCCATCAGGGTCATCGGGAGTCACGGTAGCCGATTACGCTGTGGAGCGTGTCCTTCGACCAGTCGGCGTTCCGCGTGCGCTGCGAGTGGGGCGGCGCGGCCGTGCGTCACCTGGGCCCGCACGTGGACGCCGTGGTGGTCGTGGACGTGCTGTCGTTCACGACGTGCGTGGACGTGGCCGTGTCGCGCGGCGCGGCCGTGCTGCCGTACCGCTGGCGGGACGACTCGGCCGCGGCCTTCGCGCGGGAGCAGGGCGCGGTGCTCGCCAGTCACGAGCGGCGCTTCACGGACGGCTTCTCGCTGTCGCCGTCGTCGCTGCTGACCCTGCCGGTGGGGGAGAGGCTGGTGCTGCCCTCGCCGAATGGCGGGGCGCTCTGTGCGGACGCTGCGGAACTGGGGGTGCCCGTCTACGCGGCGTGCCTGCGCAACGCCCGCGCGGTGGGTGAACACCTGCATGGCGTGGGCCGCGTCCTCGTCGTGCCCGCCGGGGAACGCTGGCCGGATGGCACGCTGCGGCCCGCCCTGGAGGACTGGCTGGGAGCAGGAGCCGTGATCGACGCCCTGCGTGGCGACCGTTCCCCGGAAGCGGAGGCCGCCGCGCAGGCGTTCCGCTCGGCC
Organism: Deinococcus sp. AB2017081; assembly: GCF_034440735.1. Lineage (NCBI taxonomy): Bacteria > Thermotogati > Deinococcota > Deinococci > Deinococcales > Deinococcaceae > Deinococcus > Deinococcus sp. AB2017081. The sequence continues at coordinate 3,217,309 of NZ_CP140098.1, read as the reverse complement.
GAGCCCGACCTGGCGCGGAGCGTGCGGGCGTGCAGTTCCGGCGTGGAGCTGATTGAGCGGGGCTTCGGAGTGGATGTGGAACTGGCCGCGCAGCTGAACGTCAGCAGGGCCGTGCCGGTGCTGCGGGACGGGGAGTTCGTGGCGGCCTGAACCGGCCAGGCCCCACGATTGCCCGCTGGCCCCCTGATCTGCTACACTCCGTTCTTGCCGCACTTGTGCGGTGATCGTGCTGTGCCCCCTGGATACGAACTGCCCAGCTTTGGGTGGTGATCGTCCAGTGGCGGATTCCCGACCCAAGAGAAGAATCGGCGGAGTTTGTCCGCCAGGCATTCCACAGGGGAGACCCGTGACCGGCCCCAGATCGGAACCGGCCACACCTGCCGGGGCAGTGACTCGCAAGACCGCGCCCCTGGAGGAGACACATGCTGAGTGATCCAATCGCCGACATGCTCACGCGCATCCGCAACGCGACGCGCACCCACAAGGAGACCGTGGACATCCCGGCCTCCCGCTTCAAGGAAGAGCTGGCCAAACTGCTGGTGCGCGAGGGCTATGTGACCAGTGTCGAGCGCCTCGTTCCCGAGGGCCAGAAGTTCGACGTGCTGCGCGTCACGCTGAAGTACGGCGAGAAGCGCGAGCAGGTCATCAAGCACATCGAGCGCATCAGCCGTCCTGGCCGCCGCTCCTACGTGAGCGCCGACAACCTGCCCCGCATCCAGCGTGGCCTGGGCCTGGCCGTGGTCTCCACGAGCAAGGGCCTGCTGCCGGATCGCGAGGCCCGCAAGCAGGGCGTGGGCGGCGAAGTCGTCTGCGTGCTCTGGTAACGGACGCACCCAGCGAGCAGTACGGCACGGGTTCGTCCCCGCGCCAGGACACTAGACCTGACCGCGACACCTTCCCGGTGTCGACTTAAGGACTCAAGGAGGACACACGATGTCCCGAATTGGTAGACAGCCCATCGCGGTGCCGGGCGGCGTGACCACGACCACCGAGAATGGCGTGTTCACGGTCAAGGGGCCCAAAGGCGAACTGACCGTTCCCTACAACCCCGAACTGACCATCAAGAAAGACGGCGACAACCTCGTCGTCGAGCGGCCCAGCGACCAGCAGCGCCACCGCGCGCTGCACGGCCTGACCCGCACGCTGGTCGCCAACGCCGTCAAGGGCGTCAGCGACGGCTACACGATCAACCTGGAGCTCAAGGGCGTGGGCTTCCGCGCCAAGCTGAGTGGCAAGAACCTCGAGATGACCATCGGCTACAGCCACCCGGTCATCATCGAGCCGCCCGCCGGCGTGACCTTCGCCGTGCCGGAGCCCACCAAGATCGACGTGTCCGGGATCGACAAGCAGCTCGTCGGCCAGGTGGCCGCGAACGTCCGCAAGGTGCGCAAGCCCGACGCCTACCACGGCAAGGGTGTGCGCTTCCTCGGCGAGAAGATCGCCCTCAAGGCTGGTAAAGCCGGTGCCACCGGCGGGAAAGGGAAGAAATAATGGCGACCCAGACCATGATCCGCCGCAAGCTGCGCGCCCGCCGCAAGGTTCGCACCGCCGCCGGCGAGCGGCTGCGCCTGAGCGTGTACCGCTCCAGCAAGCACATCTACGCCCAGATCATCGACGACAGCAAGGGTGTCACCGTTGCTGCGGCCAACAGCGCCGCCGTCAAGACGGGCACCAAGACCGACACTGCCGCCGCCGTGGGCAAGGCCCTCGCCGAGGTGGCGCTCTCCAGGGGCGTCAAGAAGGTGGTTTTCGACCGTGGCTCGTACCGCTACCACGGACGCGTGAAGGCGCTCGCAGACGCGGCGCGGGAGGGTGGCCTTGACTTTTAACCGACGCAACGACCGCAATGCGGAGCGCGAGACCAGCGAATTCGAAGAGAAGATGCTGTTCGTGAACCGTACGTCCAAGACCTACCAGGGCGGCCGCCGCTTCCGTTTCGCGGCCCTCGTGATCCTCGGCGACCGCAACGGCCGCGTGGGCATGGGCATTGGTAAGGCCAAGGAAGTGCCGGTGGCCATCGAGAAGGCCAAGAGCATTGCCCGCAAGAACATGATCATGGTGCCCGTGGAAAACGGCACGATCCCCCACGACATCGTGGGTGAGAACAGCACCAGCCGCGTGCTCCTGAAGCCCGCCGGCCCCGGTACGGGCGTGATCGCGGGCACCGTGCCCCGCTCGATCGCGGAACTGGCGGGTATCACGAACATGCTGTCCAAGGAACTCGGCAGCCGCAACAAGGTGAACGTGGCCTACGCCGTGTTCGACGGCCTGAAGAACCTCCGTACCGCGAAGCAGGTTCGCGCGCTGCGGGGCGAGACCGGAGGCGTGTAATGGCGACCCTGAAAATTACCCTCAAGCGCAGCGTCATCGGCCGCCCGGGCAACCAGGTGCAGACCGTCAAGTCGCTGGGCCTGCACAAGATCGGTGACACCAAAGAAGTCGCCGACACCCCCGCCCTGCGCGGGATGGTGAACACCGTCAAGCACCTGCTGGAGGTGCACGAATGAAACTGCACGAACTGCAGCCCTCACCGGGCAGCCGCAAGAACCGCAAGCGCGTGGGCCGTGGCCCCGGCGGCACCGACAAGACCGCCGGCCGTGGTCACAAGGGTCAGAAGTCGCGCAGCGGCGCGGGCAAGGGACAGTTCTTCGAGGGTGGCCGCAGCCGCCTGATCGCGAGGCTCCCCAAGCGCGGCTTCAACAACGTCGGCACCACCTACGAGATCATCAAGCTGTCGCAGCTCGACGGCATCGAGGTCGAGGGCAACGTCTTCGACCGCAATGTGCTGGAGATCGCCGGCCTGGTGCGCCGCAAGAACTGGCCCGTGAAGCTGCTCGCCAGCGGTGAGATCAAGCGTGCCGTGACCGTGCACGTGGACGCCGCGAGCGCGTCCGCCATCAAGGCCATCGAGGCCGCCGGGGGCAGCGTCATCCTGCCCGCGGGCAACACCGAAAGCGCCGAGAAGGCGGAGTAATGCTCCGCGCCTTCCGCGACGCCTTCCGGATTCCGGATCTTCAGCGGAAGATTCTCTTCACCCTGCTGCTTCTCGCCATCTACCGCCTGGGGAGTGCCATCCCCACCCCAGGCGTCAACAGTGCCGCTCTGAGTCAGGCCGACTCGAGCGGCCTGTTTGGCCTGATCAGCATGATCTCGGGCGGGAATCTTTCGCAGTTCTCGATCTTCGCGCTGGGCGTGCTGCCGTACATCACGGCCAGCATCGTGATCCAGCTGCTGACCACGACCATCCCGGCGCTGGAGAAACTGTCCAAGGAAGGCGAGGAAGGCCGCAAGAAGATCAACCAGTACACCCGCTACGCGGCCGTCGCCCTGGGCGCGGTGCAGGCGGTCTTCTTCGCGTCCTTTATCAACTCGAATGCCGCGTACATCGCGGTCGGGTGGACGCCGGGGCTGTTCACGGTGCTGGTCATGGTGCTCACGCAGGTGGCCGGGATCGCGTTCACGATGTGGATCGGTGAGCGCATCACGGAAGTCGGGGTGGGCAACGGGATCTCGCTGATCATCACGGCCGGGATCATCGCCAACTACCCGACCGAGTTCTCGAACACGGCGGCGCTGGTGCGCTCCGACCCGGAGGCCAACTGGGTGATCCGGCTGGTCGCCTTCGCGGCCGTCGTCCTCGTGACCATCGCCGGGATCGTATACGTGTACCAGGCCGAGCGCCGGGTGCCGGTCACGTATGCCCGGGCGCGCGGCGGTGTGGCTGGACAGGCGCGCGGCGCCACCCAAGCTACGTGGCTGCCGATCAAGGTGAACCAGGCGGGCGTGATTCCCGTGATCTTCGCGTCGGCCATGCTGATCATCCCGAACCTGATCTCCAGCGCCACGACGACCCGTGCGCCGGCGGTCAGCGCGTGGATCCAGACCAATCTGGTCTTCGGGCAGCCGCTGTACATCGCGCTGGAAGCCGCGCTGATCTTCGGCTTCACGTACCTGTACAACAGCGTGCAGTTCGATCCCAAGCGCATCGCGGAGCAGCTGCGCGAGGCCGGTGGATTCGTGCCCGGCGTGCGTCCCGGCACGCCCACGGCCGAGTTCCTGGGCAGCATCAGCGGCCGCCTGAGCCTGTGGGGAGCAATCTTCCTCGTGGTGCTGACCATCGTGCCGCAGATCGTGCAGCGCCTGACCGGCATCACGACCTTCCAGTTCTCGGGCACGGGCCTGCTGATCATCGTGGGTGTGGCGCTCGAGACCCTCAAGCAGCTTGAAGCCCAGCTGACGGTGCGCCGCTACGACGGCTTCATCAGCAAGGGCCGCATCCGTGGCCGTCTGAACAACTGAAGGCTGCTGCTGTTCGCCACCGCTCCCATGCCTGGGGGCGGTTTTTGCTCCACCCCGACGTCACCCCAGCGGGAACAGGACTGGGCAGGGGGCGGGAATCCAACCACGGGCACACTATGCTGAACACCGAACGGAGGGAACAGTGACTCAGAAGGAGAACAAGGTCGTGGTGTTTCTCGGGCCGCCCGGCGCCGGCAAGGGCACGCAGGCCGAGCGGCTGGCCGCCGAGCAGGGCCTGACCAAGATCAGCACCGGCGACATCCTGCGCGACCACGTGAAACGGGACACCGAGCTGGGCCAGCAGGTGCGCCCCATTCTGGATGCCGGCAAGCTGGTGCCGGACGACATCCTGCTCGCTCTGATCGGTGACACGCTGGCCGGGATGGACACGGTCCGCGTCATCTTCGACGGGTTCCCGCGCACACTGCCGCAGGCCGAGGGCCTGGACACGCTGCTGGAGGAACTCGGCGCGCCTGTGAACGCCGTGCCGCTGCTGGAGGTGCCCGACGAGGTGCTGATCTCGCGGATCGTGGAGCGTGGGCGACAGGCGCAGGCAGCCGGTCACGCGGTTCGCAGCGACGACACCGAGGAGGTCGCCCGGCACCGTCAGGACATCTACCGCGAGCAGACCCAGCCCCTGATCGACTACTACGCGGCGCGCGGGCACCTGTACCGGGTGGACGGTGTGGGCGGCATGGACGAGGTGTACGGCCGGATCGTGGGGGGCATGAAGTAGGCAGACGGCAGAGAGTAGACAGCAGAGAGCAGAGAGCAGAGAGCGAGAGATGTTCAGCCCTCTGCTCTCTGCTGTGTGCCCTCTGCGCCGTTCCGGGTAACCTGGGCTTGCGCGGCGAGTGTGAATCCGTTACATTACGCCAATAGCGTAATTTGATCGAAGGATTTAACGATGACCGTGACCCCCGCCCCCCTGACCCCAGATGCCATCCTCGCCCTCGCCCCGGACAGCGGGAGCGCCGCCAATGCCCGCAAGCTCGCCACGCCGGGCAAATGGCGGAACCTCAACGCTCCTGCAGGCAGCGTGTGGGGCGAGTGCCAGGGTAGTGGCAAGGATCCCTACCTGACCGGCGTGGATCTGAGTGGCCCGGTCGGGAAGTGTTCCTGCCCCAGCCGCAAGTTCCCGTGCAAGCATGCGCTGGCGCTGCTGCTGCTGCGCGCCACGCACCCCGACGACTTCGGTGCGGCCCCGCCGCCCGAGAGCCTCCAGACGTGGCTGGACGGCCGGGCGGCGCGGGCTGAAGGTGAACGGCAGAAGGCGGAAGGCGAGAAGACGCCGGCCGGGGGGAAGGCCGGCCCCGACCCCGCCGCCCAGGCGAAGCGGCGCGCGGCGCGCGAGAAGAAGGTCACTGGGGGGCTGGACTCCCTTCAGACCTTCCTGCACGACCTCGTGCGCGACGGCCTCGCCCAGGCCCCGGCACGGCCGTACACGGACTGGGACACGCAGGCGGCCCGGCTGGTCGACGCCCAGGCTCCCGGCGCGGCGCGGCTCGTGCGGCAGATTCCAGAGCACCTGGGCGACCCCGCCGCCCTGCTCGCGCACCTCGCGCGGCTGCACCTGCTCACCGAGGCGTGGCCGCGTCGGGACAGCCTGAGCGAACCCGAGCACGCCGACCTGCGCGCCGCGGTGGGCTTCCCGCTCGACAGCGCCGGCGTGCTGGAGGGCGGCGGGGTGATCGCCGCGTGGAACGTCATGGGCCAGGGCCTGACCGTCGAGGACACCATCAGCACCCGGCGCACGTGGCTCGTCAGCGGCGACGACACCGCCCTGCTCCTCGACTTCTCCGCGGGCGGCCGCCCCTTCCCGCCCGCCCTGCCCCCCGGCCACACAGTGCGGGCCGAGGTGTGCTTCGCGCCGGGCGCTGTGCCCCAGCGCGCCCTGCTGCGCGGCGAGGCGCTGGCGACCCCGCCCGCCCCGCGCCCACCGAGCGTCACCCTCGACGCCCTGCTCGACCGGCACGGTGCAGCCCTCGCCGCGAACCCGTGGCTGGAACGCACCGCGCACCTGACCGGCCCCCTGCACGTCATTCCCGGCGACCCCTGGCACGCGCAGGACAGCACCGGCCGCCTTCCCATCACGGGCAGTGACCGCAGCCTGTACACCCTGCTCGCCCTGGGCGGCGGACAGCCCCTGCCGGTGTACGCCGAGTGGGACGGCGCGGCCCTCACGCCCCTGAGCGTCCTGCACGGTGGGGCGCTCCTCCCCCTGCGTCAGGAGGGCTCCGAATGAGCGACCACGACCAGCTCCTCGCCCTGGCCCTGGTCGGCACGGCGCGCGGCCAGCTGCCCGCCCCCGGCCCCGGCGCGCTCGGTGAGGCCGCCGCCCGCATCACCCGCCCCGACGCCGAGGGCACCCTGCTCGCCCGCGCGGCCCTGTACGCCATAGCGCACGCCGCCGGCCGCACGCCCGATCCCGCCGACGTCGCGCCCCCCGCGCCCGCACCCCCCGAGACCCTCCCGGAAGCGCCGGAGCGCGCCGCGCGGCACCTGCCGCTCGTATTGGGCACGCCGCTGCTGCCCGAGTGGCTGGCGCTGTGCGCGCAGGCCGGGTGGCGCGCGCCCCCCGCCCGCCTGCCGGAACTCCTCGACGCGGCCCGCCACGACGGCTCCCTGCGTTCCCTCCTGATCCCCGTGCTGGGCGAACGCGGCGCGTGGCTCGCGGGGTTCAACCCCGAGTGGCGCTTCACGCCGGGTGGCGGCGAGGATGCCTGGGACGACGCCACCGAGGCCGGCCGCGAGGCCCTGTGGCGCGGGGTGCGCGCCCGCGACCCGCAGGCCGCCCGTGAGCTGCTGGCGGCGCACCTGCCCACCGAACGCGCCGGCAGCCGCAAGCGCCTCCTGGGGGCCCTGCTGGACACCCTCACACCGGACGACCACGCGCTCGAACCGCTGCTGGACACCCTCACCACCGACCGCAGCGAGGACGTCCGCACCCTGGCCCGCGCCGCCCTGCACCGTCTGGAACGCAGCGCGCAGAACGCCCGGAACGCCGCCCGCTTCGCCGCCCTCGTGCAGCTCGGCAAGCCGGGACTGCTGGGGCGGCTCAAGGGGGAGACCCCCACGACCCTGACCCGGCCCACCGGCCCCGACGAGCACGCCGTCCGCGACGGGCTGCCCGACCCCACCGGCAAGGACGCCATGAGCGCCATAGCGCTCCTCGGTCACCTTCTGGTGCATACATACCCGGACGCCCTGCTCCGCGCTCTGGACATCCCGCCCGCCGCGCTGGCGACTATTGCCCGGGAGCACGATTACCTGCAAGCGCTGGCCGCGAACGCCGCTGCCACCCGGCACGCCGCGCTGGCCACCGCCCTCCTCCCGCACCAGCCCGACGACCCCACCCTGCTGCACCTCGGCCCGCCCGAGACCCTGGCCGCCGCCCAGCGGCACGCCCTGCGCCCCGGCGACCCAGAGCGCCTGCTCGCCCTGCTGGGCCCGCAGCCCGGCCCATGGCCCCCGGAACTGGGGGAAGCCCTGCTGGACGCACTGCAAGGCAGCGTCCAGAGCGCGCACTACGACTACGGCTGGGGCTATCGCTGGGTGCGGCTCCGCGACCTCGCCGCCACGCGCCTGCACCCCCACACGCCGCCCCCCGCACCCCTGCCGCCCGACGCCACCGACTACGCGCACCGCACTCTGACCGAATTGCTGGGCACCCTGGAACTGAGAAAGCAGATGTGGACGGACTTCGGGAAGGAGAGAGGATGACGCTGGACTTGAAGGCGCTGAAACGGGAGGTCAGAAGATCCGGGGTGAAGCCCACACGTCTACTGGAGATCGCTGCGCTTGATCCGCAACTGTCACGCTTCGTCGGCTCAGTACCCAGTGCCCCAGCAGCGGTTCTGGCGACATTATCTCAGAGTGCCGACATTCCGACGAGAAGGGCAGTCGCGAGCAACCCCGTTGCCTCTGCCTCCATCCTCGACGACCTCGCCCGAGATCACTCGCTTCAAGTGCTCAAGGCCGTCGCCATGAATCCAAACACCTCGTCAGACACCATTGATGCACTTGTGAATCATAGTCAGCCTACCGTCCGTGCGGCCACGTTGCGGTACAGCCCGAGACCACCCGGTCTGCTTGAGCGTCTTACGAATGATCCACATCCGGGTGTTCGGATGGAAGTCGCTGGCGATGCGTACCTGACTCCGGCGCAACTCCTGGTCTTCCTCTCCGACTCCAATCCGAAGGTTAGAGAGCGAGCGCTGATAAATGGGAAATGCGACGATGCCCATCGTGTCAACGCACTTCGGGACAATGACACACAGGTGCGATTCTCGGCGTTAAATTTCCTCAGCTTGGGCAGAAAGACTTCTCTCGGACTGATGGAAAGAGCAGGGCGATCAAGGGCTAGCTTGACACTTCAAGTCATCGAAGCTCTTTCAAGAGATGAAAGCCCGCACATGCGCGCCAGATTCGCTTTTTACCTCAGAACCGGCGAATACGATAATGATATTGAGCCCAGCGAAAAGATAGAAATAGCCCGTCGATTACGCAGTGACACCTCGGCAGACGCTCGTACGCAAGCACAGGCCATTCTGGAAGGAGCCCACCCATGACCACCCCCGCCCCTGAGGTCCTCCGCCAGCACGCCGAGCAGGCCTACGCGCACGAGCTGTCGGCCCTGGCCGCGCACGACGACCGGCCCCGGCCGCCCCGCTGGAACCTGTCGCCGCACGCGGTGCTGACCTATCTGATGGGCGGGAAACTGAAGGATGGAACCGAGATCACGCCCAAGTACGTGGGCGAGCGCCGCCTGATGGAAATCGCCGTGGCGACCCTGGCGACCGACCGCGCCCTGCTGCTGATCGGCGTGCCGGGCACCGCGAAGAGCTGGGTCAGCGAGCACCTGTCGGCCGCGATCAGCGGCACCAGCACCCTGCTCGTGCAGGGCACCGCCGGCACCAGCGAGGAGAGCGTCCGCTACGGCTGGAACTATGCCCGGCTGCTGGCCGAAGGCCCCAGCGAGGCCGCCCTGGTCGAGAGTCCCATCGTGCGCGCCATGCGCACCGGCAAGATCGCCCGGCTGGAGGAACTGACGCGCGTGCAGAGCGACGTGCAGGACACCCTCATCACCATCCTGTCCGAGAAGACGCTGCCCATCCCGGAACTGAACGCCGAGGTGCAGGCCGTGCAGGGCTTCAACCTGATCGCCACGGCGAACAACCGCGACAAGGGCGTGAACGACCTGTCGAGTGCCCTCAAGCGCCGCTTCAACACCGTCGTCCTGCCCGTGCCCGACAGCCTGGACGACGAGGTCAGGATCGTCACCAGCCGGGTCGCGCAGCTTGCCACGAACCTGCACATCCCCGCCCCGCCCCCCGCGCTGGAGGAAGTCCGGCGGATCGTCACCGTGTTCCGCGAACTCCGCGCCGGAGCCACCGAGGACGGCAAGACGAAACTCAAGAGCCCCAGCGGCAGCCTCAGCACCGCCGAGGCGATCAGCGTCGTCAACCACGGCCTCAGCCTCGCCGCGCACTTCGGCAACGGGCACCTGACCGCCCACGACGTCGCCGCCAGCCTCGTCGGAGCCGTCGTGAAAGACCCCGTGCAGGACGCCGTCATCTGGCGCGAATACCTCGAAACCGTTGCCAAGAAACGCGACGACTGGAAGGATTTCTATAAAGCCTGCCGGGCGGTGAGTTGAGTCATGGACGCTGTTTTCCCCGTTGATCAATTACGACCGCTGTACGCCGAGCTCTTCCAGGGCCCTCAACTGGAAGGCCGCCACACTGCGAACTGCGAGGTGCACTTCGCGCCGTTCGAACTGCCCAACCCCAATAACGACGAGGCGTCAGAAGACTATGAACCGCTGACCTTCGAATCCCCCCTGCGACTGGACTTCATCGATCTGCCCAGTCTGAACCTGGATGTGCTGGCGGGACAGACCTTCACCTTCCCTGTCAACCCGGAACCCGGCTACATTGACGGTTCGGTCTACTTCGTTGGCGCGCATAACCCGGTGGACATCACCCGCATCACTTTCGGGACGTTGACCGAGCACGGCTTGCCGGTGATATTCGAGGGAACGTGGCTGATGGAATTCGAGGCGTCCGGCTTTCAGGACTTCGCTGTGACGATCCGCACGACGCTCAGATTACGAGAAGTGCAGAACCATACTGATTCCCACGATGGCTGACCTCTCCATTTTCCCTATCCGTCATCATGGCCCTGGCAGTGCGCGGTCGCTGGAGCATGCGCTGTCGCAGCTCAATCCAGACGTGGTGCTGGTCGAGGGGCCGTCCGATGCGGATGCCGTGCTGCCGTTCCTGGCGCAGGCGGAGATGACACCGCCTGTGGCGTTGCTGGGCTACGTGAACGACGATCCTGCTAAAGCGTCGTTCTGGCCGTTTGCGGCTTTCAGTCCGGAGTTCGTGGCGTTCCGCTGGGCGGCGCGGGCGGGCGTGTCGGCGCGGTTCATGGATCTTCCGGCGTCGGCCACATTGGCAGGCGAGCGGGAGGAGGACGAGTCGGACGACCTGCACAGCGACCCCCTGCGGGTGCTGGCCGAGGCAGCGGGGTACGCCGATTTCGAGCGCTGGTGGGAAACGCTGGTCGAGGCGCGGGGCGACGACTTCGATGTCTTCGAGGCTGTGCTGGAGGCCATGCGGGCTGTGCGGGCGGACGCCCCGCCCGCGTCGGGCCGGGAGGCGCAGCGCGAGGCGTGCATGCGGCAGGCGATCCGCGCGGCGCTGAAGGATGGAGCGCAGCGCGTGGCGGTGGTCTGCGGGGCGTGGCACGCGCCCGTGCTGGACGTACACGCCTTCAAGGCGAAGGATGACGCGGCGCTGCTGAAGGGCCTGCCGAAGGCGAAGGTCACGCTGACCTGGGTGCCGTGGACGCACGGTCGCCTCAGCACGGGCAGTGGCTACGGGGCGGGCGTGCGGTCGCCGGGGTACTACCATCACCTGTTCACGACGCGGCGGGACGTGACGGAACGCTGGTTCGCGCGGGTGGCGCGGCTGCTGCGCGAGCAGCGGCTGGAGGCGAGCAGCGCGTCCGTGATCGAGTCGACGCGGCTGGCGAACACCCTGGCGGCCCTGCGCGGGCGGGCGCTGCCGGGCCTGGACGAGCTGAACGAGGCGGCCCTGAGCGTGTTCGGGTGGGACAGTGACCTGCCCCTGCGGCTGATCGAGCGGCAGCTGATCGTGGGCGAGGCGCTGGGCGAGGTGCCGGAGGGCGTGCCGACGGTGCCGCTGGCGCAGGATCTGGCGAAACTCCAGAAGAGCCTGCGGCTGAAGGTGCAGCCCGAGCAGACGGAGCTGACCCTCGACCTGCGCGCCGACAACGATCTGGCGCGCAGCGCGCTGTTCCACCGCCTGAACATGCTGGGCGTACCGTGGGCGCAGGAGCGGTACGCGGGCGGGCGCGGCACCTTCAAGGAGGCGTGGGCGCTGGCGTGGAAGCCGGAGTTCAGCGTGCGGCTGGTCGAGGCGAGCCGCAGCGGGCAGACGGTGATGGACGCGGCGACGGCGGTGGCGGTGGAGTCGGCGCGGGGGGCGGGCACGCTGGCGGAACTCACGACGCTGCTGGAGGCCGTGCGCTATGCCGACCTGACCGGCGCGCTGCCGGTGGCGCTGGCGGCGCTGGACGCGCGGGCGGCGGGCAACGCGGATGTGAGCGACCTGCTGGAGGCCCTGCCGCCGCTGGCGCGGCTGGCCCGCTACGGCGACGTGCGCGGCCGGGACGGCGGGTCGAACGCGCTGGCCGGGGCGACGTTCCGGACGCTGCTCACGCGGGCGGGCGTGGGCCTGCCGCTGGCGGCGGTGGGTCTCGCGGACGACGCGGCGGCCACCCTGCGCGGGCTCGTGAACGCGGCGGACAGCGCGGTGCGTTTGCTGGACGACGGAGCGGTGACGGCCGAGTGGCACGTGGCCCTGGCGCGCGTGGCCGACCGGGACGACACGCACCCGTTGCTGAACGGCGACGCGGTGCGCCGGTTGAGGGACGCGGCCGTGCTGGACGGCACGGAGATCGAGCGCCGCCTGGGCCTCGCGCTGGGTGCGGGCGTGCCGCTGGAGGTCACGGCGTGGCTGGACGGCTTCCTGGGCGACAGCGGCGCGCTGCTCGTCCACGACCCGGCGCTGCTGGGCCTGCTCGACGGCTGGCTGACCACGCTCGACGCGGACGTGTTCCAGGAGACGCTGCCGCTGCTGCGGCGGGTGTTTTCCCGCTTCGAGAAGCCGGAGCGGCGGCAGATCGGGGAGGCGCTGCGGGAGGGCGGTGCCCCTGGCCGGCGCGTGCAGCACGTCCTGGACGGGGAACGGGCGCGGCGGGCTGTGCCGGTGGTGCTGCGGCTGCTGGGTGTGTCGACCGCATGAATCCGGGGCGAGATCTGCATGGACTGGCGTGGAGCCCCCGCAGAACCATGGACGCCGCTGAATTGTGATGAAAACCACCGTGCTGAAAATGTAAGAGGAGCGTTGAGGCGCCGGCGTACTCTGAGACTGGTTCTGACCACCTCTGCACCTATGACCGACCTTCCCGAGCCGACGTCCATGCCTGCACCGACGGTCCCGACAGCGTTGCCCTCAATGCGGGACGATGCGGGTCGTGGCCGGGTCGCGGTCTGGGTGATCCTCGTGGCGGGCACGCTGGGCCACGTGATCTCGCTGGCCCAGGGGCTGCAGATGCCCGGGTATTTCCAGCCCGTCGACTGGGTGCTGGGCACCGCGATCCTGGCCACCATGCTGGCGCTGGGGATCGCCACCGGGCTGGGGGTGGGCCGCCGGCCGGTGATCTCGCTCATGCTCGTGGCGAACATCGCGTTCCTGCTGGCCCGGCTGGGCGTGGCGCTGTTCGTGGTGGGTACCACCGAGCGCATCCTGATCGACCTCGCGACCCTGATGGGCTGGGTGCTGACCATGCCGATGATCGAGGCGAGCATGCGGACCTCGGCGCTGGCCCACCGCATGAGTACAGCCCTGCCGTTCGCCCTGCTGGCCCTGACCGGCGCATACGCGCTGACGCCAGCCAGTGCCCTGGTGCGGCCAGAGGTGTGGTTCGGACTGGGCCAGCTGGCCCTGAGCAGCCTGGGCGTGGTGCTCGGCGCCCGGATGGTGAACACGCTGCGCGCCACGCTGCACCGCACCCGGGAAGACAACGCGGCCCTGACGCGCCGGGCGTTCGTCGATCCCCTGACCGGCCTGCACAACCGCGCGTTTCTGGACGAGGATCTGCTGGAGCGCGTGGCCGGTGGGGAGCCCTTCGCCGTGCTCTTCCTGGATCTGGACGGCTTCAAGGCGATCAACGACACGCTGGGGCACGCGACCGGGGACGAGACGCTGCGGCTGGTGGCGCAGCGGTTGTGGGCGCTGTCGCCTCCACGCGGCGGTGTGGCACGCGTCAGTGGCGATGAATTCGTGATGGTCGTGCCGGGCGACGACCTGCGGGAGGTCGCAGGGGTTGCCCAGCGGGTCGTGGAGGCCATGGTGGCGACCTTCAGTGTGGCCGGACAGGACCTGCGCCTGAGTGTCAGCGTGGGGGTCGCCCGATGTCCGCAGGACGCCACGGATGCCCGCGACCTGCTGCTGAGGGCCGACCGCGCCATGTATGCCGTCAAGCGCAGTGGGAAGAACGGCGTCCGGCTCTACAGCGGCCACCTGATGGATCAGGACGAGCGCCGGCAACTGCTGGAACGCGAACTCCGGCACGCCCAGGAACGCGGGCAGCTGTACGTGGAGTTCCAGCCGATCTGCACGGTATCCACCGGCCGTCCGGTGTGTCTGGAGGCGCTGGTGCGCTGGCGGCACCCCGACTTCGGGGTGGTCGGGCCGGACGTGTTCATTTCGATTGCGGAGGACGCCGGTCTGATCACGTCGCTGGGCGAGTGGGTGCTCTGCGAGGCGCTGGCAGCGGCGGCCCGCTGGCAGTCGGCGGGATTCGCGGCCGTGCGGGTGGCGGTGAACGTCTCGCCGCTCCAGCTCATGCAGCCCCAGTTCGCGCAGATGGTGGAGCGGGAACTGGCCCGCGCCGGCCTGCCGGCTTCGGCGCTGGAACTGGAGGTCACCGAGGGCATCGACCTGCGGGGCCGCCTGCATGTCGAACGCAGCGTGGAGACCGTCCGGGCGCTGGGCGTGCGGCTGTCACTGGACGACTTCGGGACGGGATTCGCGTCCCTGTCACGGCTCAACGAGCTGCCGGTCGGTGTCGTCAAGATCGACCGGGTGTTCGTCGCCGATCTCACGGGCGTCGTGGATCGGCCGCGGCGGCGCTATGTGCGCACCCTGATCTCGGCCATGGTGACCGTCACTGCGACCCTGGGCCTGGAACTCGTGGCCGAGGGTGTGGAGACCGCCGAGCAATATGATGAGCTGGTGGCGCTCGGCTGCACCCATGTCCAGGGCTACCTGTTCTCGCGCCCGGTGCCCGAGGCCGAGGTGATTCCGCTGCTCGGCCGCAATGTTCAGAATGGAGTGTTATGATTCTGTGTATGACAGAATGGACGATCTGGTCTCCGCGTGCTGTGGGTCGACCTCTGTGACGCTGGCCGATGTCGAACGGCGGCGGCGCTGGCGCCTCGTGCTGGGCGGCGGCGACGCTGACGGTCTGGCGGCGGCGGGCGACACGACGGCTGAACTGGGAGTGCTCGACCGTCGCCTGGACGAGGCCCTGGGCGGCCTGTACGATGCCGACCCCGGTGCCCGGCGGGGCGGGCTGGGCGCGAGTGCCCCGAAGGTCGCCCGCTGGCTCGCGGATCTGCGCGAGTTCTTCCCGTCAGATGTGGTGCGCGTCATGCAGGGCGACGCCATCGAGAGATTGAACCTCCAGCAGCTCCTGTTCGAACCGGAGATGCTGGAGGGTGTGGAGCCGGACGTGAACCTCGTGGGCACGCTGCTGACCCTGAAGGGCGTGATGCCCGAGAAGGCGAAGGACGCCGCCCGCGCCGTGGTGAGAAGGGTCGTGGACGACCTGACGCGCCGCCTGGAGGAACCCACCCGCGCCGCCGTGAGTGGCAGCCTGAACCGCGCCCAGCGCAACTTCCGCCCCCGCCCCGCCGAGATCGACTGGGATCGCACCATCCGCGCCAACCTGAAGACGTATCAGCCCGACCGGAACACCGTGATTCCCGAGCGCCTGATCGGCATGGGCCGCAAACGCCGCTCGCTGCGTGACATCGTCCTGTGTCTTGACCAGTCGGGCAGCATGGCGTCCAGCGTCGTGTACGCCGGTGTGTTCGGCGCGGTGCTGGCGTCCCTCCCCGCTGTCAGCACCCGCGTGGTCGTGTTCGACACCGGGGTCGTGGATCTCAGCGAACATCTGGACGACCCGGTGGACGTCCTGTACGGCATCCAGCTGGGCGGCGGCACCGACATCAACCGGGCGCTGGCCTACTGCCAGGGCGTGATCCAGCGACCCGAGCAGACCGTCATGGTCCTGATCTCCGACCTGTACGAGGGCGGGAACGAGCGCGAGATGCTGGCCCGTGCCCGCACGCTGAAGGACAGTGGCGTGCAGGTCGTCGCCCTGCTGGCCCTGTCGGACGAGGGCGCGCCGAGCTACGACCACGGCGTGGCCCGCGCCTTCGCCGGTATGGGCATTCCCGCCTTTGCGTGCACCCCGGATCACTTCCCCGGTCTGATGGCCGCCGCCATCCGCGGCGACGACGTGAGCACGTGGGCGGGCGAGCAGGGCCTGGTCGTGCGCGGTGGGGCGGCGGGATGAGGGGGCCAGTGCTGGGCCTCCTGCTGTCGCTCTCCGGTGCCGCTGCGGCCCAGGGCATGACCCCCACCGGGTTCCAGCTGCCCTCCGGGCGGCTGCACTGCCAGGCGCAGGCCGCCGACCCGGCCAGCGGGCAGGCGGCCACGGTCCGCTGCGACGTCATGGGGGCCAGCTTCCGCGCTCCACCCAGGGAAGACTGCCCGCTGGACTTCGGGGACGCCCTGTCCCTGTCGGCCACCGGGCGGGCCACCTGGGTCTGCCACGGGGACACCGTCGCTGATCCCCGGTTGCCCGTGCTGGCCTACGGTCAGGTCTGGAATTGGCACGGGCTGCGCTGCTCCTCGGCGGTGACGGGTGTCCGGTGCGTGAACCGGGACGGGCACGGGTTTGAACTCGCCCGCCGCCAGGCCCGCGTGTTCTGAGCGGCGGCGATCGGATCCCCGGCCGGGAGTGGACGATGCCGGCGGTGCAGAGGGCGCTCCGTCCGGGGGGCACAGCAGGTTGCAGGGGGAGTGAGGGGTTCCCTCACTCCCCCTGAACCGAGCGGAGCGAGTGACGGACACGGCAGCGGTTGGACGTGGAAGTGAGGGGCATCCGTTCAGCCCCGGGGTGGAACTGAACACCGCTGTCAGTCGGCCGCCTGCCCCATTCGCCCCCTGGCGCTCTCGCGCCGGCCGGTCGCTGGCACCAGCGTGCCCACCCGCCCGAGGCCGAAGGGTGGCATGGCGTAGTACACGGTCTCGTAGGCGCCGGCCTCGACGTGGTAGGTCTCGTGCCAGATCCCCACGGCGCTGGGGGAGCGGCGGGCCGCGCGGTAGAACGCCCGCCACGCAGGCAGGTGCTCGCGGTCACGGGCCTGGGCGTACGCCTGCAGGTGCTCGGCGCTGCGCCAGTACTGGATCAGCGTGGTGCCGTGCCCCTGGCCCCCCAGCAACCCCAGTTCCGGGTGCCGCTGCAGTTCGCTGAGCATGCGCGGCATGGCGCGGACGACCGGCAGCCATGCCGGCACGTTCCACGGCTGGTTGATCCGGGCGCCGATCATGAAGACGACGAAGGATCCCTCGATCTCGGCAGTCAGGCGGGTGGGGCTGGGCATCGGCAACCTCCTGTCCGTCCACTCTGAATGGTCTACTCTGGACGGTCTGGTGTGACTGTACACTGGAACGGTGAGTGATGCAACGCTCGGCCCGTCCGCATACATCGTCCTGGGGTTGCTGGGCGGCTGCGGCGGTGGCACGTCGTACGACCTCAAGCGCTGGGCAGACACGTCGGTGGGGTACTTCTGGACGTTTCCCCGGTCACAGCTGTATGCCGAACCACAGCGACTGGCCGACCTGGGCCTGCTGGAGGCCCAGCAGGAGGACAGCGGTCGGCGGCGGCGCGTATACACCGTCACCCCGGCGGGCCGCGCCGTCCTGCGCGCGTGGCTGGACACCCCTGCCGGTCAGCCCGAACTGCGTGACGAGGGCCTGCTGAAACTCTTCTTCAGTGCACAGGCCACGCCGGGGACGGTGGGCCGGCTGGCGGCCGGACAGCTGGAACTGCACCAGCAGCGCCTGGCCATCTACGAGACCATTGCGGCGTCCGGTGGGGGTTCACACATGACTGGGCAGGATCCGCTGGACATGGGGCTGCTCTACGAACGTGCATCGGTGGCGTTCTGGCGCACCGTGCTGGATGGCCAGCCCTCCGGCAGGTCGAGCTGAACGGGTCGCGCGGCACGGCGGTCTGACAACTGTGAGCCGCATTTGACCACCCGGACAGGGGCGTGATACCTTTACGTTTGGCTTGTATCAAGCCTGGAGGTTGCGTGGCGAGACGAAAAATGCCGGAACAGCGGGAAAAACGCGTCAAGAAGGAAGATGACACCGTACGTGCCGAGGGCGTCGTGGAAGAAGCGCTGCCCAACACGACCTTCCGGGTAAAGCTGGATACGGGGCACGACATCCTGGCGTACATCAGCGGGAAGATGCGTATCCACTACATCCGCATCCTGCCCGGCGACCGTGTGGTTCTGGAAATCAGCCCCTACGACACCACGCGTGGGCGCATCGTCTACCGCAAGTAACCGACGGGCGGAAGTACCCAACAGATTCCCCACCCGACCGAGGTGGGTGGGGGGTCGAGCGCTGCCAGTCAGCACCACGATTGGTGTGGCGGCGCGAGGAGGACACATGAAAGTTCGGAGCAGTGTCAAGAAGATGTGCGACAACTGCAAGGTGATCCGCCGCCATGGGCGCGTGCTGGTCATCTGCACCAACGTCAAGCACAAGCAGAGGCAGGGCTGATATGGCGCGCGTAGCTGGCGTTGACCTGCCCCGCGAGAAGCGCATCGAGATCGCGCTGACCTACATCTACGGCATCGGCCTGACCCGCAGCAAGGAAGTCCTGGCGCGCACGGGGATCAACCCCGACACCCGCACCAAGAACCTGACCGAAGCGGAACAGAGCACCCTGCGTGAGGCCATCGAGAAGACCTACAAGGTCGAGGGTGACCTGCGCAGCGAGGTCGGTCAGAACATCAAGCGTCTGATGGACATCGGCGCGTACCGTGGCCTGCGTCACCGCCGCGGCCTGCCCGTGCGCGGCCAGCGCACCAAGACGAACGCCCGCACCCGCAAGGGACCGCGCAAGACCGTCGCCGGCAAGAAAAAGGCCACGAGGAAGTAAGCCATGGCGAAATCCACCAAGGGCAAGACTCCGCGCCGCGCCCGGCGCAACATCAGCGCTGGCCGTGCCTACGTGCACGCCAGCTACAACAACACCATCGTCACCATCACCGACCTCGACGGCAACAGCGTTGCCTGGAGCAGCGGCGGGACGATCGGTTACAAGGGCAGCAAGAAGGGCACGCCCTACGCGGCCCAGCTCGCCGCCGCCGACGCGGTGAAGAAGGCCCAGCAGACCTTCGGTATGGCGGCTGTGGACGTCGTGGTGCGGGGCAGCGGCTCCGGCCGCGAGCAGGCCATCCGCGCCATCCAGGCGTCGGGCATTGAAGTGAAGTCCATCATGGACGACACCCCCGTGCCGCACAACGGCTGCCGCCCGAAGAAGAAGTTCCGCGCCTAAGCGCATTGCCGCTGCCCACCTGCCCCGCCTCCACTGTCCGTGCGGACATGAGCCCCACCACAGGCGAACGGAGGCGGGCACCAGAGGGCGGCAGACCCGGTGCCGGGCCGCACGCGGCCTGCGCCGCACAGAGGAGAATTTGAATGGGTCGTTTCCGTGGTTCCATCACCAAACAGAGTCGCCGCGAGGGGATCAACCTCGCCGAAACCGAGAAAGTCCAGAAGTACCTGGACAAGCGCCCCTATGCGCCCGGCCAGCACGGCCAGCGCCGCGGTCGCGGTCGTCCGAGCGACTACAGCGTCCGTCTGCGCGAGAAGCAGAAGCTCGCCCGCCTGTACGGCATGGGTGAGAAGCAGTTCCGCAACCTCTTCGAGGAAGCGGCCAACGTCCCCGGCGTGACCGGCACGGTGTTCCTGCAGCTGCTCGAACGCCGCCTGGACAACGTCGTGTTCCGCATGGGCTTCGCCAGCACCCGCCGTCAGGCCCGTCAGTTCGTCGGTCACGGCCACATCCTCGTGAACGGCAAGAAGGTCGACGTGCCCAGCTACCGCGTCAAGATCGGCGACGAGCTGACCGTGGCCGAGGGCAGCCGCAGCATGGGCTTCATCCAGGAGAACATGGAAGCGCAGAAGCGCCGCCGCGTCGCGCCCTGGGTGGAACTGAACCCCGACAACTTCACCGGCACCTTCTCCCGCCTGCCCGCACGCGAGGATCTGGCGCTGCCGATCAACGAGAACTTCATCATCGAGTACTACTCGCGCTAATTCAGGAGGCCCCAGTGGATCAAAAGCGCCCTCAACTCAAAGCCCGCGTGGACGGCGATTACGGCGAGTTCGTCCTGGAACCGCTCACGCGCGGTTACGGCGTCACCATCGGGAACCCCATCCGGCGCATCCTGATGTCCTCGATCCCCGGCACGGCCGTCACGTCCGTGTACATCGAGGACGTGCTGCACGAGTTCTCCACCATCCCTGGCGTCAAGGAAGATGTCATCCAGCTCATCCTGAACCTCAAGGAACTCGTCGTGAAGTTTCATGCCACCGGCCCCAAGACCCTGACGCTGCGCGCGCAGGGTGAGGGAGTCGTGCGGGCGAGCGCCTTCGAGGTGCCGTCCGACGCCGAGATCGTCAACCCGGATCTGGTCATCGCGACCCTGGCCGAGGACGGCAAGCTGGTCATGGAAGTGCGCGTGGAAGAAGGCGAGGGCTACGTGCCCGCCGACAAGCACGCGACCAAAGACCGCATCAACAGCATTCCGGTCGATGCCGTGTTCTCGCCGGTGCGCCGCGTGGCCTACCACGTGGAGAACACCCGCGTGGGCCAGCAGACCGACCTGGATCGCCTGATCCTGCGCGTCTGGACCGACGGCAGCGCCAGCCCCCAGGACGCCCTGGACAAGGCCGTGGAGATCCTGCGTGACGAACTGACCGTGTTCGGCAACGTGGAGACCCTCCCGGCCCTGGCGCCCGAGTACCAGCCGCCGGTCTACACGCCCGCGCCCGTGCCCCAGGCGAACGTGTACGACCTGCCCCCCACGCCCGCGTCGCTGAACCTCAACCCCGGGGACTACCCGGCCGAGATGGACAGCCCCCGCGTGACGCTGGAAGGCCTGGGTCTCACCACCCGCGTGCTGCACTCGCTGAAGGAAGAAGGCATCGACTCGGTGGACGCCCTGTGTGCCCTGAGCGACCGCGACCTGAAGAAGGTGCCGGGCATCGGCGAGCGCAGCCTCGACGAGATCAAACAGCAACTCGCCCAGTTCGGTCTCGCCCTGCGCGACTGACAGACGGTGGCGTCTGCCACCCGAGAGCGGGCCACCGAACCCCACCCCCAGCAGACGGACACCGTCTGACCCCCAAGGAGACCCACCATGCGCCACGGTAAAGCCGGACGCAAGCTCAACCGCAACAGCAGTGCCCGCGTCGCCCTGGCCCGTGCCCAGGCGACCGCCCTGCTGCGCGAGGGCCGTATCCAGACGACCCTCACGAAGGCCAAGGAGCTGCGCCCCTACGTCGAGAAACTGATCACCACCGCCAAGGGTGGCGACCTGCACGCCCGTCGCCTCGTCGCCCGCGATATCCAAGACAACGCCGTCGTGCGCAAGGTCATGGACGAGGTGGCCCCCCGCTATGCCGAGCGCCAGGGTGGGTACACCCGCATCCTGCGCATCGGCACCCGCCGGGGAGACGGGGTCACCATGGCCCTGATCGAACTCGTCTGAACGCACGTCGCTGACCCAGCTGAGACAGCCCCCGCCTCTGTGGCGGGGGCTGTCGTGCTGTGGTCGGCCTGCCGCTGACCTTGCCGGTGCCGACGGCCCCGAGCGGTGGTGGGGGGCGCCGACGGCAGACGCGGTGCCCGTTTCCTGCGGCGTCAGCTGGTTCTGGGTGCCGGCGCGCCGCCGGAGCTCGCCCTGTGGCCCCCGGATCCGGCGAATGTCCGGTCTTCACCTCCGGTGACCGGCGGTGCTGTGAGAGTGCGGTCAGAGCGGCCATGGTCTGCTGTGGGCAGGATGCCCGGCCGGTCTATCTTCCTGGGGGACGGCCTGTTCCGCCCGGACGGTGGATCGGGGCGGCTCTCCACGTACCGCGTGGCCCTGCCCCTGGGCCTGAGTGCGCTGCTCGTGTCGATGGTGCTCATGGGCCCAGCGGTCACCACCTCCTTTGACCGGGTCGTGCAGCCGGGGCTGGCCGTGGTGCTGGCGGCGCTGTCCGCAGCGGCGTGGGTGCGCGGTTCTGTCGGGCGCATCGATCAGTTGCTGCTGATCAGCGGCAACGTCTTCCTCGTGTCGCGCCTGGCGTTCACGCTCGCGGCACCTGACCTGCCGGCGCGCGCCGCGATCCTCGCGACCGGGTTGCCGTGGATCGTGGTGCTGCTGCTCATGAACGGCTGGCTCCTGAACCGGCATGCCGCCACGCTGGTCAACGCAGCGGTGGTGTTCAGCGTGGCGCTGTGCGCCCTGGCGTGGTGGCCCGGCACGGCGGGCGGCCCGGACTCTGCCGCTCTGTCCGCAGCCCTGATCCAGCTGCTGTTCGCGTGCACCACCCTGTTGGTCGTGCAGGCCCTCATGGCCCGACACACCGCCGCGCTGCGGCGTCATGTCCAGCAGGCGACGTGGGATGCGAACCAGGACGTCCTGACGGGCCTGCCGAACCGCCGGTCGCTGATGCGGCGACTGGACGCCTGTGCCGCGCGCGAGGACGGTGCGCTGGCTGTCGCCCTGATCGATGTGGATCATTTCAAGGCAGTCAACGACGAGCATGGACACGCGCGGGGAGACGACGTCCTGCGCACCGTGGCGCACGTGTTGCGTGGCTATCTGGGCGGGCGCGGCACGGTGGGCCGGTACGGCGGCGAGGAATTCCTGTGCCTGCTCCCAGACATGGACGCCGCTGCCGCCCGACAGCTCTGCGAGACCCTGCGGGCCCGCGTGGCCGACCTGCCCATGGGCGGGGTGCCGATCACCATCAGTGTGGGGCTGGCGGTGGGAACGGTGCCGGTGCCGCCGCAGACCCTGCTGGAATCGGCCGACGCCGCGCTGTACCGGGCCAAGGCGCGGGGCCGCGACTGCGTGCAGGTCACGGTGCGGCTGCAGCAGGACGGCGCGGCGGTCGGGGCCGCCGCGTCGCCTGGCCGCGTGGAACCCGTCCAGGGCAGCAGCTACGCATGATGTGACGACGATCCGTCCGCGCGGCCACGGCGGGATACGCTGGGGTATGACCGCGACCTCGGTGAACCTCGTGATCGTTCCTGGCCTGGGCGACAGTGGCCCGGAACACTGGCAGAGTCTGTGGACCCAGAAGTTCGGGGCCGCCCGCGTGCGGCAGGATGATCCAGATCACCCCACGCCGGAGGCGTGGTCGGCCCGGCTCCAGGACGTCATCGACGCCACGCCGGGCGAACTGGTGCTGGTGGGGCACTCGTGCGGCGTGCTGACGATCGTGCACTGGGCCCGTCTCTACGGCGGGCACGAGCGCGTGCGCGGAGCCGTGCTGGTCGGCCCGACCGACGCCGATCAGACCTCCACGTACGCGACCCATCCCGGCGTGGCTGGAATGGCCCCCACGCCGATGCAGCCCCTGCCGTTTCCGGCGCTGGTGATCGCCAGTGAGAGCGATCCCTACGTCAGCATGGAGCGGGCCCAGGCCTTCGCCGCGGCCTGGGACGCCGAATTCGTCTCGGCCGGGGACGTGGGCCACATCAACGTGGCGAGTGGTCACGGCGAGTGGCCCGACGGCGAGATCCTGCTGGGCGAGGCCATGCATGCGTGGACACCGCCAGACATCGTCCGGTTCTGAGGGAGGCCATCACGAAGGACGCCCCCGGCGTCCACGTCAGCGGCGCACCAGGTAGAGGCCGGGGCCGATGGCGTGGGTGTCGGCCCCTGAACCATGCACTGCTGCCCTCCCGTTCATCCTGAAGGGAACGGGAGGGCAGCGGTGTCCCCGGTGGATCGTGTGTGTCCGGTCAGCGGGTGGCGCGCACCCACAGGGAAGCGACTGCCTTGCGGCTCAGTTGACGCTAACGCTTTCCGTGCCGGCCGTCACCGGCGCAGGGGCGGCGTACTTGTCGAGCAGGGCCTCGAAGGCCCGTTTGGGCTGGGCCCCCACGACCCCCTCGACCGGCTGGCCGTCCTTGAACAGGATCAGGGTCGGAATGCTCATGACGCGGAACTGGCCCTGGGTGACAGGATTGTCGTCGACGTTCAGCTTCGCGACCTTCACGCGGCCCTCGTACTGGCCGGCAATCTCCTCGATGACGGGCGCGATGATCCGGCAGGGGCCGCACCACGGGGCCCAGAAATCCACCAGGGTCAGGCCCTCGCTGATCTCGCTGGTAAACGTGCTGTCTGAGAGTTCCACAGGCTTCATGTCCAGCACTATACGCCCGGATTACCCCCCCCGGCTATATGACGCATGGGAGAAGCCTAACGCACCGTTCATGGGACGGTGGGCCACCCCCGGGCCCCGGCGTACCCTGGAGTGTGCCCACTGACCTCGCCACCGATCCCCACTGGCTGGACGGCGTCCGGCACTTCAACGCTGGACGGTGGTGGGAGGCCCACGAGGCGTGGGAGCACCCCTGGGCCCAGGCACGCGGCACGTCCCGTGACTTCCTGCAGGCCCTGATCCTGCTGGCGGCGGCCCTGCACAAGCGCTGGGCGCACGGCAGTACGGCCCACCGCAACCTGTACAAGGCCGACGCGTATCTGGCCCGCCTGCCGGGGGTATACGCCGGGGTGGATCTCACGGCCCTGCGGGCCGAGGTCTGGGCAGCCCTGCACGATCCGGTCCGGCGACCCCAGGTGGTGGCCGCGCCGGAGGAGCCCGCCGATTGAGCGTTCGCACTGCCCTCCGCTATCCTGTGGCCGGCTCATACGGCCCATTCACACGACATCGGTTCCGTTCGGCCCCCGGCCGAACGCATTTCTGGAGGATCAGATGGAACGCATGGCACTCTTTATCGACGGCGCGAACGTCTACGCCGCCGCCCGTCGCCTGGGCTGGAATTTCGACCACCGCAAGATCCTGGAGTACTTCTCGGCCGGCGGCAGCGTGTACAACGCCTTCTACTACACGGCGGTACCGGTGCCGATGGACGACAAGCAGAAGCGCTTCACAGACGCCCTGACCTACATGGGCTACACCGTCCGCACCCGGCCCCTGCGCGAGACGACCGACGAGTCCGGCGAGACCTCCAGACGCGCGAACCTGGACATCGAGATCGTCACGGATCTGCTCACCACCGCTGACCGGTACGACACGGCGGTGCTGCTGACCGGCGACGGGGATTTCGAGCGGCCCGTCGAGGTGCTGCGGGCCCGTGGCAAGCGGGTGGTGGTGGCCAGCATCGCCGAGATGACCAGCTACGAGCTGCGCAACGCTGCCGACGCCTACGTGGATTTCAAGGACATCCGCGAGCACGTCGAGCGCCCCGGCTACCGCCTGCCCAGTGACCAGCGGGGCAGTGACCAGCGGGGTGAGGGCTCACGCGGTGCGGAGCACCGGCCGTTCTACGTCTCCGCCACCCTGACCGACAGCGATGAGCGTTGACCCCGACCTGACCGGAGCGGCCGGCACCGCCCTGCCGGTGGCGCTGGACGCGGCAGGGGGCGATCATGGCGCCCCCCCGAATGTCGAGGGCGCGGTGCAGGCGGCGCGGGCCGGAGTGAGCGTGCTGCTGGTCGGGGATCAGGTGCGGCTGCACGCCGAACTCGGGCGGCACGAGGGCAGCGCCAGCCTGCCGCTGGAGGTCGTGCACGCCGACGACGTGATCGGAATGGACGAACACGCCACCGACGTGCGCAGCCGGGCTCAGGCGAGCATCAATGTCTGTACCCGTCTGGTGCGGGAGGGCCGGGCCAGCGCCGCCGTTTCGATGGGCCACTCGGGCGCGACCATGGCGTCGGCGCTGCTGACCCTGGGCCGCCTGAAGGGCGTCGACCGGCCCGCCATCCTGACGCACCTGCCTGCGCGTGGGGGCTTCACGACCATGCTGGACGTCGGCGCGAACGCGGACGTCCGGGCCGTGTACCTCGCGCAGTGGGCGCAGCTGGCCACCGTCTACCTGCGGGTGCTGGAGGGCCGCGAGCAGCCAACGGTCGGCCTGCTGAGCATCGGCGAGGAGGATCACAAGGGCAGCGCCCTGGTGCTGGAGACCCACGCCCTGCTTCGAGCACTCCACGGGCGGGGCATCAACTTCCATGGCAACATCGAGGGCCGCGACATCTTCCTGGGCACCACCGACATCGTGGTCACCGACGGCTTCACCGGGAACGTCTGCCTCAAACTCGCCGAGGGCGAGGCGAAGGTCATGTTCGGCTGGGTGCGCGACGCGATCCAGAGCAGCGTGCGCGGCAAGCTGGGCGGCCTGCTGGTGCGGCCTGCGCTGCGCGGCCTGGCCGACCGCATGGATCCCAGCACCTACGGCGCGAGCATCCTGATCGGCGTGCGCGGTCTGGCCTTCATCGGCCACGGCAGCGCCGACGCCCGCGCCGTGAAGAATGCCCTGCTCCGCGCCGCCCGGGCCCACGAGGCCGGGCTGATTCCCCGCCTTCAGGCGGCGCTGGACGCCGGGCCGGTGGCCCAGCCCGGTGCGTGAGCGGCCGCTGACCTCTTGGCCCCACCCGGGCAATGTGGAATCCTCGGCCGATGTGGCCTGAACTCCTGATCCAACTCCAGAAACCCCAGGTGTGGCTGGGCCTGGCCCTGACCCTGCTGATCGCGTACGCCATGTACCGCTTCGGGCGGGCCCTGCTGCGGGTGCTGGATCCGCATGTCGGCCCCCACCTGCGCCGGGGCCTGAACGTCCTGTGGGTGCTGGTGGTGGTGGTCAGCTGGCTGGCCGTCGCCACGCACATCGCGTACCTGCCGGGCGTCCCGGTGCTGTTCGACCTGGGCCAGGACATCGTCCGCGGCTTCCGCAACTCGGCCGGCCAGTTCCTCGTGATCGTGGCCCTGAGTCTGATCGCCTGGAACCTGATCGGTACCCTCAGCCGCCGGATCGTGGCGGGCGAGGAGTTCAACCGCCGCAGCGTGCGCCTGCAGACCCTCAAGGGCGTCGTCGAGAGCACCCTGAAGGTCATCATCGTCGTGATCGGCCTGATCTCGGGCCTCCAGGCGCTGGGTGTGAACCCGGCAGGTCTGCTGGCCGGCGTGTCGGTCTTCGGTCTGGCCGTGGGCTTCGGGGCCCAGAGCCTGATCAAGGACGTCTTCACGGGCTTTTTTATCCTGCTCGAAGATCAGTACGGGGTCGGCGACGTGATCACCGTGAACAGTGGCCAGCTGTCGGGCGGCGTGGAGAGCGTGAACCTGCGCGTCACGGCCCTGCGCGCCCTGGACGGCACCGTCCATATCATCCCCAACGGGCAGATCAACACGGTCAGCGTGAGCAGCAAGGACTGGTCGCGCGTGGTCGCCGAGGTGGACGTGACCTACGCGGCGAACATCAACGACGCGCTGCGCGTACTGGAGAAGGTCAGCACCGAGATCTACGAGGACGCCGAGTGGAAGCACTTCTTTCTCGAGAAACCCGAGATGCAGGGTGTCACGCAGCTCGCCCCGGACGGCGTGACCCTGCGGGCGCTGTTCAAGGTGCAGCCCAAGAGCCAGTTTGCGATCGGACGCGAATTCAACCGGCGGATCAAGATCGCCATGGATCAGAGCCGCATCGAGATTCCCTTCCCCCAGCGCAGCCTGAATTTCGGCACCACGCCCATCGAGGTGCGCCTGACCCGCGCGCCGGCGACCGGCGGCGATCCCCGTGACGCCCAGGATCGCCGGAACGCTCCCGTGCAGCCTGCCCTGACGCGTGAGCCGGAGGAGGGCGAGCTGACGTGAGCAGGGCTATGGCGGGGGGCGGCACTGGATCGATGCCAGTGCCGCCCCCCGCCTGCTGACTGTCGGCTCAGAGTTTGACGGTGTCGTTCTGACCCATGTGGGCCTGCTGTCCGGTCAGGGCGCCCTTGGCGAGCTGATACAGGGTGCGGATCTTGCCGTCGCTCTCCCAGAACTCTGCGCCGTTCGCGTGAATCTTGATCAGCTGGATGTTCGGGTCGTCCTTGCCGCCCTCGAAGTAGGCCTTGTAGGTATCGCTCCACAGCTCGTCGAGCTTGGCGCGGTCCTCCACCAGCTCTGCCGTGCCGTTGAGACTCACGTACTCGCCGTCGCCGGGCTTGGCATAGGCGAGGTTCACCTGGGGGCGGGTACGCATGTCCGCCACACTCTCGGTGTCCTTGCCGCCGATGAACCACACGTCGCCGTCAAATTCGGTCTGCTGGGTCGTCATGGGCCGCGAGTGCAGGTGCCCCTCGGCGGTGGTGGTGGTCAGCATCGCGAACTTCACGTCCTTGATGATCGAGGCGATCTTCTTCACGGCGTCCTGCTGGCTCAGTTCACTCATGAACCGACCTTGACAGGGACGCCCGCCGCACTCTGAGAGGAGCCGCACCGTCTGAACTTCCGGTCAAGGTTGAGTGAGCCTTCCAGCGGGTGCCTACGCCGGCTGCGCCGTGCGCCCGGTCACGCGCTCGGGCACGTTGCGCACCAGGATCACGCCCAGCGCGAAGAACACGGCCGCGATCCCGAACACCAGGGTGTAACCCAGGTTGGGGCTCTGCGCGTTGCCCCAGTCGAGCAGTGCCCCCTGCGGCCCTCCGATGAACTGCGGCGCGACGAAGGCCACGTGCCAGATCCCCATGTCCCGGGCGTAGCTGGCACTGCTGGGCATGGCGTCGCTGCCCAGCGCCCAGTCCACGGACGTGAAGGCCCCGTAGCCCAGGCCGAACACCACCGCCAGCCCCAGCGCCACCCCGAAGCCCGGCGCGGCGAGAAACAGCAGCGCGGTGACGGCCATGGTGGTGCCGGCCACGTAGATCACCGGCTTGCGGCCGACCCGGTCGCTGATCCGCCCGCCGACCAGCGCCGAGGCGATACTCGCCACGATGATCGCCGCAAGCATGTACAGGTTCGACGTGACCGGATCGTTCTGCTTCAGGACATCGCGGTTGTAGAACTGCAAGAAGGGCTGCACCGAGTACTGGCCCAGCGCAAACAGAGCCCGTGTGACGAACACCCACAGGAAGGGCCGGTACGCGAACAGCGCCTGCCACGACTGGGCCGGGGTAGAGGTGGCCGTGCTGGCCGGGGCCGGGTCGGCGCGGTCGGCCGCTCCCACCCCGCGCATGGTCACCACGGCCGGAATGACGAGCATCACGCCGACCAGCGCGAACAGCGCCGCGTCCGGGAGCTTCAGCAGGCTCACGACGAGTGCTCCGACCGCGCCCAGCAGCTGCCCGGCCGCCTGGAGCATGCCCATCGCGCCGGAATAGCGCCCGCGCTGCGCCGCCGGGACGAGCTGCGGGATCAGCGCGGAGTACGGCGCGGTCGCGTAGTTGTTCCCGAACTGCACCAGCAGGAAGCCCAGCACGTACACCCAGAACCCGCTCATGCCCGACAGGGTCGCCACCGCCACCGCCATGACCGCCAGCCCCACGAGGTTCACGCCCAGGCCCAGGCGCAGGTACGGCAGCCGCCGGCCCGTGCGGTCGCTGTGTGCCCCCACGATCGGCGGGATGATCAGCGCCATGGCCGCGCCGATCAGGGTGAGCAGGCCCACGTAGGTGCCCTTCCGCTCCTCGCCCACGAAGAGCAGGACGTTGGCCGGCACCAGCGACAGCAGGATCACCAGCCAGTGGAAGGCCGTGCCGAACCAGAACGCCGAGAGCGCCCAGGGGCTCACGGGAGCCCGCTCCAGTGCAGGTGAGGACGTCATGTGCGACGAGTATACGGGGCAGAGGTCATGGAGCCGTCCGCGGGGGTGGTGGCCTCCGGTGCCGTGACGCCGACCGGATCAAGCCGCTCCAGTCCGTCCCAGTAGGCCCGCAGATCCGCGCTCAGGGGCACTTCGGCCACGACCTGGGCACCGTCCCATGGAAACGCCAGACGGGCGGCGTGCAGGGCCTGCCGCGCCAGCCCCAGCCGCGCGGTCAGGTCAGGCGTCTGGCCGGTCACCATGAACTCCAGAAAGACGTCCGGGTCGCGGCCGTACAGCTTGTCCCCGACCATGGGCAGGCCGAGGTGGAACAGGTGGGCGCGGATCTGGTGCAGCCGCCCGGTGCGTGGGTAGGCCTCGACCAGGGCGTGCCCGGCGCGGCGTTCCAGCACGCGGAAGTCGGTGACCGCGGGCCGACCGTCAGGCACCACCGCCTGCCGGATCAGAACACGGTTCGCGCCGCCCAGCCCAAGGTCGCCCAGTGGGGCATCGACCGTGCGGCGCTCCCACTCCGGCGTGCCGTGGACGATCGCCACGTAGGTCTTGCCCACCAGATGCTGTTTGAACAGCGTGTAGAACCTGCGGGCGGCGTCCGTGTCGCGGCTCAGCACCTGGGCACCGCTGGTCTCGCGGTCGAGGCGGTGCGGCGGCGACAGCGCGTCCTCGCCGGTCTCGCGCTGCATGTACGTGATCACGTCCGGCACCTCGACCCGCGCGTGGACGGGGTGCGTGAGCCACAGAGCGGGTTTGTGCACCACGTAGAAGTCCGGGTGTTCCACGACCACACGGGGGAATTCGGTGGGCGGTGGGGGAGGGGTGACGGTCATACCGACCCTGATGGACTCGGTGCCGTGAACTCCGTGCGCCCGACCGGCGAGAGCGGGGCCACGATCAGATCTCCCATACGCTCCGGTAATCGCGGCCCTTCAGGCGGGCCGAGAGGTCGGTGGCGCGGTTCACGGTGCGTTCCAGTCGCCCGGCCAGCCACTCGCCCGGCACCTCCGGCGCGTCCCAGTGCGCCGAGGTCGCGTACACGAAATGCGGGTTCACCACGCAGCGGAAATCTACCATCAGCCCGAAGGCGAAGGCCCCGTGGCTGAGGTAGCCGTGATCCAGGCCGCCGGACACCAGAAAGGTCACGGGCTGGTCGAACCACGCCCCGTGCAGGCCGCGCAACTCGTCGCTGCTGCCGGTCAGTTCGACCAGTGCCCGTGCCCCCGAGCCCAGGCCCCAGTTGTACACGGGCACGCCCAGCAGCACGCCGTCGGCCTCCTGAACCGCTCGGTGGTACAGCCCCGCGTTCGGGTGCTCGTAACAGCCGCCCGGCCCCTGCACGTTGTCGAAGGGCGGCAGCGGGTCGCGGCGCAGATCGAGGAATGTGACCTCGTGCCCCTGCGCCGTGAGCTGCCGGGCGGCCAGGGCGCACATCCACGCGCTGCGGCTCTCGGGATCGAGGCTGGTGGCGATCACGGTGAACTTCATTCACGCCTCCGCTGAGCCTTGGACGAAGCCGACTGGTACAGCTGCACCGCAGAGCGGAGCGGGTCAGAGACAACACCGGATCGCGGCGATGGAAGGCCAGATCGGTGGGGTGTCCGATCTGGACTGGAATCAGAGCGGTTCGGTGTCACGTCACGCAGGGTAGCGCCGCTGTTACGGCTGCGCGTCCCGTTCGATGGCTTTCAGGTGCTCGATCCGCTGCGCGGTGCCCGGATGCGACCGCAGCAGGTCGAACACGCTGGGCTCGCCGTCTCCGTCCTCGCCGCCGCCGACCTCGCGCTCCAGCCGCGCCAGGATGTCCTGGAGGGGGCGGGTGGTGCGGTAGCGCTCCATCATGAAGCGGCCCGAGTCCTCGTCGGCCTGGGTCTCGGCGGCGCGGGAGTAGCCGCCGCGCAGCAGGGCGGCGGGCACGGCGGCGGCAAAGGTGCTGGCCGACACCAGATCTCCCGTGACGACCGTGGTGAGCGCGGCCAGCCCCAGCGCCTGGTAGACCCCGGCCAGCCCGTGCCGGTTCGTGACGTGCCCGGTCTCGTGTGCCAGGACGCCGATCAGTTCGCGGTCGCTTCTTGCCAGCGCGACCAGCTGATCGGTCATGACGACCGTGCCGCCCGGCAGCGCGAAGGCGTTCGGCCCCAGGCCACTGCCCGCGCCGTCCGGTTCGCCGTCGCGCAGGAGCAGCGTGTAGGCGTAGCCGCCGCCGGCCCACGCGGCCACGTCCCGGAAGGCCCGCTGGAGCTGCGCCTGCCGCGCCGCGCCGAGTCTGGAGGGGCCGACATAGTCACCCGAACTGAGCACCTTCAGGGTCTCGCGGTCGAAGGTGGTCAGGACGCTGCGCGGGGTGACGGCCGCCGCCTGCCGGCTCAGGGCCGGGATGCCGAAGGCCACGAAGGCCGCCACCGCCGCCACGGCGACGACCAGCGAGGCCAGCGCCGCGCCCCAGCGCCCTTCCAGCCAGCGCACACCCCCCAGCGCACGGTTGCGGCCCACCTGACGCTCCCACGCGCTGATCGCAGCGTCGTCCGGCGTCTCGTAGCGCCCACCGCCGGGAACGATCAGGGCACGCCGCACCCCGGGAATCGCCGGATCGACGCTGACCTCGGCCGCCCCCCACACCTGCGTGATGCCCAGCTCTGGCACGCTGAGGGTCACGCTGTCAGCGTCCAGCATCAGCGTGGCCGGGTGGTCGCGGCTGCTGCGGCCGTCGAAGTACACGCCGGAGGTGCTCCGTTCGGCCATCAGAAGCCCACCTGGATGTCCAGCAGTTCGGTGGCCGCCTCGCCCAGCGCGGACTGCGGCCCTGAGACCCCGGCCGCGAAGTCGTCCAGCGGCGCGATGGCCCGCACGTGGATGCCCTCCAGGATGTACCGCGTGCGGCGGATGGCGGCCCAGGGCGTGGCCAGTCCCAGCGTGAAGGCGACCGCCAGGGCGTTCGTCACGCCGATCCACACCAGCCGCCACGGCCGGAAGGTGGCGCGGGTGCGCACCACGCCGCCCAGCTCGGCGTGGTTGAGGACATACCCCATGATCGCTGCCCGCACGTACTGCCACAGCACCGTGTACAGCAGGATGAACGCCACATAGGCCACGATCACCCCGGTGATGACGGCCGCGCTGCCCAGGTCGTCTATGGAACCGGCATCCAGCGCAGACCGGCCCACCACGACAGCCATGACGGGAAGGGCCACCACGATGCCCAGCCCGATCCCCACGCCCACGGCGGTCACGGCGATGATGTAGAAGGGCGCCACGTCCCCCCGGAAGTGCCCACGGGCCGTGCCGTACTCCAGGTGGTCGAGCTGGTAGCGGCGCTGCATGAACCACGCCCACGGCAGCGCGAAGATCCCGCCGATGGCCCCCAGGATGTTCGCCGCGCCGTAGGCCACATAGGCGTCCCGGGTCGTGCCCTGGAAGCCGAAGCGCAGGCCCCGGTGCAGCGTGTTGGCCGCCCGGAAGCGCAGCGACTGGCGCACCATCCATGGGTACAGCACCACGTACAGCAGCAGCAGCGGAACGGCGATCCAGTAGTACTCGAACTGGGATGCCAGCGTATAGCCCAGGAACAGCACACCGACCAGCACATAGCCGCGCAGCAGCGCCAGGGGGTTGGCCCGGTACTCGAAGTTCTGCCGATCCACCCACGTGTGGCCATAGAAGTACTGCTGGGTCCGCACCCGTGCCCACGGCAGATAGATGCCCAGCGTCACGACGGTCAGGGCGAGATTCACGATCCAGATCCGGAAGTACTCGCCAGGCTGTCCCGTGAACGACACCGGATATTCCGTCACCGTGGCCGGAGCGGGCGCACTGGTCGGCTCCGGCACGGGCAGCAGGGCCGCGTGGCGACCATACGTGGACTCCGTGTGGTCGTCGGCGGGACGGGGAACCGGCAGATCGGTCATGCCTGCCATCGTATGGCGCGGCGGCGCGGCGTGGGGGGGCACGTGCCACGGCCCCCCCACGCGGGTGGGAACCGACGACAGGGGCGGGAACGCTGCCGTTCCCGCCCGACAATGGACTGTTTGGACTCGATGATTCAGTGCCCGGTGCAGCGTGCCTGCCCGGTCACGTCCGGCTCACCAGCGGCTGCCGCCGCCCCGGTTGCCGCCACCCATGCTGCTGCCGCCCATCGGGGCGGGCGCGGCGTTGGTCACGACCACGTTCTTGGCCTGGGGGCCCTTGTTGCCCTGACCGGCCTCCACCTCGAACTCGACCTCGTCGCCCTCGTTGAGCTTGCGGAAGCCGCCGCTCTGGATGGCGCTGTAATGCACGAAGACGTCAGGGTTGCCGGGGTGCTCAATGAACCCGTAGCCCTTCTCGACGTTGAACCACTTCACTCGACCTTGAGCCATAACTCTCCTTGCATCTGCAGGTCCGCTGCCCGGTTATCCGCCCTCTGGGCCGGAACCACAAGATGGCGCGTGACGTGAGACGCCCCCAGTATCGCATGAGCGTCCTGCGTGTTCCACCACATCTCGCGCGTCCTGGCCAGGGCCCACGGACACGCACTTCGCCGGCACAGGCAGCGCAGGTGCGCCCCCCCTGGCCGGGCGGTGCAGGCCGGGCCCGTCCTGCCCGCAGGGTGCGTGATAATCTGAACCGCAAGTTCACCCGCTGCGCACCGTACTGGACGCCTCCCGCCCGCCGGGGTTCCGGCTCCATACGGACACAGCCCCCGGAGGAAGGCATGCCGCGCTACGCCCTGGACGGGCACGTCCCCGAGATTCACCCCACCGCGTTCATCGCTCCGAGTGCCGACGTGATCGGTCAGGTGAGGGTCGAGGCGCAGGCCAGCGTGTGGTTCGGTGCCGTGCTGCGCGGTGATCTGGAGGCCATCACGGTCGGTGCCGGCAGCAATGTCCAGGACGGCGCCGTGCTGCACACGGATCTGGGCTGGCCATGCACGCTGCACGACCACGTGACGGTCGGGCACCGCGCCATCGTGCACGGCGCGATCTGCGGCCCTGGCAGCCTGGTCGGCATGGGCGCGGTGATGCTGAGCGGCAGCAGTCTGGGGGCCGGTGCGGTGCTGGGAGCCGGCGCGGTGCTGCCCGAGGGAGCGCATGTCCCGGACGGCATGCTGGCGGTGGGTGTGCCCGCCCGCGTGGTTCGGCCGGCACCCAGCACCGGCAACGCCATGCGCTATGTTCACAACGGGGAGCGGTTCCGGCACGGCCTGAGCGTGCTGGCTGGGCCGGACGCCACGCCAGCGCTGCACGACCGCGCCGGTCAGCTGGAGGGCGCATGAGTGATGACCTGCGTGCCGCATCCGCCGATGGCGATGTGGTGTTCCCGCACGACGCCCCTGAGGCAGAGAACGGCGTGACTGGCACGCCCGCCGAGCTGCAGCAGCTCGACGTGAACGAGGAACTGGCCGAACTGATCCCGGAGCTGAGCCCCATGTTCCACGGCGCGGCCCCGTTCCTGGCGCGGTTCCTGCCGCAGTCGCCGGCCACCCACACCGGCCTGAACCAGAACTTCTGCGACCTGCACGCGTTCCTGAAGTACCTGCACGAGCACTCGTGGTACGGCTATCTGCACGCCATCCTGGGTGACCAGAGCGCCTATGTCCTGCTCTACGAGGGCCGCACGGTCACGGCCGCTGCCGCGAGCGCCACGGGAGAGCAGGCGCTGGGCGAACTGCTGAACCTCTACGAGCAGGGCGCGTCCCTGAGCGCCCACCCGCTGCCGGCGCACTACGCGCACGTCCTGAGCGGCATCGGGTCACGGGCGTGGAAGTTCAACCTGACCGAGGACTTCACCGGCCTGCACGCCCGGCCGACCGGCGCGATCTTCTATGTGCGTGGCGAGATCGTGGCGACCATGCCCGCCACCCTGCCCTATGAGGGGGCCTTCCCCGCGCCGCTGCGCCCGCAGACGCTGATCCTGCCGCGCAGTCTGGCCGGGTGGGCGCACCACCACTACGCCCTGACCCTGCGGGGTCGGGACGCCCTGAATGCCATCACCGACGTGCATCAGGTCTTCCGCATGCAGCATGGCAGCGGCGGGCTGACCTTCCTCAGGGCACTGGGCGACAAGAACACGCCGGCCGAGTACGCGATGCGCTCGGACGTGGCCCTGCACGACCTGGAACCCATGATCCAGGACTTCCTGAAGACCGGCTGTATCAAGGAGGCGTGATCGCCGGGCTCATGCCCCGGTCACGCGGCGCACCTCGGCCAGCACCTCCGGCCACGTCCGGCCCGGCATGCCCGTCGCTCCGGCTGCCACCCTCGCTGTGCTGATGTCCCACAGGCGCAGGGCCGCGCCGTCGTCGAGCGCGTGCGGGGCCGGCCTGACCTCGCGCGATGTCACGAAATACCGCCCGCTGACCGCGACAGGATCAGCCGCCAGGTGGATCGTCGTCTGGGCGCCCTGCACCGGTGTCAGGGAGAAACGGTCGACGACGCGGTAGACCTGACTGAAGGTGCCGCCCTGATGCGACCCGAAGCCCGAGGCGACCAGACCCGGATGCAGCGTGTTGGCCTGGAGCCACGGTTCCCGCCGCGCCAGCTCCCGCGTGAACAGGATGTTCGCCAGCTTGCTCTGCGCATACGCCGGCCACCCGCGGTACCCGCGCCGGAACTCGGGATCGTCGAAGCGGATGCGGCCCATGGCGTGCGCCCCGGACGACACCGTCACCACCCGTGGCGCCGCGCCCCGCCGCAGCAGCGGCAGCAGCTCGTGCGTGAGCAGGAAGGGTGACAGGTGGTTCAGGGCCCAGGTCATCTCGATGCCCTCGCGGGTCTCGCGGCGCGCGTTGAACAGCGCCCCGGCATTGTTGACCAGCACGTCCAGCTGCCCGTGGCGGGCCGTGATCTCGGCCGCGGCGCGGCGCACCTGGCTCAGCTCCGAGAGGTCGGCGATCACCGTGTCTGCCGCGCCGATGGTACTGGCGACGTGCGCGGTTCTGTCCGGGTTGCGGCCCACGATGGTCACGCGGGCTCCCCGCTGGACGAGTTCCCGCGCCGTCTCCAGGCCGATCCCGTTCGTCGCGCCGGTCACGAGCACGATCCGGCCATCCATCCGTCCACCCCGCGCTGCGGTCATGCGCCCAGCATAGCGGCGGCGCATGCCACCGGTGCAGCGCCGCACAAGGAAGGGCCGGATCGACTGGACTCCGGCCCCCCGCGCGACGGACTTCACCCGGCCCGTTGCTGTGTTGTGCGCTGATGGGGGTAGCGTAGCCCACGCCCTCTGACATGCGTGTCACAGCGCCCTGGCGGATCGGCCCCCCGTGTGGGGGAAGGCGGTGCGTCACAATGGAGGGCAGAGGGTCAGGGGCCGCCGGGGGGCGTGCCCGGTTCCTCCCTGGGGCGTCGGGGCGGCCAGCAGCTCCGGGGACGGGAAGACCATGAACACGCACACGCCGATGGTGGCCTCCGTGGCCCGCCGGATGGGCCGCGCCGCCGCGCTGGCCGCCGTGCTGGGCAGCGCGGCGCACGCCCAGACCACGCCCAGTCACGTCGAACTCATTCTGGATGCCTCGGGCAGCATGTTCACGCGATTGCCGGACGGCCAGACCCGGATCGCGGGGGCCCAGGCGGTGCTGACCGACCTGATCGGGCGGCTGCCCGCCGATCCGAACCTGAACGTGGGCCTGCGCGTGTACGGTGCCCGCACCATCGCCTCCGAGCCCGGCGCGTGCGAGGATAGCGCCCTGACGCTGCCCATGCAGGGCATCGACCGGCAGGCGCTGCTCCAGACTGTGAACACCACGCGCCCGAGGGGGGCCACGCCCATCGCGTACTCGCTGACCCAGGCGGCGAACGACTTTCCCACCGGGACGGGGAAGAAACTGATCGTGCTCGTCACCGACGGCCAGGAATCGTGCCGGGGCGACCTGAAGGCGGCGCTGGCGGCGTTCAAGACCAGGGGCATCGACGTCGATCTGCGGATCGTCGGGATTGACCTTGACGCCCGTGCCCAGCAGTCCTTCGCGGGCGTGGGCACCTTCGTGAATGCCCGCAGCGTGCCGGAACTCGCCAGCGCGCTGGGCAGCGCCGTGCAGACCGTGGCCGCGCCCGCCCAGACGACCGTGCCCGTGACTGTCACCCTGACGAGTGGCGGGCAGCCCGTCACCAGCGGCCCCACGGTGACCTTTACCGGCAGCGCGGGCGGTGTGGGCACGCCGCTGAACAACACGGGCGGCACCTACGGGGCCAGCGTCCTGCCGGGGGCCTACACCGCTACCGTAAAGACCGCCACCGACACGCAGAGTTTCGGCGGCCTGAGCGTCAGCATCGGCGCGGCCAATACCTTCACCTTCGACGTCACGCCGGTCAGTGGCGTCCAGCTGAGCGTCACGCCGACCCCGCCCGTCGCGGGGGGCAGTGTCCGGGTCGCGTACCGCGGCGCTCCCGCCGGCGCGAAGAACTGGGTGACCATCGCCCGCAAGAGCGATCCCGACCGCGCCTACCTCGACTACGTCTATGTCCAGACGCCCAGCGGCGACGTGACCCTGGCCGTCCCCGACGACGAAAGCGAGTACGAGGCCCGCTACCACCTCGCCAACCCGGACGGCAGCACCCGCGTCATCGGCCGCAGCGCCCCGTTCACACCGAAACGCGCTGCGGTCAGCGTCACCGCGCCGAAGACCGCCGCCGCAGGCAGCCGGATTCAGGTCGGCTGGCAGGGGCCGAACAACGTCGGGGACTACGTGACCATCGTGCCCAAGGGTGCGGCCGATGGCGTGTATACCGACTATTTCTACACCAGGGACGCCAACCCCGGTACCCTGACCGCGCCCGTCCAGGCCGGTGACTACGAGGTGCGCTACAACAACGAGCGCTCGGGCCGGGTGCTCGCCACCGCGCCGCTGGCCCTGAGCGCCAACACCTACGCCGTCCAGGGGCCGGACACGGCCGTCGCCGGCAGCGAGATCACCGTGTCGTGGACTGGCCCCGGCAACCCGCGCGACTACGTCACCATCGTGAAACAGGGCGCGCCTGTCGGGTCGTACCTGACCTACTTCTACACCCGCGACGGCAATCCGGGCCGCCTGAAGACGCCCGTGGCACCCGGCCAGTACGAACTGCGCTACTCCACCGAGGCCACCAGCCCCAACCCCACGCTGGCAAGTCGGCCCATCACCCTGACCGGGGCCACCTACAGCCTCCAGGCCCCGCGCGAGGGCAGGGCGGGCGAGAGCATCCAGATCCGCTGGACGGGCCCCGGACATCCCGACGAGTACGTGACCATCGTGCCGAAGGGCGCTCCGGTCGGCACCTACACCGTGTACTTCTACACCAGAGGCGGCAACCCCGGCACCCTGAAACTTCCTGCCACGCCCGGCGAGTACGAGATCCGCTACTCCACCGAGGCCGCCAGCCCCAACCCGACGCTGTTCAGCGTGCCGATCACGGTGAAGTAGGCGTTGGGCTCACTCCAGGCGGCCGCGCGACAGGGCCGCCCGGTATGTTTCGACCGACCCGCCCGCGCACGCCAGCGGATACACCTGCACCAGCCTTCGCCATGTGCCCACTGGCTGATCGTCGAGCATGACCTGTGGTTTGGGGAGGAACGCCGTGAACAGTTCCTCCAGCCCGACCTCACGCGCACTGTCCCGCGCATACGCGGCCCCGCCGGAACTCCAGCAGTACAGTTCCGCACCCTGCGCCGCCAGCTCGCGCACATGCTGGATTGCCCCCGGAATGGGAATCCGCGCCCGGCCCGCGTTGCGTACCAGCGTCTCGTCCACATCCACGTACACGACGAGTGGAAGAGGGGACATTCGAGCCGAGCCGGTTTTGAGTCGTCAATGTTCCCAGCGGATGTGTATGATCGTTCTGTGGACGAAAATCTTACATTTTCATACATCGAAGAGTCCTTTTTAAACGCTGCACGTCCTAAAATTAGATCACTTCAATGGCAGGTTTGGGTGGACTGGAAGTACCGAGTCGACTTCTATATCCCGGAGAGGCGATTAATTGTTGAACTGGATGGGCACGATTACCATTCAAGTAAAGAGCAGAGGGAATATGACGCGAAGAGGGACAGATACTTATCGAAAAAGGGGTTCAGAGTTATAAGATTTACCGGTAGAGAAGTAAATAGGGATGTCAATAAGTGTGTTCAGGATACAATCGAAATCGCAGATAGTCTGCCTCGCGTTGAATCACAAATATCCGCCGATCGTGATATGAACAATCCCAATCCTGATACTTATCAAAATTTCTCAGGTTACTGTTCGTATATGCAGATGATTATCAACGTAATTTTTAAAAAATATGGGATTGGAAACCACCCAGATGCTTTTATCAGATTAAAAATAGATGGATACGATCCACTTTCAATCGGAGTGATAGATAAGAATCTGATATATATAGCGTATTCTTTTAATCTTAATGGCGATAGGGCAGTCGATCCAGAAATCATTCTATATAGATATTTTGATACTAATACGAACCGTTTTGAGCTAATCCCGTTCTCGTTTGAGAGTTTTACAGGATTTTTTATGGAACTTGCTCGACTAGATGATATCGGGCGAGTGGAAATAATTGATCAAATGGAATATATGTCAACAGCAAACTATATTGAGGGGATGGCTAGAAGAATAGAAAATGCTGGTTTCTTAAATGCGCGAGTTGAAGACTTTTCAATGGGTATTACCGAATAAATTCTTTTATAGCGAACTCAGATCACCTCCCGGAACGCCACGCTCTGGCTCCGGTTCTGCAGTTCGCTCCGCAGGTACTGCAACCTGGGGTGCTCCAGCTTCGGGTCGTGCGCCAGGATGTGCTTCGCCAGTTCCCGCGCCTGTTCGATGATCACGGTGTCGTTGGCGAGGTCGGCCAGCCGCAGGTCGGGGATGCCGCTCTGGCGGGTGCCGCGGATCTCGCCGGGGCCGCGCAGCTTCAGGTCGGCCTCGGCGATGACGAAGCCGTCGGTGCTTCCCTCGATGATCTTCAATCTCTTGCGGGTCTTCTGGGAGTGCTCGCCCGCGATCAGGACGCAGTAGCTCTTGGCACTGCCACGCCCGACGCGGCCCCGGAGCTGGTGCAGCTGCGCCAGGCCGAAGCGCTCGGCGTTCTCGATGACCATGACCGACGCATTGGGGACGTCCACCCCGACCTCGATGACGGTGGTGGACACGAGGATGTCGAAATCCCGCGCCCGGAAGCGTTCCATCACGTAGTCCTTCTCGGCAGCCGACATCTTGCCGTGCAGCAGGTCGATGCGCGCCTCGGGGAGGATGGCCTTGAGGTCGTCGGCCAGCTGCGTGGCGGCGAGGAGTTCCAGCGTGTCGGACTCCTCGATCAGGGCGGTGACCACGAACGCCTGCCGGCCCTCGCGGATCTGGCCCATGACGAAGCCGTAGGCCTGCGCGCGGAAGTTGTCCTGAATCAGCTTGGTCTCGATCGGCGTGCGGCCCGGCGGCAGCTCGTCGATGATGGACAGTTCCAGGTCGCCATACGCGGTGAGCGCCAGCGAGCGGGGAATCGGCGTGGCGGACATGACCAGCACGTCCGGCCGCCCGCTCAGCAGTTTGCGCCGCTGCTGCACGCCGAAGCGGTGTTCCTCGTCCACGACGGCGAGGCCCAGGTTGTCGAAGCGCACGTTCTCCTGAATGAGGGCCTGTGTGCCGACCACGACGTCCACGCTGCCCTCGGCAATGCGCGTCTGCATCTCCAGCTTGGCCTTAGGGGTCATCGCGCCCATCAGCAGGCCCACGCGCACGTCGAGCTGCCCCAGGTACCCGACGAGGTTCGCGTAGTGCTGCCGCGCGAGGATCTCTGTGGGGGCCATGAGCGCGCCCTGGTACCCGTCGCGCACCGCGAGGTACAGGGCGCACGCGGCCACGGCGGTCTTGCCGCTCCCCACGTCGCCCTGCACGAGCCGCGCCATCTGCCGGTCGCTGCGCATGTCGTCGGTGATCTCCAGCAGCACGCGGCGCTGCGCGTTCGTGAAGCGGAACGGCAGCGCGCCCTCGAAGGTGTGGATGTCGTCGCTCTTCGCGTTGAAGCGCTTGCCCTCCAGCACGGCGTCCTCGCCCTGGAGGAGCATGCGCAGTTCCAGGAACAGGTACTCGTCGAAGCGCAGGCGAGCGCCGGCCCTCGACAGGTGCGCCTCGTCGTGCGGGAAGTGCATGCCCCACAGCGCGTCGCCCAGGTCGGTCAGGGCGTACTGCCGCCGCCAGTGCGCGGGCAGGTAGTCGTCCAGCGGCACGGTCTCCAGCGCGCGGTGCGCGGCACGGCGCAGGAACTCCTGCGAGATGCCGTCCTTGCTGTCGTACACGCCCACGATCCGCCCGGTGCTCAGGCTGTCCTGCGCGGCGTCCACGGTCTCCAGGTGCTCCACACCCAGCTGCACGCTGCGCCCGAACTTCTTCACGCGGCCGGTCAGCACCAGCCGGGCTCCCTCGCGCAGCTGCTTTTCGACCCACGGCTGGTTGAACCACGTGGCCTTCACGCGCCCGCCGGACGGCGTCTCCAGCGTCACGTCAATGACGAGCATGCCCGGGCGCGGGCTGCGGCGGGACTTGGCGACCACGCGGCCCTCCACCGTGACCTTCTGGCCCTCCTCGACTTCGGCCAGATCCGGCAGCGCGCGGCGATCCTCGTGGCGGTGGGGGTAGGCGTGGAGCACGTCGCGCAGCAGGTGCAGGCCCAGCGACTGGAGCTTGCGGGCACCGCCCGGGCCGGTGTTCAGGCGCTCCACCGGCGCGTCCGGCGGCAATCTCTCGCCGGGAGCCGCGACGGGCGTGGCCACCTTCGCCGCCGTCTTCGCGGGCACTTTCACCGCGGCCTGCTCGTCCACCAGCAGCGCCAGGGCCGCCCGGATCGCTGCCTCGCGCGCCCCGGCGTCCCATTCGCCGTAGCCGCGCAGCGTCTCGCGCACCTTCGGGAAGGGATTGCCCAGCGGGGAGGCCAGCAGCTTCTCCACGCCGCCCGCCACCACGCGGTTCTGGCAGCCGGACGCCAGCTCGGCGCTCAGTGGACGCCGCAGCTTCTCCCGGAGTTCTGCCACCGTCGCCATGCCGCCTTGCAGGCTACCAGAGGGGCACCACGGGTGTCCGTGACCCTCATCGTCCGGCGGGCAGCGCCGAACATGAACGCACGGCCCCTTCCGTGGCCATCCGCCCGCGCCTACGCTGCGTGTATGAGGTCACATTCATGAAGTGGCTTAACGCCCTGCTGATTTTCCTGCCCATCGCCGTGTTTCTGGAGATCACACACGGCAACCCCACGCTGATCTTCATCAGCGCGTGTCTGGCGATCCTGCCGCTGGCCGGGATCATGGGCAACGCCACCGAACAGCTTGCCGTGCGGGCGGGCAGTACCGTCGGCGGCCTCCTGAACGCCACCTTCGGCAACGCCACCGAGCTGATCATCGCCTTTTTCGCGCTTCAGGCGGGCAAGCTGGAGGTCGTCAAGGCCAGCATCATCGGCTCGATCCTCGGGAACCTGCTGCTGGTCATGGGTCTCGCCGTGTTCCTGGGCGGCCTGAAATACAAGGAGCAGAAGTTCAACCTCAAATCCGCCAGCACCATCGCCAGCCTGCTTACCATCAGCCTGATCGCGCTGAGCATCCCCACCATCTTCGATCTCTCGGCGCGGGCCGTCGCTCCGGAACTGGTCGCCCAGCTGGACGTGAACCTCAGCGACGCCGCCGCCGTCGTGCTGATCATCATGTACGTCGCGTACATCCTGTTCACGCTGCGCACCCACAAGGACATCCTCTCGACGTCCGACGACGAGGGCACCCACGACGAGCACGACGGCCCGCTGTGGAGCGTTCCGGTGGCCGTGGGGGTGCTGGCCGCCGCGACGATCGGCGTGGCCTTCATGTCGGAATTCCTAGTCGGTACCCTGGAAGCCGCCACCGCCAGCCTGGGCCTGACCGAGTTCTTCGTCGGCCTGATCCTGATCCCGATCATCGGCAACGCTGCCGAACACGCCGCCGCCGTCATGTTCGCCCTGCGCAACAAGATGGATCTCTCGATGACCATCAGCCTGGGTTCCACCGTGCAGGTCGCGCTGCTGGTCGCGCCGCTGCTGGTGCTGGCGGGGCTGATCGTCGGCAAGCCCATGAACCTGGTCGTCACCCCGCTGGAACTCATCGCCATCGGCGCGGCCGTGCTGATCGGGAACTCGGTCGTCCGTGACGGCGAGACGAACTGGTTGGAGGGGGTCCTGCTGCTGGGGGTGTACGCCATCCTGGCCTTCGCGGTGTTCTTCTACCCGGTGGCGTGAGGAGGTGGGGTGGAAGGTGGGCGCCTGCGGCGGGCTACCCCACCCCCAGCCCCTACCCCAGAGGGGCAGGGGAGCTCAGCGCTGCGCTCGGCAAAGTGCGTGTTGGACGGCGCTGGTGGCCGTGTTCTCCAGGCTGTGGAGGCGGCATACCTGCTTCTTGCGTTCACGCCGTCACCGCCCGTGCGCTTTGCGCCCGATGGCATTCGGTCAGGGGCAGGGGCTTCGGTTTTCAGCTCCTCCCCGCCTGAACAAAGTTCCATCAACGTAGACGCCATGTTTTAACCCCTCCCCCCTTGCGGGGGAGGTTGGGAGGGGGTGGCGGGCGCAGCTCGCCCTCGTACTGGACGCCGAATTTCTATTTTGTCCCGAAACGGCCTCTTCTCATCTCACATCAAGCGTGGCAGAGGGAGGAGCGGAGCGACGGAAGGGTGAGGGGTTCTTCTCTCCCTACTCCACGCTCACTGGCCGCTCGCTGGCCCTTCCGCTCTGACTGGCAGGGATCACGCGCAGGAGCAGGCTCAGGACGAAGGCGACGATCACCAGGCCCAGAGACAGCTCGTAGGCGCGGCGCAGGCCCTCGGCGAGTTGGTAGCCACCCGTCTCGATGGCCGCCGGGCCGATCAGCAGGGCCATGAGGGCCACGCCCAGGGCGCCGCCCATCTGACGGGCGAACAGGACGCCGCTGGTCACAGCGCCCAGTTCGGCACGGGGGCTGCCCTCCTGCGCGGCCAGCAGCAGACTGAGCATGGCGAAGCCCATGCCGGTGCCCACCGCGAAGCCCAGGACGCTCGTGACCCACAGCGGCGCATGCACGGCGAAGATCAGCGCGGCGAACATCACGACCAGCACGAGGAAGCCGGCCTGCGCGATGCGGGCCAGCGGGACGGTCTTGACCAGCCGCGCGGTCACGATGGCGGTCAGCGTCCACCCGACCAGCATGGGCGTGAGAATGGCGCCGGCCGCGGTGGCGCTCCCGCCCGTCACACCCTGCGCGTACAGCGGCAGATACGCGATCACGCCGAAGTACGCCGCACCCCCCAGCAGGTTCCCGGCGAAGGCGACGCGCGGCAGGCGGTCGCGCAGGGCCCGCATGGGCAGCAGAGGATCGCGGTGCCGCCGCTCGACCGCGATGGCCGCGAGCAGGATCAGGGCACCCACGCCGACCAGCACCCACTGGCGCTGTTCCAGCCCC
Organism: Deinococcus sp. AB2017081; assembly: GCF_034440735.1. Taxonomy (NCBI): domain Bacteria; kingdom Thermotogati; phylum Deinococcota; class Deinococci; order Deinococcales; family Deinococcaceae; genus Deinococcus; species Deinococcus sp. AB2017081. Next base: position 3,172,612 of record NZ_CP140098.1, on the reverse strand, counting down.
CACACGATCAGGCCGCTACCCGCCGTGAACAGCACGGCTCCGGGCCAGTCGAGGTTGGCCGCGCGGGGCTGCCCGGTCTCGGGCAACGAGCGCAGGGCGATGATCAGGGCGGCAATCCCGAACGGCAGGCTGGCGTAGAACGTCCAGCGCCACGACAGCGCCTCGGTCAGCCAGCCGCCCAGCAGCGGCCCCAGCAGGCCCGACACGCCCCACACACCGGAGATGAAGCTCTGCACGCGGCTGCGCTCGGCCAGGGTGTACAGCTCCCCGATCATGGTCAGGGTCAGCGGCAGCAGCGCCCCGGCCCCGATGCCCTGCACGGCCCGCGCCGCGATCAGGGTGGGCATGTTCTGGCTGATCCCGCACAGCGCCGAGCCGATCAGGAAGATCACCACCCCCCACAGGTACAGGCGGCGGCGCCCCACGATGTCGCTGGCGCGGCCCCACAGCGGGCTGGACACCGTACTGGTCAGCAGGTAGACCGCGAACGGCAGGGCGTACAGATGCTCGCCGCCCAGCTCGCGGATCACGCTGGGCATGGCGGTCGCCACCACGCTGGCCTCCAGCGCGGCCAGAAACACCCCGACGACCAGTCCCACGGTTGCCAGCCGGCGCACCTGCGGGGAGATGACGGGCAGGGGAGCGGGGGCCGGGGCAGTCATCCGCGCAGCGTACTCCGGGGGGTCGCGTGAAGATTGCGTGGCTGGATTCATCCACCCTGAATCGTTACAGTCCCCGTATGACCACTTCGAACACCCGCCTGCACCAGCGCCCCCTGGGCCGCACCGGCCTGAACGTCACCGAGATCGGCTACGGCGCGTGGGGCATCGGCGCGGACATGTGGATCGGCGCCCAGGACGACGAGAGCCTGGGAGCCCTGCGCCGCTACCTCGACCTGGGTGGCAACTTCATCGACACGGCCATGGGCTACGGCAGCGGCCACAGCGAGCGGCTGGTCGGTCAGGTCGCCCGCGAGTACCCCGGAACCCTGGTCGCCACCAAGATCAGCCCGAAGAACCAGCAGTGGCCCGCCGCCGACAGCACCACCGCCGATCAGGCCTTCCCCGCTGACCACGTGGTCGCCATGACCGACGCCAGCCTGGAGCGCCTGGGCCTGCCCACCATCGACGTGCAGCAGTTCCACGTCTGGAACGACGCGTGGCTGGGACAGGGCGACTGGCAGGACGCCGTGGCGCAGCTCAAGAAGGACGGCAAGATCCGCTCGTTCGGGATCTCCATCAATGACCACCAGCCGGACAACGCCGTGAAGGCGGTCGAGGCCGGCGTGGTCGAGACCGTGCAGGTCATCTACAACGTGTTCGACCAGTCGCCGCAGGATCGGCTGCTGGACGCCTGTCGCGCCAACGGCGTCGGCGTGATCGTGCGCGTGGCCCTCGACGAGGGCAGCCTGACCGGGAACATCACGCCTGAGACCACCTTCCCGGACGGCGACTGGCGCAACTCGTACTTCGGCGGCGCCCGCAAGTCCGAGCTGCAGTCGCACCTGCGGGCCATTGAGTCCGACCTGGGGATCAGCACCGCTCAGCTGCCCGAGACCAGCCTGCGCTTCGTGCTGTCGCATCCGGCTGTGAGCACCGTGATCGTGGGTATGCGTTCGGTTCGCAACGTCGAGCGCAACGTCGCCCTGGCCGACGGCAAGGGGCTGCCAGCCGAGCAGGTGCAGCAGCTGTACGGGCACCGCTGGGACCGCAACTGGTATAAGGCTGCCGAGAGCTGAGGGCAGACAGCAGACGGCACAGAGTTGGGGCGCGGAGCTTCAAGCCCTCTGCCCTCTGCTGCCATCCCTCTGCGCCCTTCTCTCTGCCAGACTGTCCGCATGGTCACCCGCGCTGAACTGGAGGCCCGCGAGGCCGCCACGCTGGCTCCGTACGCCACCCTGAGCCAGGAGTCACGTGGCCGCGAGCACCCGGAGCCGGAGGGTGCCACCCGCACCGCCTTCCAGAAAGACCGCGACCGGGTGCTGCACACCACGGCCTTCCGGCGGCTGGAGGCCAAGACCCAGGTCTTCCTGAACGCCAGCGGCGACCACTACCGCACGCGCCTGACCCACACGCTGGAGGTGCAGCAGGTCGCCCGGAGCGTCGCCCTGACCCTGGGCCTGAACGAGACCCTGGCCGAGACCATCGCCCTGGCCCACGACCTGGGGCACCCGCCCTTCGGTCATGCGGGCGAACGCGTCCTGAACGCCCTGATGGAAGGGCACGGGGGCTTCGACCACAACGCCCAGGCGCGGCGGATCGTCACGCTGCTGGAATACCGGCGCCCGGACGCGCCCGGCCTGAACCTGACGCTGGATACCCTGGACGGCCTGAACAAGCACGACCGCGCCGACCTGGGCCGTCCCAGCCTGGAGGCGCAGGTCGTGGACGCCGCCGACGCCCTGGCCTACACCGCCCACGACCTCGACGACGGCCTGCGCAGCGGCCTCCTGACCCCCGCCCAGCTGGCCGACGTGCCGCTGTGGCGGGAGCTGCTTGGCCGCGCCGGGGTGGACGGCACGCGGATCTCCGACCGCGAGCGGCGGCACCTGCACCGCGAACTGCTGGGGTGGCTGATCACCGACCTGAGCGAGAGCAGCGACGCCGCCCTGCATGCCGCGCCTCTGGACAGTGCCCACGCCGCCCGCACGTCCCCGCACGCGCTGATCACGTACAGCCCGCATGTCCGCGACCTGCTGCGCGGCTCGGCCACCTTCCTGCGCGAGAACCTGTACCGCCACTGGCGCGTCGAGATGCAGGTCGAGCAGGCCAGCCGGGTGCTGACCACGCTGTTCCACGCGCTGCTGGCCCGGCCCAGCATGCTCCCGCCGCCGTACCGTGATCTGGCCGCCACGTGGGGAACAGAGCGTGCGGTGTGCGACTATGTCGCCGGGATGACCGACCGCTACGCGCTGGATATCCACGCCAGCCTGACGCCGCCGCCCGGCACCACCCCCTGGCCCCGCTGACGCCCGGCGCCCCAGCGTTGACACCCCGCCGCCCCCCTGCTACATTGACTGCCGCCTGTCCGCAAGGGCAGTGGCCCACGGTGCGCGGGTGTAGCTCAGCTGGTTAGAGCGCACGCCTGATAAGCGTGAGGTCCCCAGTTCAAGTCTGGGCATCCGCACCACAAAAACCCCCGCGCATGGCGGGGGCTTTTGCTTGTGGGCCTCAGTTCGCGGGTACGGCACTCAGCACCGCATCGGCCACCTTCACGGCCACGTCCGCTGTGTCGCGCAGCAGCGCCGGGTCATAGACCGTGTCGCCGGGCTGGTGGTAGTTGGCGTCCTCGCCCCGGTAGAACATCAGCGCGGGCACGCCGGCCTGCTGGAAAGGCACGTGATCGCTCCGGCCCATGTCCGAGTCGCGGGCGGACAGACCAGCCCGGCGGACGGTCTCGGCCAGACTGGCTGTCCCCGAGACGGTCAGGGGCGCGGCGTTCACACCGACCATGTCGAAGTTCAGCATGGCCTTCAGGCCGCCGACCAGGGCGGTGTTGTCCTTGACGAAGGCGCGGGAACCGAGCAGGCCGTCCTCCTCGCCGTCGAAGAGCATGAAGTAGCTGCGGGTGCCCAGGGGCGTGGTCGCGGCACGGCGGGCGATCTCCAGCACGGTCAGGCTGCCGCTCAGGTTGTCGTTCGCGCCGGGCGCACCGGCCACAGAGTCCATGTGTGCCCCGAACAGGATCTGCGGGGCGGTCACGCCGCTCTTATACGCGATCAGGTTCACGGCCTGCACGTCGCCCTCGCGCACGCGGACGTTCAGGGTGATGCTCGCGCCGTCCTTCAGCGCCTCGCCCGTGGCAGGCGTGACCCCCAGGACGGGCAGGGCGGTTCGGCTGCCCAGTGTGCCGCGCAGTTCGCCCTGGGTGTTGTTCACGATGATCACGCCGGTCGCCCCGGCCGCGATCGCGTTCTGGGCCTTCTGGACGAAGGGAATCTGGCCGCGCTGAACCACCGCGACCTTGCCCTTCACATCCACCTTCGCAAAGTCCTCGGGGCTGCCGATGCCGGGCACACGCACCACCGCGCCGCTGACGCTGCCGCCCACCGAGTCCTGCATGGCGCGGCCGGTCAGGGTCTGCGTGCCCACCTGCACGTCGGAACCCAGGTCGTCGAAGCGGGGGTAGCTGAAGGGCTGGCGGCGCGTCTCGTAGCCCAGGGCGCGGAACTGCGCCTCCAGGTAGGTGCGGGCCTGCTCGTTGGCGGGAGAACCGGCCACGCGTGGGCCGTAGGTCAGGATGGTGCGGGCATCGTCTTCCAGGGTGGCGCGGGCGGTGGTGGTGAGCGCCGCGCCCATGGCGGCCAGCGCCAGCAGCGCGGCCCGGTGCGTTGTGAACATGCGTGGAGTACACCATGTCCGTGCGGGCGTGACCGTGCTTCAGGTGATGTTGTGAGCTGCCGGGATCATGAGGGGTGCGGCTCGCGGCGCAGCATGGCCCGCAGCACATCGCTGATGGTCACGACCCCCAGCAGGGTGCCGTCCAGGTCGATCACGGGCAGACCGTGGACGTCGAGTTCCAGCATGCGGGTCAGCGCGTCGTGCAGGGGCGTGCTCTCGCGCAGGACGCCGCTGGGCGCACGCATCAGGTCGCGCACGGTGCGGCCGTCGAGCAGGAACTGGGCACCCATCAGGGTCTTGCCGTGGATGGCCTGTGCCCGCCCGACCGCCTGGGTCACGTCCCGCTCGTGCAGCAGGCCGACCAGGGTCTGGCCGTCCAGCACCGGCAGGACATGCAGGCGGCTGACCGTCAGCCGGGCGGCGCCATCGGCGGCGGGGGCAGTGACCGGGACACTCACGACAGCCGTGGTCATGTGCTGTTCCACCGTACCCCACTCCAGCCGGGCGGCGTGCGTGGAGGCCCGCAGCACGTCCGTCAGGGTCAGCATGCCGCACAGCTGGCCGTCGTCGTCCAGCACGGGCAGCCCACCCACGCGCCGGTCGAGCATGACCGTCATGGCCCGGTCCAGGGGCTCGGTGGCCAGCACCGTGAACACCGGTATCCGCATCGCCTCCCGCACATGGACTCGTCCGGCCCGGCCCGCGAAGGCCCACGGGGTCAGGCCCTCGTCCAGGGTGGGCAGATGCTGGCGCACCTCGCCGTCGGTCAGGATGCCCACCAGCCGCCCCCCGTGCATCACGGGCAGACGTTTGACATGCAGCTCCTGCATCTTCACCACGGCCTCTGGCAGCGTCTCGTTCGGGTCGGCGGTCACGACCCGGGGGTGCATGGCGTCCCTGACAAGCATGGTTGACCTCCTGCCTGGTACCTTCGGCCCCGCGAGTTACGGCGGCATTACGGCACGGCCCGCGCCCTCGCCGCTCCGCCATCTGGCCGAGGTCTCCTGGCCGCGCTGGCCGCAGACTGTGCAGATGACCGGTGCCCTGATCCTCATCAACGGCGCGTCCAGCGCCGGAAAGTCCACGCTCGCGCACGCGCTGCGGGACGCCCTGCCAGTACCGTTCCTGCACTTCAGCCTGGACTTCTTCATGTTCGGCGATACCGTGCTGCCGCGCACGACACAGGGGACGGTGCGCGAGTGGCAGGCCATCCGCCCGCAGGTCTTCAGCGGCTTCACTGCCTGTCTGCCCGCGCTGCTCGCGGCCGGCAACAGCCTCGTCGTGGACTACATCATCGAGACGCCCGCCATGTGGCAGGAGTTCCGCACGTGTCTGACCGGCTTCGACGTGTTTCTGGTCGGTCTGCACTGCCCCGTGGAGGAACTGGAACGCCGCGAACTCGCGCGGGGCGACCGCCGTCTGGGCGACGCCCGCCGGGACGCGCTGACGGTGCACACCTTCACCCGCTACGACCTCGCACTGTCCTGCGCCGATCCGCTGGACGACACCGTGCAGCGGGTGATCCAGGCGTGGGAGAACAGGAGAGAGGGGACGAGCCGGGCGTTCCCGGACTCGTCCCCTCCGATGTCCATCCTTTAGATGAGGCTCAGTTCGCTGCCGGCGTCCAGATGGGCCAGGTGCTCCGGCAGGTTGCCCGGTTTGTCCATGACGATCTGCTCGGCCTTGTAGGAGCTGCGCACCAGGGGGCCAGACACGACCTCCATGAAGCCCAGGGCCATGCCTTCCTCGCGGATCTCGTCGAATTCGGCGGGGGTCACGTAGCGCTCGACGGGCAGGTGGTGCATGGTGGGTCGCAGGTACTGGCCGAAGGTCAGGACGTCCACCCCGGCGGCGCGGCAGTCGCGCATGGCCTCCGTGATCTCCTCACGCGTCTCGCCCAGGCCCAGCATGATGCTGGTCTTGGTGATCACGTCGGGCCGCACCTGCTTGGCGTGGGCCAGCACGGCCAGCGTCTGGTCGTAGTCGGCGCGGATGTCGCGCACCGGGTGCGTCAGGCGGCGCACGGTCTCCAGGTTCTGCGCGTAGGTGTCCACGCCGCTGTCCAGCACCAGATCCACACAGTGCGTGTTGCCGCCGAAGTCGGGCGTCAGGGCCTCCACGCGGGTGCCCGGATTGGCCTTCTTGATGGCCTGCACGGTCTTCGCGAAGTGGTACGCGCCGCCGTCCGGCAGGTCGTCGCGGTCGACCGAGGTCAGCACGACGTACTTCAGGCCCATCAGGGCCACGCTCTGGGCGACGTTGGCCGGCTCGTCGAGGTCGAGTCTGCCCATGGGGTTGCCGGTGTCCACGGCGCAGAACTTGCACGCGCGGGTGCAGATGTGGCCCATCAGCATGAAGGTGGCCGTGCCGCGCGACCAGCACTCGCCGATGTTCGGGCACATGGCTTCCTCGCACACGGTGTGCAGGCGGTGCTCCTTGACAATCTTCCGCACCTCGCCGTACACACCGCCGGTCGGGATCGTGACCTTCAGCCACTCGGGCTTCTGCTCGCGCACGCGCACGGAGTCCTTGCGGTAGATGCCGTTCTTGACGAATTTCGCTTCTTTCTCGGTGCCAGGGTTCTCGGTATGGGTCATGCGGCTCAGCTCCCCGCCACCGCGAGCTGCGGCAGCGTCCAGTCGTAGGTCTCGAAGGTGGTGGTGAAGGCGTCCGCGAGGGCCGTCTTCGCGTCGGCCATGCTCGCTGTGCGCTGTAGTCCGCGCCGGTCGTATTCGCGCTGCACGCTGGTCATCTGCGTGTCCGTCAGTCCGCAGGGGACGATCAGATCGAAGTGCTGGAGATTCGTGGTCACGTTCAGCGCCAGTCCGTGCAGGGCCACGTGGCGTTTCACGGCCACGCCGAAGGACGCGATCTTCTGGTCGTAGAGATGTCCGTTCACGTGGCGCGGGTCGACATACACGCCCGCGTAGCCGGGATTCGGGCGGGCATCGTGCAGACCCAGGGTGTGCAGGGCCGTGATCGTCGCGTCCTCCAGCAGCCGCAGGAAGTCCACGACCCGGCGGCCCACCGGGAAGATCGCGTACGCCACCAGTTGTCCGGGGCCGTGGTACGTGACGTCCCCGCCACGCTCGATCTCCAGCACCTCGATGCCCTGCGCGGTCAGATACTCGCGGGTCACCACGATGTTCGTGCCCTCGCGCGCCTTGCGCCCCAGCGTGAGCACCGGGGGGTGCTCGACGAGCAGCAGGGTGGGCTTCCCCCCCTCCAGCACCTGCGCGTGCAGCTCGCGTTGCAGCGCCCAGGCGTCCCGGTACGGCATGACGCCCAGGTCGCGGATCGTGAAGTCGGGGGCCGTCATGCTCTGGATTGTAAACCGGGGGTGCGGGCGTCTACCGTGTCGGCAGCCGAATTCCGGGCCAGATTGACCACTGCCGCTGGTGAGTGCCGACGCGCCGCGTGATCGGTGGCCGCTCCCGGGGCGGGGCGTCCTTCCGGGCGGGACAACACCCCTGTATAGGACGGCGAACCGCCGGTGTGCCGGGGTGACGTGCAATGACCATGAGCCAGACCCGGATCCACGGAGGAGCCATGAACGATCACCGCATCACGACGGAAGCTGAACTCGAGGCCGTCATGGGCACGCCCGCCGAGGCTGTCCGGGCGAAGATCCTGCCGCGCCTGGACGATGTGATGACCGAGTTCGTCCGGCGCGCGCCGCTGGTCTTCCTGTCCACCATCGACGCGGATGGGCATGTCGACGTCTCGCCGAAGGGGGACGCGCCGGGCTTCGTTCACATCGACGGCGCCGGCCGCCTGCTCATTCCGGATCGGCCGGGCAACCGCCTCACCATGGGCTTCCGGAACATCCTGCGCAGCGGCGAGATCGGGCTGATCTTCGTCATCCCGAACCAGCGCGAGACGCTGCGGGTCAAGGGAACGGCGACCCTGCACCGCGACCCGGCGCTGCTGGCGGAGCTGCAGGCCAACGGCAAACCCGCCCTGCTGTGTACGCGGGTCGAGATCAGCGGGTGCTTCATGCACTGCGGCAAGGCCTTCATCCGCTCGCGCCTGTGGCAGCCCGAGTCCTGGGAGGCCCCGGGGCGTTCCCTGGGAGCAAGGCAGTTCGCCTCCGTCTTCGGCGGCGACGATCCGGCAACGGCCGTGCAGCGCACCGAGGATCTGCTGGAGAAGGCCTACACCGACGAACTGTACTGAGCCGGATGCCGTATGACACGGGCGGGCCGGGCTGCCACACTGGCCCATGCCGATCCTCGTTCCCCCGGCTGAGCAGTACGCAGACAGCTTTCTGGCCGCCGTCCGCGAGGCGCAGCTGACTGGCAGCGGTCTGGGCGACACCCTGAGCGCCGACCCGGCCGAACTCGAACGCGACTTCCCGGCCTTCCTGGCGCACCTGCGCCGGTTCGAGCCGCCCGCCGTCCCGCCCGTCGGCTTCGTGAACTCCGAATACTTGTGGCTTGTGGACGGCGAAACGTACCTGGGCCGCGTGAGCATCCGGCACACCCTGAACGCCCGCCTGCGCGAGTTCGGCGGGCATATCGGCTACGAGATCCGGCCGTCCATGCGCCGCCGGGGGTACGCCACGCTGGCCCTGCGGCTGGCGCTGGAGCGGGCACGGGCCCTGGGCCTCACGCGCGTGCTCGTGACCTGTGACGTGGACAACGTGGGATCACGCCGCGTGATCGAGGTGAACGGCGGCGAGCTGGAAGGCGAATTTCGCGTGCCGAACTACGAGAAGGAGATCCGGCGGTACTGGATCACGCTGGCCTGAGTCCGGCCCGGTGTCGTGCTGTCACTCCGGGGCGGAGCCAGAGCCGGAGCCGCGTAGCTCGTCCGCCCGATCCTGCATGTCGCCGGCAAGCTGTTCCAGCGTCCTGGCCTTGTCCTCCGCGTCGGCGCCGGTCGCCCCGACCTGCTCGCTCACGGCCTCCCCGATGCGCGTCAGGGCCGACAGCTGCGTCGGGGCCGCGTCGTCGAGTTCTCCCAGCCGCTGCACAATGCCCTCGCCGGCGTGGGCCAGCGCCTCGGCCTCGGTGGCGGCGCTCTCCATCCGCAGGTCGCGGATCTTCTGCTGGTGCTGCGCGATTACCTGGTCGAGCCTCTGCACTTCCTCGAGCGTGGCGGTCTGGGCATGGGCCGACGAGATGATGGTGTGCAGGGTCTCGACCTGATCCATCACCCGCTGCTGCACGTCCTTGAGCTGCCGCACGCTGATGTCGGTCAGGGGCGTGGTGGTCACGGCCGTGAGCGCCTGACTCACGAGGTCGTTGATATGCTGCGCGACCTCGATCTGGCCCTGTCCGTTGCTCATCACGCTGCTCAGCAGGGCCACGTGTTCCGCGCGCTGCGTGTCGTCGATCGACAGGGGCAGGGCGCGCAGCTGCTCGCCTGTCAGGTCGACCACCTGCCGCAGCGCCTCGGTCGCCACCAGGCCCTCCTGGCCGGCGCGGATGATCGCTTCGAGCGTGCTGGACTGTGCCCAGCCGGCGGCGCCGACGTGTTCACGGGCCTGCGCCTCGGCAAGCCGGCGGCGCTGGAGGGCCGCCGCATGTTCCGCTCCGGCCAGGAGATCGTCTGGAAGCTGGGGGGAGGTCACATGGCCGATGCTGCCGTGGCCCGGGCCGTTCAAGTGTGATGTGGTGCAGATTTCATATCGGTGCGCGGGCGACGGCCCACCCACCGGCCCTTGCTGGCGACGCCGGATCCGCGTATACTGCTCCGGTTTGACCTGACGCCAGCGTGCGTGGGTCAGGAGTACCGGAGTACGAACGCCTCTGCCCGCGCGTGTGGGATCGTGGGGCGGTCCGCTGCCCAGAGGAGCACATATGCAGAACGCCGTGAAAGTCAACCGTGGGGCCATCCTGCGCGCCGTCGAGCAGCCCCATATCAAGACGGATCACCCTGAATTCCGCGCCGGCGACACCGTCCGTGTGGAGACCAAGGTCGTGGAAGGCAACCGCACCCGCAACCAGGCCTTCGAGGGCGTGGTCATCGCCCTGAACGGCACGGGCAGCCGCAAGAGCTTCACCGTGCGCAAGATCAGCTTCGGCGAGGGCGTGGAGCGCGTGTTCCCCTTCAGCAGCCCGCTGCTTGCCCGGATCACGGTGCTGGAGCGCGGCAAGGTGCGCCGCGCCAAGCTGTACTACCTGCGCGACCTGCGTGGTAAGGCCGCCCGCATCAAGAGCGACCGCAGCCGCGTGATGAAGGACGCCGCCGCGAGCAAGGCCAGCAAGGCTGAGGCCGCCAGCGCCCAGGCCGCTCCGGCTGAGACCAACGAGAGCGCCCAGGGCGAGTAAGCCCCACGCGTCCAGCGCCGCGCCGCCTCCCACCGTGGGGCGGCGCGGTTCTGTTGGCAGTCCGTGACGATGCGGTAGCTTTGGGCGGTGAGCGCCCCCCCTCCCACCACCCTGCCCCTGCTGATGGCCTTCGATCTGGACGGCACCCTGATCCCGGATCGGGGAGACGCCGTGGCGGCCGATGTCGTGAGTGCCCTGGGCCGGCTGCGGCAGCTGGGCGTGAAACTGGCGATCATCACCGGGCGGGACGCCGCGCCCGTGCGCGTTCACGAGGTCATGCAGCCCGACGCAGTCGCCACGAACAACGGGGGCCGCATCGAGGTGAACGGCACGCTGCACACCGAGGCCGTGTTCACGCCGGACGATCTGGAGGGTGTGCTGGCCCATGAACTGGACGGCGCGCGGGTCGTCCTGTTCACGGCCACGCATCTGTACCTGGACGTGCCGCCCGGCACCGAGCCCGAACCGTGGATGGTCGCACGCGGGTACCGGCCGCTGGCCGACGCGCCGCGCGGCGAGATCCTGAAGGTCGGGTACTTTCACCCGCACGTGGCGGGCTTCGCGCAACAGCTGCGCGGGTCGCATCCGCATCTGGTGCTCACCGGGGCACAGGAGCCGTACCCGCATTTCCTGACCGTCACGCCGGTCGGGGCCCACAAGGGCGCGGCCCTGTCGCTGATCGCGGACGCGCTGGGTGTGCCGTCCCACCAGACCGTCGCCTTCGGGGACAGCGACAACGACGAGGCCATGCTGGAGATCGCGGGCTACGGCGTGCAGGTGGGCACCCTGCCGCTGCTGGCCCGCCACGCCCACGCGCAGGTGCCCGAGCAGCCTGGGCTGGGGGCCTTCCTGCACGCCTGGGCCGATCAGTTCGTATCGTCCTGAGCCAGAGGCGACGGACCGGCTCTTGACAGTGATTCCGAGATGTAAGTAGACTGGTTACATGTTGGTCACGGGGAACGTCGCATGAACAGTCAGTACGCTGTGGCTGTCCATGTGCTGTCCCTGATCAGCTCGTACCCGGAGCACGCGAGCTCTGCCGAGATTGCCGCCAGCGTGGGCACCAACCCGGTCGTGATCCGCAACGTGACCGGGCTGCTGCGCCGCGCGGGGCTGCTCAGCACGCAGCGCGGGGTCGCCGGCGCGGCCCTGACCCGGCCGGCCGCGCAGATCACGCTGCTGGACGTGTACCGGGCCGTCAACGGCCAGGACTCCGTGTTCCGGCTGCACGAGCATCCGCATCCCCGCTGCCCGGTCGGGGCCAACATCCAGGCGACCCTGGAACAGCGCTTCGGAGAGGCCCAGGCCGCCATGGAACGGGAACTCGCCCGCACCACGCTGGCCGACGTGCTCTCGGATCTGGCCGCACGGGCGGGCTGTTTTTTTTTGACCAGCATGTAAGTAATTCGTTTACACCATCCAGCCACCGTCTCTCGCTCAAAGGAGTTCACCATGACCACCTCCAGCACACAGGCCCCCACCATCGCCGTCACCGGAGCCACCGGCCACCTGGGTCGCCTCGTGATCCACGCGCTGCTTGACCGGGGTGTGCCGGCGGGCAGCGTCGCCGCCCTGGTGCGTGATCCAGCGAAGGCGGAGGATCTGGCCGCGCAGGGCGTCGTGGTGCGCCACGCCGACTACCACCGCCCGGAGACCCTGGCCGCCGCCCTGGACGGCATCCAGAAGCTGCTGCTGATCTCCAGCAACGACTTTGACGACCGACCCGGCCAGCACCGCAACGTCATCGCGGCGGCGCGGGACGCCGGCGTGCAGCTCCTGGCGTACACCAGCATCCTGAACGCTGACACGTCCACCATGCAGCTCGCCGCCGACCACCAGGCCACCGAGACGATCCTGCGTGATTCCGGCGTGCCCTTCGCGCTGCTGCGTAACGGCTGGTACACCGAGAACTACACGGGCAACCTCGCCCAGAGTCTTCCGCACGGCGTCCTCCTGGGCGCGGCCGGCGACGGCCAGGTGACCCCCGCCCCCCGCGAGGACTACGCCGAGGCTGCCGCCGCCGTCCTGAGCACCGACGGCCACGCGAACGCGACCTACGAACTCGGCGGCGACACGCCCGTCACGCTGGCTGATATTGCCGGCGAGATCAGCCGTCAGACCGGCCAGCCCTACGCGTACGTGAACCAGAGTGTCCCGGAGTACACGGCCGCCCTGACCGGCCTCGGCCTGCCTGGTTCCCTTGCGGCCGTATTCGCTGACAGCGACGCCGGCATCGCGCGGGGCGAACTGAGCACCCACAGCGGCGACCTCTCCCGCCTGATCGGCCGCCCCACCACGCCCCTGCCCGACGCGATCGGGGCCGCACTGAAGGGCTGATCCGGCCGGCTGGAGACACGACATGGCGCAGCGGGCGAGGAACACTGTGTTCCTCGCCCGCTGCGCCGGATGACGGTGGTGACCTCGGTTACTTCGTGGTCAGCGTGAACGAATCCAGGATCGCACGGCCGGAGTCGAGGACGGCGGCGGGCGTGCCGGTCGGGGTCATCAGGGTGGTCGTGTACAGGCGGTTGCTCTTCAGCACGATCAGCTGCGTCCAGCGCACCGGGCCGCCGTCCCCGTCGCCGGAGTATGACCACAGGATGGCGGGCTGGCCGCCCACGCGGACGGTCTTCTCGCCCAGCATCTTGAACTTCGGCACGTCCTTGACCATCTGGCGTGAGTACAGGTCACGGAAGTCCGCCAGGGTCGCCTTGATGGCCGGTTCCACGTCCTGCACGATCACAGTGACGGTGGGCCGCAGGCCGTTCACGGTCTGGTTCAGGAAGGCAACATCGGTGTTCGGCACGTTCTTCAGCGGCGTCCAGCCCTGCCCGCCGGGCATGCGGATGCTGAAGCCCTTCGGGCTGGTCGCGGTCACGGAATCGACGGATTTCTCGGCGGGGGCCGTGGCAGGTGTTGCCGGTGCGGCGGGCGTGGTCGCCTGCGCGTGGGCAGGAACGGCAGGCAGCGAGAGCAGGGCCAGGGTCAGGGCGACACGTTTCACCCGCCCAGCGTAGTGCGCGAAAGTGAGCCGAACCTGACGCGGACGCGCGCGATCGGCCGGGCTCAGGCCGAGGGCAAGGCACCAGCCAGCCGTTCCACCCACTCGATCCGGCCCCCGTACAGCCGCAGGTGGTGCGTCAGCCCGGCGGGCGCGTCGGCCTCCCGGTGCGCGATCACCATGAGGTGCGTGCCGGTGCGGGCCAGACCGGGCAGCAGCGCCGTGAAGCGTTCGCGGCTGGCCGCGTCCAGAAAGTCCAGGCCCTCGTCCAGGATCAGCAGCGTGGGCCGGTGGACGACAGCGCGGGCCAGCAGCAGCCGCCGGAGCTGCCCCTGCGAGAGCGTGGCGGCGTTGCGGGACAGGAGATCCGTGACCTCCAGCGCGGCGGCGATCTCCTGCACGGCCTGCACCTGGGCGGGGGAGAGGTCGGCCGCGAAGCCCTCGGTGCCGGCCCACGCGCTGACGATCACGTCCTGTCCCGTCCACTCGCGCCGCTGCCGGATGCCCAGCTCGGCGCTGACCACGCCCACGTGCCGCCGCCGCTCGGTCAGCAGGTCACGCCGCAGGAAGGGACGCTCGACCGTGCCGCCCAGCGCCGGCCACAGCTCCCCGGCGACCAGCCGCGCCAGCGTGCTCTTGCCGCTGCCGTTGTCGCCCGTGACCAGCCAGTGCTCCCCGGCCGACCACGTCCAGTCCAGCGGCCCTAGGGCGAGGTGCCCGTTGCGGAACACGGACACGCCGCGCACCCGGATCAGGTCACCGTGCCCGGGCGGTGGGGGAAGAGAGAGGGGTGAGGGCTGAGGGCTGAGCGCCGAGGGAGGGGAGGTCAGGGTGCCGTGCTCCACCTGCACCGTGCGCCAGGGCAGCGCCGGGGCCTCGTCGGGGCGGTGGGTGGCAAGCACCACGGCCACGCCCGAGGCGTGGATGCCCCGCAGCACCGTGCCCAGGTCGGCGCGGGCGCGGACGCTCAGGCCGTCGGTGAATTCGTCCAGCAGCAGCAGTTCCGGGCGGGGCATCAGGGCACGCGCCAGCATCACGCGCCGCCGCTGGCCGTGACTGAGGGTACGGACATCCCGCTCCAGCAGGGGCTCCAGTCCGGTCAGGGCGGCGACCTCGTCCACGCGGGCCTCGGCGTCGGGAGTGGCGCCCCACAGGTTCAGGGTCTCGCCCACGAAACCGGCCAGCAGCACGTCGCGCACCGTCTGTTCCCACTCACGGGTCAGGTAGAAGGCCTCGGCGTCGGGGCCGACCACCGACAGGGAGCGCCGGGCCTGCACGGCACTGTGGCGTTCCTGACCACCCAGGCCGTACACGCGGCGGCCCGCCACCGGCGCGACTTCGCCGGCCAGGAGACGCAGCAGCGTGGTCTTGCCGCCGCCGTTCGGGCCGGACAGGCGCAGGGCCTCGCCTGGCCGCACCTCCAGCGTCACGCCGCCCAGCAGCGTGCGGCCCCCGGCGATCACAGTCACGTCCTTCAGGCTCACCAGCGGCAGCACCGGCCGAGTATAGGGGGTGGGGTCGGGGCCGCCACTGTACTTCCCTGGAGCCATGCGCTTCCCTGGAGCCATGCCGCGCACCCTGCACCTGATCAAGCACGGAGCCCCCAGGATCGTTCCCGGCGTCCCCGCCCACGAGTGGAACCTCGCGGACGATGCCCTGGACGGCCTGGACACCCTGATCGCCCGCCTCGATCCCCGCCCCGAGATCGTCGTGTCCAGCGAGGAACCCAAGGCGAAGGCGACCGCCGCCGCGCTGGCCGCGGCACTGGGTGTCCCGCACCGCCCCATGGTCGGCCTGCACGAGCAGCTCCGCTACACCGCGCCTTTCCATACCGATCCGGCCGGGTTCGAGGCGGACATGCGTTCCTTCTTCGACCACCCGCAGGCCATCGTGTCCGGCGAGGAGAGTGCCGACGATGCCCGCACCCGCTTCGGGAACGCCGTGCAGGCCGTCATGCGCGCCAATCCGCAGGACACTGTCGCGGTCGTCGCGCACGGTACGGTCATCAGCCTGCTCGTGGCGCACGCGGGCGGACTTGACCCCTGGCCGCTGTGGAAGTCGCTGAAGCTGCTGGATGCCGTCACGGTGGACATTCCCGGCCTGAGGGTGCGGGAACCATCGGCCTGAACGCCGCGTACTGGAGTCAGGAGGCAACAACATGGGCTTTACCATCCTCGTCGCCGTCCTGGTGCTGCTCGTGATCGTCACGCTGCTCGCCGGGGTCAAGAGCGTGCCACAGGGCTTCCAGTGGACGCAGGAACGCTTTGGAAAATTCCAGCGCACCCTCAAACCCGGCCTGAACCTGATCATTCCGTACGTCGACCGCATCGGGCGCCGCGTGAACATGATGGAACAGGTCATGGACGTCCCCAGCCAGGAGATCATCACCAAGGACAACGCGCTGGTCACTGTGGACGGCGTGGTGTTCTATCAGGTGCTCGACGCCGCCAAGGCCAGCTACGAGGTCGGGAACCTGCAGCAGGCCACCCTGAACCTCACCATGACCAACATCCGCACCGTGATGGGCAGCATGGATCTGGACGAACTGCTCAGCAACCGCGACCAGATCAACGCCCGCCTGCTCGCCGTGGTCGATGAGGCCACCGAGCCGTGGGGCGTGAAGGTCACGCGCATCGAGGTCAAGGACATCAAGCCGCCGGCCGATCTGGTCGCCAGCATGGCCCGCCAGATGAAGGCCGAGCGCGAGAAGCGCGCCAACATCCTCGACGCCGAGGGCTTCCGTCAGGCCGCCATCCTGAAGGCCGAGGGCGAGAAGCAGGCCGAGATCCTGAACGCCGAGGGCCGCCGCCAGGCTGCCTTTCTTGAGGCCGAGGCCCGCGAGCGTCAGGCCCAGGCAGAGGCCGCCGCGACCCGCATGGTCAGCGAGGCCATCGCGGCCGGGAACGTCCAGGCCATCAACTACTTCATCGCGCAGCGCTACGTGGACGCGCTGGGGCAGTTCGCCACGTCGCCCAACCAGAAGACCCTGATCCTGCCCATGGAGGCGACCGCCATCCTGGGCAGTCTGCAGGGCATCGCTGCCGTGGCGAACGAGGCCTTCGGCGGGCGGAAGGACTGAGGCCGTGGACTGGCTGCCCACCCTGGAGCGCGTGCAGCCCTGGCACTGGTGGGTGCTGGGGGCCACCCTGCTGATTCTGGAGGTGGTCGCTCCGGGCGTGTTCTTCGTGTGGCTGGCCCTGGCCTCCTTCGCTCTTGGCCTGGTGGTGTTCGTGCTGCCCATCCCGGTGACCGTGCAGCTCCTGCTGTTCGCGGTCTTCAGCGTCGCCAGCGTCCTGATCGGCCGGCGGTACGTGGGGCGCCTCGCCCTGGGCGGTGTGGAGGGCGAAGAGATGAACCTCGGTGCGAGCCGACTGGTGGGCCGCACCGTCAAGGTCACGACGGCGATCACGAACGGCACCGGCCGTGTCCGCGTAGGGGACAGCGACTGGCGGGCGACCGGCCCGGATACGCCGGTGGGCGCCGACGTGCTGATTGTCGCCGCCGACGGGCCCACCCTGATCGTGCGCGAGATCAGCGGGTCGTGGGTCGAGCCTCCCAGCCGGAGCGGCGGCTGACCGACCGCCCGGTGCACATGAAAAGCCCCCTCCGGGATGGAGGGGGCCTCGTGTTGTGCTGGAGATCAGCGCTTGCTGAACTGCGGTGCGCGGCGGGCCTTCTTCAGGCCGTACTTCTTGCGCTCGACCTCGCGGGGGTCGCGGGTCAGGAGGCCCTTGGGCTTCATCTGGGCGCGGAAGTCGGGGTTGACCTTCAGCAGGGCGCGGGCGATGCCCAGCTTGATCGCATCGGCCTGGCCGGTCGGGCCGCCGCCGGCGACGGTGATCACGGCGTCGTAGCGGCCGGCGGTGCCGGTCTCACGGAAGGCCTGGAGGGCGTGCACGGCGCGCAGCAGACCACGGAAGTAGGTCTGGAATTCCTTGCCGTTCACGACGATCTTGCCCTCGCCAGGGCGGAGGAACACGCGAGCGACGGCGGTCTTGCGGCGGCCGGTGCCGTAGAACTGTTCGGGTTGCTGGATCGCCATGATTATTTGACCTCGAGCGTCTGGGGCTTCTGGGCGGTGTGCGGGTGCTGTGCACCGGGGTAGACCTTCAGGCGGCTGTGCATCGCACGGCCCTGGCGGCCCTTGGGCAGCATGCCGAACACGGCATGCTCGATCACACGCTCGGGATGCTTGGCCAGCGCCTGGCGGGCGGTTTCGGTCTTCAGACCACCCTGGTAGCCGGTGTAGCGGGTGTAGACCTTGCCGTCCAGCTTGTTGCCGGTCAGCGCAACCTGCTGGGCATTCACGACCACCACGAAGTCACCCTGGATGATGTTCGGGGTGAAGTCGGGGCGGTGCTTGCCACGGATCCGGCTCGCGATCAGGGTGGCCAGGCGGCCCAGGGGCACGTCTTTCGCGTCCACCACGACCCAGTTCTGCTCGTCATTGTTGGGGATGTAGGTTTTCACCGCTGTACTCCAGAAGATAGGGGATTTGGCTGCGACACGCCCCGCGCTGTCAGGGGGAAAGCTCCGTGCGTGTCCGGGGGCCTCCCGGGAATCTCGGCCCTACCAAGCGCGAGACACTAAAGGTCAAGGTATCAGATCCGGGGGTGGGGGGGCAAGGTCGGCGGGCCGACCCGGGCAAACGCCACGTCGGTGAAGGGTGGCGTCCGGTGGTGCGGCGGACGAGACTTCCGGCGCTGAACGCCACTTCTCCTCAAGCCGCCCGATGTGAAGTGGGCAGGGCCCATGCCACAGACGCGGGTTGTGTGTCTGCCCTCGCTCGGGCAACGGAGAGCGCCGTCCACGGGGCGGAGCTGGGCACGGCGGCACAGGCCAGGCTCGGTGGTGAAGGGCAGGAAGGCTGGTCTTGGCCAGGCCCTGTCGTTATTGCGCTCAGGCACATCTGGGATGGGAACCGGGGGACGGCATCGCAGCGCCACGAACCAGGGCGTCGCCCACCGTCGGGCGTTCACATGGCCCTGCGATCAGTCCGCGGCCTCTGGCCGTGCGCTGACCGTCCTGACCTCCTGTTTCCGGTGCATCCCGCGCAGGAACGGCTCCTCGATGTGGCGATAGGACAGGCTCGCCGCCCAGTACGCCAGAGCCAGGGCCGCCGCGCTGGTCAGTGCCCACGTGCCCAGGTCATCGATGCCGAAGTAGGCGAACCGGGGGTTGTGCAGCACCCGGATCAGTTCGAGGATCAGGTAGTGCCAGATGTACAGCCCGAAGCTCAGGCGGGCGGTGGTGCGCAGGGGCCGGTCGAGCCATTCGCCCAGGAAGCGCGTGAACGGCAGCGTGGCGAGCAGCGCGGCGACGAGCAGGGGGAAGGTGGGGAAGAAGTACGGCTGGCGGCCCACGCTGAAGCTGAATTCCGGGGCGTGGCGCGTGGCGTACAGCAGTCCCGCGATGCCCGCGATCAGGAGCACGGCCAGCGCGTCGTTCCAGCGGGCCGTGACCCGCCCGCTGCGCGTGCGCCACGCGATCACGCCGGCGGCGAGCACGCCCAGCAGGTAGTGTCCGTACAGCCCGACGGGGTTGTAGTTCGGCACCCAGTACTTGCTGCCGCCGGTGACGCCGTACTGCCACCCGCGCCCCTCGGCGTCGGGCACCAGATGGGTCAGGATCCACTGGTGGACCAGCAGGGTCACGGCGAAGATGCCCAGCCACCACGCGAAGGCCAGCGCCGGGTGCCGCCGCCGGATGGCGAACAGGCCGATCATCCCGATGGGCAGCAGGGCATAGCACACGACCTCGAAGCCGATGCTCCACAGCGGGCCGTTCAGGTCGGCGGGAAACAGGGTCAGCCAGTGCAGCGACGACGTGAAGGTGGCGGCGCTCAGCGCCCGCAGGTAGGGGCTCACGGCGTCCGGCACCAGGGCGACGGTCAGCAGCAGGCTGACCCCCAGGCTGGCCCAGAAGCCGGGGGCGATGCGCAGGAAGCGGCGGCGGGCGTATTCGGGCAGCGAGGGGCGGTTCCGTCCGGCCAGATACCGCCGCCAGAACGGCAGCGACAGCAGCAGCCCCGACAGCACGAAGAACGCGCTCACGCCGACCGCGCCGGACATCACGAAGGACTGGATCTCCCGGATGACCCCGCTCTGGTCGTTGCCGTTCAGGCGCTGCGACAGGTGGTGGAAGATGACCATCAGGCACGCGGCGGCCCGGACGGCGTCGGCTCCGGCCAGGGTGCCCCCGGCGGGAACGGTGTCCACGGGTGCGGCGGCCGGGCCGCCCCCCGTGGTGATGTTCAGGCCCCGTGCGAGCTGCGTGGCCGCCAGCGCGAACAGCAGCAGCGTGGGCAGTGTGGCGATCGCCGCGCCCAGCGACAGCGCTCCTCCGGTCACGAGGCTCAGTGCCTGCGACACCAGCCGGTGGTCGGGATCGTGCAGGATCGCCAGCGCGTTCAGGCTGGTCTGCCACTGCGTGATGAAGGTCAGCAGGAACACCGTGACCATGACCGGCCACGCGACCGGCACGACGATCCGCGTCAGGATGGCCGGGGTGCGCGCACCGTCGATGCGGGCGGCCTCCAGCACGCTGCGCGGCACGGCGGCCTGGAGGTACTGTCTTGTCAGGAAGATGCCGATGGCGCTCGCCAGTGCCGGCACCCATAGCGCACGGGGCTGCTCAACCCAGCCCAGCAGGCCCATGGTGAGCACGGTGGGGATCAGGTTCGCCAGTGCCGGGAAGAGCATGACGCCCAGCACGACGGCATACAGCGTGCGCTTGTGCGGAAAGTCCAGGTGGGCGAAGGCGTAGCCCGCCAGCAGCGAGGTCAGCACCGCCCCAGTCGCGGCCAGCGTGGACACGTACACCGAGTTCCAGACGTTGCGCCAGAACGAGGGCAGCTCCGCCAGCAGGGCGGCGTAGTTGTCCTTCAGGCCGTCACCGATGTTCAGCAGGAACTCCGGGTACGGGTGCGTGGCGTTCAGCAGCAGGCCGGCGGCCGGCAGCACCGCCGACAGCAGCGCCAGCCCGATCAGCAGTTTCAGCGCGGCGGCCGGTGCGGGGGCGATGTGGGTGGCCGACTCGGTGCCGCTGGCGTCCCCCGCCGTGTCCAGTTCCGTGAAGTGCCGCCCGATCAGGGCGTACAGGATGCCCACGACCACCGCGATCCCCGCGAAGTACACCCAGGTCTGCCCAGCGGCCAGCCCGCCGTCGAAGTCCCAGAAGCTGGTGCGGATCACGTACTCGGGGATGGTCATGGTGGCGTAGCTGATGGGCGCGCTGGGGTTCCACGTGCTCGCCTGCGTGGCCGCCAGGAAGCTCAGGGTGAAGGCCACGAACATCATCGGGCGGATCAGCGGCAGCGTGATCCGGCGGAACTGCCGGAACAGCCCCGCACCGTCCACCTGCGCGGCCTCGTACAGCTGTCTGGGAATGGCGTTCAGGGCCATCAGGTACAGCAGGATGTTCCAGCCGACCCCGTTCCACGCGAGGTTGAAGGCCCGTTCGGCGCCGGCGGCGTCCAGCGAGTAGGGCAGGGCGCTGGCCAGGGCACCCAGCGCCGGCACGGCCTGGATGCCCGAATACAGCGCGGAATACAGGTCGCCCAGGGGCCGCCACAGGATCGTGAACAGCAGGGCCAGCACCGGCCCGGTGGCCAGCGGCGAGGTGACGTACGGCAGGAACAGCACTGTGCCCAGCACGCCCTGCAGGCGGCGGAAGGTCAGATGCAGAGCGAAGGCCAGCGGCAGGGCCGCCGCGTGCTGCATGAGCGCGCTCTTCAGGGCAGTGCCCAGCGTGCGCATCAGCGCGGGCCAGTACGCGGGATCGGTGAAGATGTTCTGGTACGTCCACAGCCCGTCGAACCGCGCCCGGCTGACGGTCGCCAGCGGGTTCCAGTCGAAGAACGAGATCGCGAAGGAGAACAGCAGCGGAAACAGCCCGAAGGCCAGCAGGACGACGAAGAAGGGCGCGAGCAGCAGCGCCGGCGTGCGGCTCACGCGCTGACGCCGCCGGGACGGATGGGGTGGGGACATCATGGACGCGGCGGACGGGCGGATCATGGCAGCTCCTGCGGATTCTGAAAGCGCTTTCAAAACGGGTATGGCTTTCAGTTTACACGGTTGACATCATCCGGAGTGCGGTCGGTCATCCCATCGCCGACACCAGGGCGGCCACCGCCGGGCCGGTCGCTGCCGGCCCCGGTGGTGCGCGGGGAGCACCCCGGGCACACCCTCTGGCCAGAGGTGCCCAGAGCGTCCCAGGGTCGAACTGGATGGATCCGGCGGACATGCCTGGACCCCCTCCCGGTTCGACGTCAATATCCGGACGGGGGACTGCTCACGTGGTGCCAGCGTGGCCGGCGCCCGGCCCGAGAGGGGCAGACAGCTGCGCCCGGCCCTGGATCACGCGCTCTCGATCAGGTACTCCATCGCCAGTCGGTAGCCGAGGAACCCCAGGCCACTGATCTTGCCCTTGCACACTGCCGCCGTGACGCTGGTGTGCCGGAAGGACTCACGGGCATCCACATTGCTGATGTGCACCTCGACAACCGGCACCTGCTGGCTGGCAATCGCGTCGCGCAGCGCGTAGCTGTAGTGCGTCAGGGCACCCGGATTGATCACGATGCCAGTGAAGCCGTGCTCCTGGGCCTCGTGGATCCACTCCAGCAGCTGGCCCTCGTAGTTGCTCTGGCGGCAGGTCACGGACTCGCCCAGTTCCGCCCCCCAGGCCTCGCACTGGCGTTCCAGATCCTCCAGGGTCTGCGACCCGTACACGCCCGGTTCGCGCAGGCCGAGGCGGTTCAGGTTCGGGCCGTTCAGGACGAGCAGCATGCCCGTAGCGTAGCGGGATCTGACGTCGACCGGTTCACAGGTCTAACGGTCACCCGGGAACTGGGGTTCTCGTGGGTGACCGCGCGGCAGTCAGCCCGTCGGCCCTCCCGCCTGACCCCGGGACAGCGCCGCCACGTCCTGTGCCCAGCTGGCAAATTCTTCGCGCAGCACGTCCCCCGGCACCCGCGTCAGGTACGGGTGCGCGAGTTCGTGCAGCAGCACGAAGCGCACGCCGTCCGAGTCGGCCTTCTTGTCGCGGGCCATAAACGGCGCGACGTCTTCATAGCGCAGGGCCGGCAGGGGAGCCGGGCGCTGCCAGCGCAGGAAGGCCAGGGTGTCCGGCGTCAGGTCGGCGCCGCCCAGCGCCCGGCTCACACGCGCGGCGTAGTGCATCCCGTACCCGACGGCCTCGCCGTGCGGGACGGCGTGGTGCGTCACGCCCTCCAGGGCGTGTGCCAGCGTGTGCCCGAAGTTCAGGAAGGCCCGCTCGCCGCGCTCGGTCAGGTCGCGGGTCACCACCCCCGCCTTGACGGCGATGGCATCGGCGATGGTGTCTGCGAGCAGGGCGCCACCGGGGCGGAACTCGGGCGCCAGCACGCGCGGCAGCAGACTGGGATCCTGGATCAGGCCGTGCTTGAAGGCCTCGGCGGCGCCCTCCCGGAAGACCTCCGTGGGCAGGGTCTCCAGGGTGTCGGTGTCACACCACACCGCTGTGGGCGGCCAGAACGCGCCGACCAGGTTCTTGCCCTCCGGAAGATTCACGCCGGTCTTGCCGCCCACGGCCGCGTCCACCATGCCCAGCAGGGTGGTCGGCAGCGTGTAGAAGGCCACGCCGCGCAGGTAGCTGGCGGCGACGAAGCCGGCAAGGTCCGTGGCCGCGCCGCCGCCCAGGCCGACCACGGCACCGTCCCGCGGCAGGGCCACCTGGGCCAGCTGCGAGAGCACGCCTGCCATGACCTCCAGGGTCTTGCACGCGTCCCGCGCCGGCACGCTGATGGTCACGACCGGCGACACGGCGGCCTGCACGCGCTCCACGAACGTCCGGGGCAGGTCGTCCGGGTGGATCAGGGCGACCTGACGTTCCCGGATCTGCAGGGTGTCGAGCAGGCCCGCGCCGACCGTGACCGCGTAGGGGGACGCCCCACCGATCTCAATCCGTCGCACGGTCGACCGGAAGCGGCAGCTCGGGTTCGGCCCAGGCGTGCTGGGCATCGGCCCAGTTCCACAGCCGCTCAATGATCTCTTCCACGATCTCCTCGCTGGGTCGCCCGTCACTGTGGACGTGGATGGTGCCCTGGCGGTACACCGGCTCGCGCTCGTCCATCAGGTGACGGATCCGGCCCATGGGATCCTCGGTGCGCAGCAGCGGCCGGTCGCTGTGCTTCGTGCGGGCGTACACGGTCTCGGGCGTGGCCCACAGCACCACGACCGGACCCCGGGACAGCAGGATCCGCCGGTTCTCCTCGTGGATGAAGGTGCCGCCCCCCAGACTGATCACGGCGTGATCCAGGCGGCTCACCCGGCCCACGACCTCCTGCTCGCATGCCCGGAAGTAGCCCTCGCCCTCATCGGCGAACACCTCGGGGATGCTCTTGCCCACCACCCGGGTGATCAGCTTGTCGGTATCGACGAAATGCAGGGCGAGCGCCCGCGACAGCTCCCAGCCGACCCGGCTCTTCCCGGTGCCCATGAAGCCCGCCAGCGCCACCCAGCTCACAGGACGATCGATCAGGCCGGAGGCCACCATGGGAGACAGTCTAAGGGAAGTCCCCGCCGGGAGCGTGATCGGTGTTCCCGACGTCTCCTCCAGATGCTCGCGCAGCCCCGCTTCGACCTGTGCCGGCGGCAGTCCGGGTCGTCCGTCCCCGCTCACTGGCCGCTCAGTACGCCTGGGCGTAGGCGCGGGCGGCCGCCACGCGTTCCTGCAGCTCCGGCACGGTGTCGCCGCCGAACTTCTCCAGCATGGCCTCGGCCAGCACCCACGCGACGGCACACTGCAGCACCACGCCCGCGGCCGGCACCGCCGTCGTGTCGCTGCGCTCACGGGCGGCGTCCGAGGCCTCGTGCGTCACGACGTTCACGGTCGGCAGCGGCGTCATCAGCGTGGCGATGGGCTTCATGGCCACCCGCACGATCAGCTCCTCGCCGTTGGTCATGCCGGCTTCCAGGCCTCCCGCGCCGTTGGTGCTGCGGGCATACGTCCCGTCCCGGTAGTACACCGCGTCATGCACGCCGCTGCCCGGCTTCAGCGCGTTGTCGAAGGCGCGTCCGATCTCCACGCCCTTCATGGCCTGGACGCTCAGGCACGCCTGCGCAATCCGGCCGTCGAGCTTGCGGTCATGGTGCACGAACGACCCCAGGCCCACCGGCAGGCCCCGGAACCGCACCTCCAGGACGCCGCCCAGCGTGTCGCCGTCCTTCTTGGCCCGGTCGATCCGCTCGCGCATCTGGGCCGCGGCGTCGGCGTCGGGCGTGCGCAGGTCGCTGTCCTCGATGGCGTCGAGCTGATCCCAGGAGAAGTCCTGTCGCGTCTCGATCCCGGCCAGACTGGCGACATAATTCGCGCCCTGCACGCCCAGTTCCGAGAGCAGCTTCAGGGCGATGCTCCCGACTGCCACCCGCGCCGCCGTCTCGCGGGCGCTGGCCCGTTCCAGCACGTCGCGCAGATCCTTGTGGCGGTACTTGATGCCGCCCGTCAGGTCGGCGTGGCCGGGCCGGGCGTCCGTCAGGGCCTTCTTGCGCGGCTCCCCACCGGGCTCGGGCGACATGATCTCGACCCAGTTGCGGTGATCCTTGTTCTGGATCGCCAGCGTGACGGGTGCCCCCGTGGTGCGGCCCGCCCGCACCCCGCTCAGGATCTCGGCCTCGTCGGTTTCGATGACCATGCGCCGCCCCCGTCCATACCCGCCCTGCCGCTTTCTCAGCCAGGGGTCGATGTCGCCCTTGCCCAGCGGCAGTTGCGACGGCAACCCCTCGATGATGGCCGTCAGCTGCGGCCCGTGCGACTCCCCGGCGGTCAGATACCTCATGGGGGCGATCGTAGCGCCGCCGCGCTGGGGCGCGGTCTAGAGGTCTATCGGTGTGGCAGTCGGCGTGCCACACCCCCACCCTGCCACGAACGGAACAGCGCCCCCGGGACGGAGGGCGCTGAAGGCCGGGCCGGTGCTACTGGACGACGGTACCGGTGATGACGACCAGCAGCTGGGTCTGCGTGCGGTTGGTGCTCTGCTTGCCGAAGGCTGCGCCGATCAGCGGGATGCTGCTCAGGATGGGTACCCCCACCGTGCTGCTGGTCTCGTTGGTGCTCATCAGGCCGCTCATGAGAACCGTCTGCCCGCTCTTGAAGGTGATGGTGCTCTGCGCCTCGGAGTTGGTGAACGACAGGATGTTCGGCACACCCGTGGTGGGCAGCGGCGTGGCCGGCTCGTTGATCTGACCGCGCACCCGCAGCGTGATCGTGCCGTCGGGCGAGACCTGTGGGCTGAAGAAATCCAGATTCACGCCGTAGTCGATCTGCCGGATGATGTTCCCGCTGGTCGACGGGATGGTGAGCTCGACCCGGCCACCACTCTTGATACTGGCCGCCGCATTGCTGGAGGCGTTGTCCGCGCCGCTGGCGGAGGTCAGCGACCGCTGGCCGCTCTGCATGCTCACGGCGCCGTCATAGACGCGTTTGGTCATGCCCTGGTTCTCCAGCGCGGTCAGCGTCGGCCCCAGGTTGAAGCCCACCAGACTGCGGGTCGGGTCGAAGGACGCGCTCAGGCCCGACTGGCCCAGGCCGATGTTGAAGCCGCCGAAGCCCAGCTTCCAGTCCACGCCCAGCGAGCGCAGCGCCGTGTCCGTGATCTCCTGGATGCGCACCTGCACGTTGATCTGAGGCACGACCTTGTCCAGGTTGGGAATCAGGTCGGCGATCTGCGTGACCTGCTCGGCGGTGCCGCGCACGATCAGGGTATTGGTGCGCACGTCCGCGATGATCGTGGCGCTCGAGGCAGGCAGGGTGGTCAACGCCGCCCCGGCGGCCTGCTGGGCCTGGGCCTGAGCCTGGGACGCCGCCAGACCGGCGGCCGTCTGCGCTGCTGGCACCACCACAGTCGTGGGGTTGCCGTTGGCATCCGTGCCGGTCAGCGGCACATTCGCTGGAGTCGCCGGCGTGGTGTCGGTCAGGTCGCGGGCCAGGGTTCCTTCCAGGGTCGCCTTGACCTCCTCGGCGCTGGCATTGATCAGCGAGAAGACCCGCTGCACCGTGCCCGGTGCGGCGGCAGCCGGACGATCCACCTGGCCGAGCAGCGCCAGGGCGGACGTCAGCTGATCCTGCGGGCCGTTGATGACCAGTTGACCGGTCTGTCCGACGGGGGTGACCTTCAGGGCCGGGAACTGGGCCCCCAGCAGGGCAATGGCGTCGGCCTGCTTGCCCCGGACGGTGTACACCTGCTGGACGGTGTTCGGAACGGCCGTGGGCGGGGTCGGTGCCTTGTCCACCTGACCCAGCAGCGTCACGGCGGACTCCAGCTGATCCTGCGGGCCGGTGATGACCAGCTGCCCGCTCGTGCCGACCGGCGTGACCTTCAGGGTGGGGAACTGGGCAGTCAGCAGCGCCGTGATGTCGGGTGCGCTCGACAGGACGCTGTAGATCCGCTGCACCGTCGCGACCGGTGTGACCGCCTTCGCGCCGGCCGGCTGCGTTGCAATGATCTGCGACAGCAGCGCCTGCACCTGCGCGACCTCCTGGTTCGTGCCCCGGATGATCACCGAGTTCGACGCCGGCTCGGCCACGATCCGCATGGTTGCGGAGTCCAGCACGATCTCCTCGTCCTTGACCGTCACGGGCGTCTGGGTGCCCTCCTGTGCGGTGCCGGTGGCCGTCATGGGCCTCAGGGTGCCGAAGGACAGTTTCAGCTGCCGCTCGACGGCGCTGGCCTGGAGGCTGGCCGGGAGCTTCACGATCTTCTGGATGGGCTTGATCCCGACGCGCAGGACGGTGCGCCCGCCGACCGCCAGCGAGTCATAGCTCAGGCCATAGATGTCCAGCACCAGCGGCCACACCTGGTTGAACGGCTTGTTGGCAAAGGCGTACGACACCATGCTGGCCGCGCCTGTGGCCGCTGGGGCCCCAG
This sequence comes from Deinococcus sp. AB2017081, assembly GCF_034440735.1. Classification (NCBI taxonomy): domain Bacteria; kingdom Thermotogati; phylum Deinococcota; class Deinococci; order Deinococcales; family Deinococcaceae; genus Deinococcus; species Deinococcus sp. AB2017081. Next base: position 3,145,093 of record NZ_CP140098.1, on the reverse strand, counting down.
TTGCCGGGGCCGCGCCGGCCGACACGGCTGCGCCGCGCAGCACGTCGTCTGCTCCAGGCTCGATGATGATGTCGTAGCCCGCACTCTTGGCAAGTGCGACGAGCATGGACGTCAGGTCACTGCCGGCGCGGCGGATCTCGAAGGTCACGGCGGCGTTCGACAGGGCCGGATCCGCGATGCTGGTGGCCGCAGCGGTGGCCGGCGTGGTCGTGGTCTGCGCGGCGGCCATGCCGAGCGCGGCGGTCAGCAGAAGGGATGCGTAGCGTCTAGTCATGGCTCACCTTTTGTCCAGTTCAAGAGTCGTCGATTCGGTGCCGAGGTTCAGGGTGGCGCTGGTCGCGGTGACAGTGCCCACCGTGACGTTCGAGTCCGGCAGGGGCTGGCCGCTCGCGACCACCACGTACCCGGCCTTGCTGCGGAAGATGGCCGTGTTGATCGGACCCAGCACCACGGCGTTGAACACGAGGTTCTGGTCGCTCACGTACCGGTCGAGGGCGCTGGTCGCCGTGACCGGGCCGGTGCCGGTGGAGCCCGCCCCGAGTTCCCGGATGAGCTGTGGCGTGCTCGGCGTGGGCACCGCGGTCGCCGTGAGCCCTGAACCGCTGGTGGTGGCGCCGGCCGCGCCCTGAGTGGCGCCGGACGGGGTGGCGGCGGGAGCAGCATCCGGCAGTCGGGTCACGGTGCCCGGCACGGTCATGCCGACGACCGGCGGTTTGACCGGGGCCGGCGGCGTCAGGACGACCGTTCCGGTCGGGTTCTGCCCGGCCACCACAGCGCTGCCGGATTCCTGTCCGTTCGGGGTGACCGGCACGACCACCGGCGTGGCGGCGGTACCGGCACTGCCGTCGGCGCCGGGAATGACCGGAACCGGGAGCGCGCCGCCGCTGACGCTGCCGGACTCCACGTCCACACTGCCAGCCGCGCCGGGGATCGGACTCAGGCCCAGGGCGCCGCCGCCCTGACCGAGCGAGTCCACCTGGGGGGCGACCGGACGGGCCGGAACGCTCGCCGTCACTGCGCCGTCTGTCGTCGACACCGGCGCGGGCGTGCTGGGCCGTGTGTTCGTGGCGGCGGTGGCGCTCTGATCCAGGCTGAGCGGTTTGAAGGGATTGATGCCGGGGGTGGCGGCGATCACGCCGTCCGGGTTGATCCCGTCGGGCACCACGGGTTCGGGGGCCGGGGTCTCGGTGACCACGTCGTCGGTGGGGAAGGGAGGAATGGTCTCTACCTGCACCTGGCTGTCCGGCTGGACGTCCAGGGCCGGGCCGGACGCGTCCGGCGATGCGGTGTCCGGCGTGGCGACCGGCACGGCATCCGGATTGCCGACATCGGTGCCGCCGGTGGCCGGCGTGGTGCCGCCGCCGGTGCCGGCGGTGCCGGTCGCCGGGGGCTGCTGGGACAGCTCCGTGGTCGCCGGCTTGTTGGTGAGGACATACCACAGGCCGATCAGGCCGACCATCAGCAGCAGCAGCAGCAGCAGCTTCATCTCGCGGGACAGGTTGACGGGCGCACGCGTCACTGGGTGCCTCCTGAAGCGGGCGGGGCGCTCGGCGCGGCGGGCGCGTCCGGCGTGGCTCCAGCCTGGGCCGCCGCCTGTGCCGGATCGAAGGTGTAGACGGTCATGCCCAGTGAGCCCTCGAGATCAGGATCGAAGGAGGTGGCGGTCGGCAGCTGGAGCGACACGTTGCTGACCGTCGTGAACCGGCCCATGGTCTCAATGGCCCGCAGTGTCTGGAACACCTGCGAGAACTTCCCGGTGATGCCGACCGTGAGGTTCAGCGGCCGCACGCCGCCGGGCAGGTTCGCCACAGTCCCGGTCTGGACCGAGAAGTTGTTCATGCGTGCGCCGGTCGCGGCCGTGGTCACGCGCAGCTCATCGAGCACCGGCCCGAAGTTCGCGGCGCTCGGGAGGGCGGCCAGGAACTTCTCACGATCCACGCGCATGGTCTCGACCTCGGTGCGCAGGGCAGGAAGCCGCGCGGCCGACGTACGCAGCGTGGCCACCTGCGTATTGAGCGTGTCCAGCTGGCCGCCCAGGTCCGTGATCTGGGCCTGGCGGGGCTGGAAGCGCAGCATGTACCACAGCCCGATCAGCAGGATGCACCCGGCCAGCACCACCAGGAACAGGTTGCGGGGCGAGAGCTTAGTTGACATCGCGTCCTCCCTGGCCACTGGGCACGCTGCTGGTCGGGCCGGAGGTGTCGGGCACGCTGCCGGCGGGCGCGGCCGGTGGGGCCTGGGGCGTACCGGCCGGAGCCGACGGATCGGCGGGCGTGGCGCTGGCCGTCGGCGCGACCACGCCGACCGTCGCGGTGAAGCTGTACTCGTTGGACGTCTGGTCGCTCTGCAGGGTCTTGAAGTTCACGCCGAAGCCGGGATCGCTCTCGAAGGTGCGCAGGAAGTTCACGACCGCCTGCTGGCTGCTCGCCACGCCGGTCACGTCGATCTCGCGCACGACGTTCTTGCCCAGGTAGATGCCGCTCTGCTGCAGCGTGGTCAGGGCGCTGGGCTCCATGGGACGCATGGTCATGCTCTTGACCGCCACGCCGGCCGCGCTGGGCAGCTGCGAGCTGAAGGCCGCGAGGTCGTTGATCCAGTACGTCTTGGTGGCCTTGAGCTGCGTGGCGATCGACGTGACCTGATCCAGGTCGCGCTTCTCGGCCATCAGCCGGTCATATTCCGCCTTGGCCGGCGTCAGGGCCGCCACGTCGCCGTTCAGGGCGTCGATCTGCTTGTTCAGGTCGCCCACGCGGGTCGCGGTGACCACCTCGGGAATCAGGATCGCGGCCACCGTCAGGGGGGCCAGGGCGTACATGGCAAAGCGCCACGCGCTGGGTTCGGACTGGGTGCGGTACTGCTGGGGCAGCAGGTTGATCTCAACCACGGCTGTTCACCCCCCGCAGCGCCAGCCCCAGCGGCACCGTGAACTCCGGCGCGTTGGTCTGGAGGTAGCCGGTGTCCACGTTCGCCTGATCGGTCTGCACGGTCAGCCACGGGCTGGCGACCTCCACCCGGAAGCCCAGCGCGTCGCTGATCGCGGCGGCCAGGCCGCGCAGCTTCGCGCCGCCGCCTGCCAGGAACGTCCGGTCGATGACCACGTCGCCGCTCTGCACGCGGTAGAACTCCAGGCTGCGGCGGATCTCGGTGATCAGGTCGCCCAGCACCGGGCGCACCACCTCGAACACGCGCGCCGGGGAGTACTGCTCGCGGGCCAGGTCGAAGTTCAGGAGGTCCTCCTCGTCCTCGGTGGGGGTGGTCGCGGTGGCGTACCCGAGCTTGACGTCCTCGGCAGCGCTGAAGTCCAGGTCGAAGGACTTCTGCAGCGCCGTCGTGAAGTCGTCGGCGGCCACGTTGATGTTGCGGGTCAGCAGCACGCGGTCGCCGCGCACGAGGTTGATCACGCTGCTGCTCGCGCCGATCTCCATGACCAGCGCGACCTCGCCGGCCTCGGTGTAGTTGCTGCCCGTCAGGGTGCTCTTGGTGAGGTGCTCGCCCAGCAGGTTCCCGCGCAGCGCGCGCAGCGCCGCGAAGGACTTGAGGTCCACGATGGTGGGCTCCAGCCCCGCGAGCCGCAGCACCTCGACCTGTCTGGCGATCGCCTCGGTGGGGGCGGCGGCGATCACGACCTCCATCTGCGAGTCGTCGGGAATCGTGGCCGGGTCGTCCAGCAGGTCGAAATCCAGGCTGACATCGTCGATCGGGTAGGGGATGTAGCGCTCGGCCTCCCACTTGATGGCGTCCTGGAGCTCCTTGCGGTCCATCTTGGGCACCATGATGTTGCGCGTGACCGCCGACTGGTTGGGCACGGCGGTCACGGCGTACTTGGTGGTGATGCGGTGCTCCGCGAGGAGATTCTTGAGTTCCGTCGCGACGGCCTGAGGTTCAACCACCAGCCCGTCGCGCATCGAGCCGATGGGCGTGGGCACCATCACAGCGTGCAGCAGGGAGGGTGGCGAGCCGGGCCGCAGGGCCACCACCTTGATGGCGCTGGTGCCGATCTCGACTCCGAGCGCCGGGGGCCGTGGGTTCATTAGACGGTTCAGGAAACTTGACATTCTCCCTCCAGAGGTGGGCGGATTTTAACATTCACTCATCTGGCGGGGCATGGCCCAGAGGGGGAATGGCTGCAAGTCGGGAGGGCAGTGGGCAGGGAGGTCATGGGCAGGTTCATCCAACCACTCCGGCGCTTACCGAACTCTGACACGTGATAGACGTCGTTTCCAGCGCACTTGCTGCTCTCCGTGCCGCCATGGGTGCGGGGACGACGCTGCCCGGCGGTGGGACTGGGAACGGGCAGCGCGGCCCCGTTCCATGGACTTCGGAGCCACCATCCTTGCATGATCACTCATCTGGATCGCGTGATCGAACCGTCATCTGCCGCGCCCTCCGGCGGGGGGGGCCGTTCCCCCGGATGGAACCCGCGCAGGTCGGTGGGTGCCGTGGCCGTGGTGACGCGGTCACGCGATCCGGTGAAGGTGGCGCGGCCGCCCGATCACGAACGGCCACACTGGATCGGCTCGGCCGCTGTCAGGGCGTCCGGGGGGCCAGGGTCTCGGTGTAGACCCGGATCTCGCCGGCCGGGGTGACGGTCACGAGATCCGCGCCGACCACCCCGACCACGCCTCCCGGATGGCTGGTGGCCGAGACCACGCGCCCGGTCGGATCCAGCCGTTCCAGGCGACCGCCGGACAGCCGGTAGGTGCCGGTTGCCGTGTCCACGGCCGGCACGGTGGATGTCCGGGCGCCCTGGGGCGTGACGACCAGAAACTCGCCTGCCGTCTGCGACCGGTCTGGGCCGCCCGGCACCCGGACAAGCGAGCCGCCGAGCAGCACGTAGTCGGCACCGTTGCCGCCGGTCACCGCCAGCGACGGCCTGCCGGTCACGCCGCCGAGCGCTTCGCCGGCGTAGCCCACCGCACTGCCGTCCTCACGGTAGGCGCGGGTGGCACTGAGGGCCACGACCCGGCCCACGGGGACGCTCCGGGCGGCCCGATCCAGCGTGACCACCACGCCCAGGCCCGGCACCGCGGCCCACGCGTCGCCACCGTTCCACGCGACATCGACCGCTGCCGGCACGCGGGGACACACCGGCCGGTAGGACGGCGCACGTGCCACGCAGGCCCGGCCGGCCGTCACGAAGGCCACGCCCTGATCACTGAACGCGGCCCGCAGTCCACCGCTCCGGCCAGACGTCGTCGTCGGCGCACACGCGGCCAGCAGGGCGGAACACAGCAGCAGGACGGTGGAGCGCATGCCGTTCAGTGTCGCCGCACTCCGCCTGAGGGGCATGAGTCTGGCGGCCAGGGGTCAGGGGGACGGTGGTACGGCGACCGGAGCCGCGCCGTCCCGAGCCCGGCGCAGCGCCTCCACGACCACGTCCAGGCCCACGCCCTCCTGTGCCCGCTTCTCGGGCGTCCACGAGATACCCCGGCTGGCCTTGACCAGCACCACGTCGCCGTCCTGCACGTCGGTCAGCAGGGCATCCAGCAACGCGGGCACGGTCGGATACGCCCGGTCGCCCAGCTCGGCCGCGAAGGCCCCGACACCGTAGGTCACGTCGGCCCGTGCTCGCGCCAGCGCCCCCACCTGCGCGTGCAGCTCGCGTTCGGTGTCGCCCAGTTCCAGCATGCGGCCCAGCACGCTGATGCGCCGCCCGGCGAAGCCCTGCAGGGCGTCCAGCGCGGCCTCCACTGCCACGGGCGAGGCGTTGTAGGCGTCGTCGATGACCGTGTAGCGGCCCGGCAGCACGCGGTACCGGCCGCCGGGCACCCGCACCGTGGTCAGGCGCACCGCCGCGTCGGCCAGCGCCAGACCGTGTTCCTGGGCGAGCCGCAGCCCCAGCACCGCCGCCTCGGCCTGAACGCGGGACGCCAGCGGCAGCAGCACCCGGATGCCCCGGAACGAGAATCGGGCTGCCTCCGGCGTGATGGTCAGGTTCTCGCCCCGGTACGTCTGGGCCTCGCCGAAGCCGTAGGTCGCCACGCCCGGATAGAACGCCGCCGCCTGCGACCCCACCATCCCCCGCCGCCCCTGCAGGATCACGCCCTTCTCGCGGGCGATGGTCTCGACGCTGCCCAGCTGCTCCAGATGGGCGGGCGCGACGGTCGTGACCACGCCCACGTCCGGCTGCACGAGATCCACCAGCTCGGCCATCTCGCCGATGCGGTCGATGCCCATCTCGACGACCAGGGGCCGGTTGCTGCGACCGAACTGCACCAGGAAGCACGCGATGGCCGGCATGGTGTTGTAGACCGGCATCGAGTGGGCGTCCAGCGCCGCCGCCACGTAGGCCTTCGCGGTGGTCTTGCCGGCGCTCCCGGTGATCCCCACGACCAGCGGGCTGTGGGCGCGTTCGGCGCGTGCCCATGCGAAGAGTGCTGCATGCGCATCCGGCACCCGCAGCGCCCGGGGCACGTCCAGATCGGTCAGGACGAACGGGGCCCCGGCATCCAGGGCCTGCTGCACGAAGGTGTTGCCGTGCATGCGCTCGCCCGGCAGGGCCACGAAGGCCGTCTCCGCGTTGGCCTCACGGGAATCCCAGGTCAGCCTCAGCGCCGGACGCGCCTGTGGATGGACGGTGGCCGCGAAGGGAACGGAGCGTGGATCCAGCATCCGGCAAGGCTAGCAGAGGGGCCGTGGCCGCACGTGTCCAGCGTCGGCGGGCGGCGGCGTGGGGCAACATCAAAGCATGACAGCCGGTACGGTAGGATGGAACGGTCATGAAAAGAACTGTGCCCCTGCTGCTGCTCACGGCCTCGCTCTCGTCCTGTGCGGTGCTGTTCCCGTCTCCGGTGGTCGATGTGACCGTGCTGGGGCTCAATGACTTCCACGGCAACCTCGCCCCGACGAGCTTCACCACGGCCGAGGGCGCGAAGATCAACGCAGGCGGCATCGAGGCGATCAAGGCGGAACTGAACGATGCCCGCAAGGCCAACCGCAACACCGTCTTCGTGGGCGGCGGTGACCTGATCGGTGCGTCGCCCATCACGTCCGGTCTGCTGCGCGACGAGCCCAGCGTGGCGGCCCTGAACGCCATGGGCATGTCGGTCAGCGCGCTGGGCAACCACGAGTTCGACCAGGGCCTGACCGAACTGCTGCGGATGCAGAACGGCGGCTGCGCCAGCAACGACCCGGCCAAGGCCTGCAAGTTCGATCCGAACTACAAGGGCGCGACCTTCAAGTGGATCGGTGCGAACGTCAAGTACAGCGCGGCCAGCGGCAAGACCGGCAGCCCCTTCCAGCCCTACGTCGTCCAGACGGTGGCTGGCGCGAAGATCGCCTTCGTCGGGGCCGTGACCAAGACCACGCCGACCATCGTCTCGCCCGACGGCGTCAAGGATCTGGACTTCACCGACGAGGCGGACGCCGTGAACGCGGTCATCCCGGAACTCAAGGCGCAGAACGTCGATGCGATCGTCATGCTGATCCACGAAGGCGGCGAACTCGCCAGCGGCAGCAAGGACACCTACGCCACGGTCGGGTGCAAGACCCTGAACCCGGACAGCCCCATCGTGAACATCGCCCGGCGGGTCGATCCGGCTGTGACGGCCATCATCAGCGGGCACAGCCACCAGGGCTACAACTGCCTGGTGCCCGACCCCACCGGCAGAGACCGCATCGTCATCCAGGGCAATTTCTACGGCCACCTGCTGCAGCGCCTCGACCTGAAGGTCGACAAGACGCGCCATCAGGTCGTCACGGCCCGCTCCGCGAACCTCGTGGTGAACTACGACGCCCGCAAGGCCGCCGGCACCCTGGACGCCGGGATGGGTACCCTGCTCGCCAGCGCGAACGAGAAGGTCGGTGCGATCAAGAACCAGCCGGTCACGAACCTCAGCACGCCCCAGATCCGCCGGGGGATCAACAACGCCCGCAACACCGAGACCGCGCTGGGCGGCGTGATCGCCGACGCGCAGCTCGCCGCCACCCAGGATCAGGGGGCCAAGATCGCCTTCATGAACCCCGGCGGGATCCGCGCCGACCTGCCCGACGCCAGTGCCCTGAAGGACGGCAACGCCGTGAATTTCGGTGACGTGTTCGCCGTGCAGCCCTTCGGGAACACCATGACGGTCATGGATCTGACCGGCCAGCAGATCAAGGAGCTGCTCGAGCAGCAGTTCAGCGGCGGGAATGCCGGCACGGCCACCAAACTCCTGCAGGTCTCCGAGGGCTTCACGTACACCTACACCGCCGCGAACCCTGACGGCCAGCGCGTGAACATCGCCGACATCAAGCTCGGCGGCACGCCCATCGACCCGAACGCCAAGTACCGCGTGGCACTGAACAACTTCCTGGCAGCCGGCGGCGACAACTTCACCGTGCTCAAGTCCGGCACGAACGTCGTGCAGCTCGCGAACCTGTCGGATCTGGACGTGCTCGTGAACTACCTGAAGGCCAACGGCAGCAAGCTCACCGACACCGTCAAGGGCCGCATCACCGCGAAGTAAGCTCTCCCGCCCTTCACGCCCCGGACATCAGCCGTCCGGGGCGTGTCCGTTAGCGTGTGGGTCATGGCCGACCACCACCTGAGCGCCGAGCACATCCACACCGTCTGGGACAACTCGCTGCCCCCCGCGCTGACGATCCGGCCCGGCGACACGGTCACGCTGGACACCCTGGACGCCTCCGACGGCGGCGTGGCGAGACGGGTGGCGACCGGTGACCTCACGCCGCCCGCCGCGCTGGCGGGCGTGATCGCCGCCAGCCTGCGCTCCCCGCGCCCTGGCCCGCGCGGGCACCCCCTGACCGGCCCGGTCTGCGTGGAGGGTGCGCAGCCCGGCGACGCGCTGGTCGTGGAACTCCTGAGCGTCGAGCCGGCCGCGTGGGGCTGGACGGGCTGCCGCCCCGACGGGATCGGCCTGCTGGACGCCGCGCTGGGGGCCGAGGGCCTGACGGCGTACACGCACTTCTGGGATCTGCGCGCCGGCACGCACACGGACTTCCTGCCGGGCATCCGCGTGCCCCTCGCCCCGTTTCCCGGCGTGATCGGCGTGGCCCCCGGTGCGCCCGGCCCGCACCCCACCCCGCCGCCCCGGCACGTGGGCGGGAACATGGACATCCGGCAGCTCGTGGCCGGCGCGACCCTGTCCCTGCCCGTGGAGGTGCCGGGCGCGCTGCTGTCCGTCGGCGACCTGCACGCCGCGCAGGGCGACGGTGAGCTGTCCGGCACCGGCATCGAGATGGACGGCCGGATCACCGTGCGCGTGACCGTCGAGAAACGCGCCGGACTCACCACCCCGGAGTTCACCACGCCCACCCACGGCGGCAGCAGCCGGCAGTGGCACGTCACCACCGGCCACGACCCCGACCTGATGACCGCCGCCCGCACCGCCCTGCGCGCCCTGCTGCGCCGCCTGGAGGCCCGCGGCCTGAGCCTGGAGCAGGCGTACGTGCTCGCCAGCGCGTGCGTCGATCTGAAGATCTCCCAGATCGTTGACGCGCCCAACTACACCGTGAGCGCGTTCCTGCCGCTGGACATCTTCGAGGAGAGTTGACAGCAGAGGGCAGAGAGCTCGGGAGTGTGGCCCTCCGCTCCCTGCCCTCTACTGTCCTACACGTCACCCCGCGCGAAGTCCGTCATCACCGCCGGGGCCGCCGTGTCGAAGCCCACCACGTCCAGCATGTCGGCCCGGTTCGGGTCGGCGATGGTGAACTTCGTGGCGGTCAGGCCGACCACGATCAGGCGTGCGGCGATGCCCGTCTTCTGGCGGTACCGATCCAGCGCGACCGTCGGGTGCACGTTGCCCGCCCAGGTCTCGTTGTCGGTGTACACCACGAAGGTGTCGACCTTCACGCCCTGCTCGGCCGCCCACAGCATCGGGCGGGCGGTGTCGGTCGCGCCGAAGCTGGCGTCCTGCGCCTTGCGCATCGCGCCGTCCAGCGTGTCCTTCGGCGTGATGCCCAGCCGGCGGAACTCGCGGGCGAAGCCCATCGTCAGGGCGTCCAGCTCGGTGCGCAGCGCCACCATGCTCATGGCCGCGGCCGCCATGTTCGGCGTCAGGCCCGGCACGCCGCCCACCGCGCCCATCGTCATGGAGCCCGACACGTCCAGACCCAGCAGGTGACGGGTACCGGCCGGGCGCACGGTGCCGAAAGCCGCGTAGAATGCCTCCTCCAGCGCGTCCACCACGCGCGGCACGGGCAGCCACTCGCCCTTGCCCTTCACGCCGCGGCCCTGCGCGTACACCAGCCGGGCCTTCAGCGCGTCCAGCGGGTGGATGCGCCCGCGCTTCAGCGCCTGCGGGTCGGTCACACGCTCCACGACAGCCTTCACGACCTCGCGGTCGTTCACGCTCAGCACGCCCACGCGCCCCAGGTTGCCCAGGTTGCGCAGCAGCCACGTCAGGCCGTTCGTCTCCATCGCGGCGCGGTACACCTCTGCGCCGCGCAGGTGGGTCGGGATCGCCTCGATGGGCAGGCCGAAGCCGCGCATCAGGGTCGCCGCGTCCCGGTCGGTGCTCACGCTCTGGGCCAGCAGGTGGCCCTCGATCACGCGCAGGGCCGGCTCGCTGATGTCGCCCACGTCCGGCAGCACGCCGTCCACCATGAAGCGCAGCACCGCGTTGCGGCCCGCGTCCGCGGTCTTCGGGTGCGCCTTGCGCAGCGCGTCCGCCTGGCTCCAGCCGTCACGGGCCTTGTACTTCACGGCCCACAGCGCCAGCCGCTCCACGGGCACGTCCTCGTACACGCGCGCCACGCCCCGGCGGGTCAGGCGACCCCAGCCGCCCAGCGTGTCCGCGAACGCCAGGAAGTGCAGCAGCATGGTGCCCGTGCGCGCCACCTCCGGCAGCGCGTCCCACGCGGCCTTGCGCACCGCCGCGTCCGGCGCGGTCTTCGCGACCAGCGCCAGCACCAGCAGCGCCGGATCGGCCTTGGGCGCGCGGTTCGTCCGGATCACGTCCAGCGTCACGGCCAGCGCCCGCGCGGCGTCCACCTGCACGAAGGTCTTCACGAACTCCGTCGCCTGGAGGGTGTGCCCACGCTCGGTCGCGTAGAACGTGCCGCCGTCCGTCCCCAGGATCAGGAAGCGGGTCAGGCGCGCCTCGTCGGACAGCGCGTACACGAAGCCGCCCGCGCTGTTGGCGACCTGACGGGGGTCGAGCCGCTCGGTCTGCGTGCGGTTCAGGGGGTTCAGTGCGTTCAGTAGGTTCTTCATGGGATCGGCCCTCCTTTCGACAGGGCGGGAATTCCGGTGAATGCCGGGCCGCAGCCCGGTGTTCACCCGAGCGGAGCGAGACGGAACCACAGGAGGCTTCTGCGGCGCGGACGGCTCTGCGGTGTCATGTCCGCAGGGACGGGAGCAGAGCGGAAGCCGGACTTCGCTGGAATCGCCAGCGGCGACCGTGGCGCACGTGCGCCGAAGTGGTGAACCGGGTGGGACTCGAACCCACGACTCCTCGCTTAAGAGGCGAGTGCTCTGCGCGACTGAGCTACCGGATCGGGTGGTGTACCGGGCAGGATTCGAACCTACGGCCTTCTGGGCTTCAACCAGACGCTCGACGGACTGAGCTACCGGGACACGTGGCGGGCTTCCAGGGATTCGAACCCCGATCTGCACGGGTTGGAACCGTGTGCTTTGCCGTTAAGCGAGAAACCCGTTGGGGAGAGCGGCGAGAATCGAACTCATGACCTCCGCCTTCACAGGGCGGCGTGCGACCTTTACACCACACTCTCCGTACCAGACGCCTAAACGTGTCAAGAAAGCTGAGGGGCCGTCCTCGAAGCTGTGGCCAGCCCCCTCCGTACTCCGGACGTTCTTCCCCGCGCCGGTTGCCCGGCCTCCGTATGCGGTCTGGGTGGTGGACATGGGGAGATTCGAACTCCCACTTCCCCTGTGCAAGAGGGACGCGCTGCCATTACGCGACAAGCCCATGTGGTCTGAACGGCACGGTTCGAACGTGCGACCTCCTGATCCCAAATCAGGCGTGCTTCCGCTGCACTACGTCCAGAGGAGTCGTCCTGAAAGGCCGTGCAGTGGTGCCTGTCAGGATCGAGTGAAACGAGTGGACTCAGAGCGAAGGCTGGAGAATGGAGGTTCGGGGCATCTTCACCGCCCCGAACCGGAATTCGGAAGCCTGAGTCCGGACATGGCTCCGGGAGCAGGGTTCGAACCTGCGACGTCCTGCTTAACAGGCAGGCGCTCTGCCACTGAGCTATCCCGGAAGGCGGGGGCGGGGGGTGGAGAACCGGGCAGGACTTGAACCTGCGACCTCCCCGTTCGTAGCGGGATGCTCCTCCAGCTGAGCTACCGGTTCATGTGGTGGAACGGGTGGGATTCGAACCCACGACCTCTCGAGTAACAGTCGATAAGCCTTCACCAGCGGCCCAGCGCCGCGGGTGCGGGCGGGCAAGGGATCGGGAAGGCAAAGTGCTCTATCCACTGAGCTACCGTTCCATGTCGTGTGGGGCTGGGCGGGAGTTGCACCCGCTCCTTCCGCTCGCGCGGACGCTCTGACGAGAAGCCTCTGCCGTCGGCCCGCGAGAAGGTCAGGCAAGGGAACGCGGAGGCGGTGGGGTTGAGCTACCAGCCCGAGAAGGGAAGTGGGGGACGGGCGGGATTCGAACCCGCGAGACCAGACGGTCGAATGTTCCGAATAACCTTCACGCATCGGCCCGGGCGGGCAAGGGTCGGTGAGGGAGAGCCCACAAGGAGCGACATTTGCGTTTGACCAGCTCCGCCACCGTCCCCACGGTGGACTTGGAAAAGCTGCGGCGGGGCGGGACTCGAACCCGCAACCCGGCCATGAAGAGTGGTAACTTTCGCACTTCGGCCCAGGGCATTGACGGGGCAAGGGGCGTGGAAAGCAGTTTCCTGCTCTACCGATTGAGCTACCCGCCGCGTGTGGTGGATGGGGTGGGAATTGAACCCACTGTGCCCGAAGGCTGAAGATTTACAGTCTCCCGCGACTCGCCGTCTTCGCCGCCCATCCAGGATTTCGCGTCTGGGTGGGGTGGGGATATCGGGCACGGTCGGGTCGATGCTGGGGGTCTCGCTGGAGGTGCGGCGCACGGCCGGCCCAGCTGAGGGCTCCGAGACGTCTGGAATGTTTCATGGTCGTACCTCCTGCGTTGGATTTGGGGTGGGTGTGTGGATTCGAACCAGTTTCGCCAATAACCCTCGTGCGTCGGCCCGAACCGGTGTGGCCGGGCAAGGGGTGCCGAGGGGCCGAGACACCCACCATGAGCTGCCCGCGCTGGGGCTGGTACTCCGAGTCGGATTTGAACCGACACTGACACGTTTCTGAGACGTGTTCCTCTGCCGAGTTGGGATACCGGAGTGTGGAGCAGGCTGGACGGAATTGCACCGCCGTTACCCGACGGTTGCCGGGCATCTTGCTGACTAGAAGAAACCTGCGTGGAGCAGATGAGTGGACTTGCACCACCGTCCTCTCGTTGGCAACGAGAAATCCTGGCTGCTGGACGACATCTGCGTGGAGTGGTCGGGCAAGGGGGTGAAGGTCGGGTAATCCAGAAGGGGATCGAACCCTCCACTGCATTCCTGCGGTGTCTGAACCCTTCAGACTGGAGCCGATCACCGAGACTTCTTCGGCCCGACGGGTGGAGCGGGGGAGACTTCCGGACAAGGGGGTGGTCACGGATCGGGCCAGTCCATGCCGGGAATCGAACCCGGAACACCCGGAGGTGTTTCCGCCCGGACGCCCCGCTGGGGGACGCGTGTGGAGAGAACCGTGACCGTTCGGCCCTGAAGTCGGCCCGCGTGTGGCGATTCCAGTGGGAATTGAACCCACATCTTCCCGCAGACAACGGGGCGTCTTGAGCCATTGGACGATGGAATCATCCTCCGGTGCCGGAGGGGTGGGACTCCCAGCCGGAATTGAACCGGCGTTCTCAGATTGAAAGCCTGATGTCCTGTCCACTGGACGATGGGAGCGGGCGGTGCTGACGGTGGTGCAGGCCGGGCAAGTGATCCGCTCAGGGGGCTTGACCGTTGAAGGGTAACCCTGGGCGTTCGGCCCGGCCGGTGCGGGCGTGGGCCCTCACCTGCCATGGAGTATGCGGGGCGGGCCGTGCGGGCCACATTCGCCGGGTGGCGTAGGGCGCGCGTAGGCCAAAGGGCGGGGGCCGGAGCGTGGATGCCCCGGCCCTCTGCCACCAGCTGCGCGCCCCCGGCCTATTCCAGCGTGACGAGGTAGTCGTACAGGTCGGGGCCGCCGGCGTGCGCCTCGACCTCGACCATGGGGAACGCGGCGCTGATCTTCGCGGCGAGGGCGTCGAGGTCGTCCTGGGTCTTCTGGGGGCCGCCGAACACGGTGACGATCTCCTGCCCGGCGTACGACCTGTTGAGCATCTCCAGCACGCTGTCCTCGGGTTGCCCGCCGGCCTGGACGAGTTCGTCGTCGCGCAGGCCGATCACATCGCCCTCCTGGATGTCCAGGGTCGTGCCGTCTTTCGTGGTGATGTTGGTGGTGCGGCTGGCGCGCGTGACCTCGAAGGTCGTGACGTTCCCGGCCCCCTCGGTCATGGTGTCCCTGAGCTCGTCGGCGGGCGTGTCCGGCTGGAAGGCGAGCGCCGCGCCGATGCCCTGCCCGAGGGTGCGGGTGGGAATGACGACCGCGCGGCCCTCCATGAGTTCCATGGCCTTCTCGGCGGCCATCAGGACGTTCTTGTTGTTCGGCAGGATGACGACCTTCTCGGCGCTGACGCTGCGCACGGCGTCCACGATGTCCTGAACGCTGGGGTTCGCGGTCTGCCCGCCGGACACGATGCGCGCGCCCAGGGAGCGGAACAGCTTGACCAGCCCGTACCCGTTCGCCACGGCGACCAGACCCGAGGGCGGCACTTCCTCCTCGGCCCGTGCGGCGGCCCCGGCCATGCCCAGGATCTCCGTGTGCTGCTCGGCCATGTCCTCGACCTTGGTCTTGAGCATCTTCCCGTAGCGGCCGACCGTGGCGAGCAGCTGGTCAGGCTCGTTGGTGTGGATGTGGCCCTTGACGTACCCTTCCGCGCCCACGACGAGCAGCGAGTCCCCGAAGGGCGTGACGAGCTCGCGGATCGTCTCGATGGACTCGGTCGCCTCGGACATCAGGAACTCGGTGCAGAAGCCGAACTCCTCGTTCTCGAACTGCTGCTGCGCGTACTCCGTCACGTCCGGCTCGGGCGGCAGCGCCTCGCCGCGCAGCTCGGCCAGCATGCCCGCCACGAGGTACAGGTAGCCCTGCCCGCCCGAGTCGATCACGCCCGCCTGCTTGAGGGCCGGGAGCATGTCCGGCGTCTGGTCGAGGAGTTCCTGCCCCCTGAACAGCGCCTGTTCCAGCAGCCCCTCGATGTCCTGTCCCTGCGCCTGTTGACTCTGCGCTCCTTCGGCCACGCCGCGCGCCACGGTCAGGATGGTGCCCTCGACGGGTTTCATGACCGCGCCGTAGCCGGCCTTCTGCGCCGCCTGGAAGGCCCGGCCCAGCAGCGCGGCGTCCACGGTCTTCGCGTCGCGGATCGCCTCGGCGAAGCCCTTGAGGAGCTGCGAGAGGATCACGCCGCTGTTCCCGCGCGCGCCCAGCAGCGCCCCGTAACTGATCGCGCGGGCCACGCTGGGCATGGAGTCCTGCTCGCAGGTGTCGAGCTCGCGGCGCACGGACTGCATGGTCAGGTGCATGTTCGTGCCGGTGTCGCCGTCCGGCACCGGGTACACGTTCAGGGCGTTCACCTGCTCGCGGTACACGCCCAGCCAGTCGGTCGCGTAGCGCAGCATGCGGGCCAGGTCGGCGGGCTTGAGTTCGGTATGTCGCGCGGCGTCAGACACGCTGCACCCCCACGGCGTGCACGCGGGTGGCGGCGAGCTCGATGCCCGCCTGGGTCTTCACGGTGTGCACCACGCGGTCCACGATGTTCTGCGCGACGGTTGGGATGCTCACGCCATAGGCGGCGACGATGAACAGGTCGGCCGTGTACTTTCCCGCGTCCTTGCCGATGACCACGCCCTCGCTGGCGTTCGCCCGGCCCAGCACGCGGCTCAGCCCCTCGCGGAGGTTCGCGGGGGCCATGCCCACCACGCCGGGGATCTCGTGGGCCGTCAGCCCGATGAGCGAGGCGAGGGCCGCCTCGGTGATGTGTATGGAGCCGCTCACAGTAAGGGCGAGTATAGGGGAGGAGACGAAAGCCGCCCGCCTGTCACCCGGCGATGCCGGCCGAGGTGACGTGGCCCGAGGCGTCTACCCCGGCAAGGATGATGTGACCGGCAAACAGTTCGCCGTCGGCGTAGTACAGCGTGGCTCCACCATCTGGCGTCAGTTCCACGGACGTCGGGACGATCCGCGCCATGACACTTGCAATGGTCAGCGGTTCGGGATCGTCCTCGTCGTCGCGCCAGTCCTCGGCCAGGTCGAGCAGTCGGGTGGCCACCGCGGCCCTGACCCGGCCTTCGGTCTCGCGGAGCCGGGTCAGGGCTGCGCCCAGGGTGCGCCGCGCGGCGGGGTCACTCGGGCAGTCGCGTTCTGCCTGAACCCGCAGCTCGGCCGGATGACCACCCAGGTCGGTCTGCCCGTCCCACCACTCGAACTCGTGGTCGTACGTCAGCTCGCCCAGCACCGGATCATCGAACGTCAGCGCCATGGGGTCAGCATCCCACAACGGAACCGAACCGCGCGGGGAGGTTCCGGTCGCGGTTCGGTCGTGGTACTTCGGGCGGCGGTCAGGTCGCCGGGTCGAGTTTCCCGGTGAGCAGCAGCTGCGCGCGCTGGAGGGCACGCTTGTACAGCGGCGGCGCGAAGTGCTCGCCGAAGTCCTTCGTCGCCTGTTCGGAGCCGACATCGTGGCCGTATTTCTGGGTCAGGAAGTAGCGGTGATCCATGATCCACAGGTACAGGTCGGCCTCGGTGCGGCCGGGGAAGCGGAACATGACGTGGTGCAGGTCGAGGTTCTCCACGATGCGCAGGTACAGGCGGCAGTACCAGCTCTCGACGGCCTCTTCCCAGGTCACCGGCTCTTTGCCCTCGGCGGCCCGCTTCTGGTTCAGATAGTACTCGCGGGTGCGGATGTGCTCCAGCAGCTTCTCGTAGCGGCCGGGCGTAGTGAACAGGATCTGGCGGTGGCCGGGCATGATCCGGTCGAGGTTCGTGGCCTTCAGGAACTGGGCATACTCACCCTTGATGATCAGGTCTTTCAGGGTGTCGTCCTCGTCGGGCGGCACAGCGACGTTCAGTTCGATGACATACGCGTCGATGTACTTCTGGCCCTGACGGCGGGCGACCGACACGCGGTGGTTGCCGTCCTTGACGAAGTACAGGGTGCCGACCTTGTAGACCTGGATGGGCGGCAGTTCCTTGCCGTCCATCTGGGCACTGCGCACTCCGATCCAGCGCTCGTCGAGGTGCGGTTCCTTGGGCAGGTAGTGGCGGTCGAACTCCCGGTAGCGATCCACGCTCCCGATGATGTGATCGACCTCGATGGTCATCAGACCGAGCTGGTGCTCGCCGTCGGGGGCGAGGTGCCGAACCCAGTCGAAGGGCAGCAGTTCATTGGGTTGCCGACGCAGCACCGCGACCATGTCGCGGATATCGCTCATGAGTCGGGCACGTTCGACTTCGTGGCGGGCAGCGGTGCGGTTGAACAGTGAAGACATGCGGCGTACTCCTTGCGCCGGGTACGGCCGGGGCCGTGGGCGCGGGTGGTGCCGGGGCATGTGCGGACTCGGGAAAGGTAATCACCCCGGTCTTGGTGTTCAGGTTACACCAACACCCTGTCACAATTCTGACGGCGTGCGTCAGGATGGTGTCACATACAGACAGGTGCGTGAGTCTAAATGAAACCGGTAGTTCCGCAACAGCTTCCGGGGCATGCGTCATCGTCCAATTGAGTCATGCTCGGGAACTTCTTCAAGAAACCGGCCGACGACATGGGCGGACGCATTCCGCCCGGTCAGACGCTCACGACCCGCTTTCCGGTGCTGACCTACGGCCCCACCCAGCACTACCGACCGGAGGACGTCGTGATCCGGATCACGGGACTGGCCGAGGAGAAGACCCTCACGTGGGCCGACCTGATGGCCCTGCCGCAGACCACGCTCACCTACGACATCCACTGCGTGACGCACTGGAGCAAGCTGGACACCACCTGGACCGGGGTGCGCGTGACCGACCTGATGGAGCACCTGAAACTCGACCCGGCGGCCACGCACGTCATGCAGCACTCGGTCGGCGGCTACACGACCAACCTGAGCCTCGAGGATTTCACGCGGCCCGAGAACCTGCTGGCCCACACCTTCGGCGGTGAGCCGCTGGACGCCGAGCACGGTGGGCCGCTGCGCCTGGTCGTGCCGCACCTGTATTTCTGGAAGAGCGCCAAGTGGCTGACCGGCCTGGAGTTCATGGCAGGCGACAAGCCCGGCTTCTGGGAGGTCAACGGCTACCACATGCGCGGCGATCCGTTCCGGGAGCAGCGCTACGACGACGACAAGTAGCGGTGCAGAGGGCGGTGCCCTGGACGGGAACGGGGAATACCTCGTCCCGGACGTTCTTGAGCCAGGGCTGACCCTGGTGCTGGTCGGCACGGCTCCCAGCCGGATCAGTGCGGCGGCGCGGGCGTACTATGCCAACCCCACCAACAAATTCTGGCGCGTGCTGCACGAGGTCGGCCTGACATCCCGGCAGCTCGCGCCACACGAATATCCGCTGCTGCCCACCTTCGGCATCGGTGTGACGGACGTCGCCAAGCGGCACAGCGGTGTGGACTCGGCGCTGCCGCCCGGCGCGTGGCGACCGTCGGAACTGCGCGAGAAGATCGCGCGTCACCGCCCGCAGCTCGTGGCCTTCACCAGCAAACGCGGCGCGGCCGAGGTGCTGGGTGTGGCGACCGGCCGCGTGCCGTACGGCCCCCAGCCGGAGCCGCTGGAGGGCGCAGAGGTCTGGGTGCTGCCCAGCACCAGCCCGCTGGGACACACGCATTTCCGGCTGCAGCCGTGGCAGGCGCTGGCTGCACGGGTGGCGGCGCTGCGCGGGCCGTAGGCCACCCGGCGCACCCCCCGATCCGCCACCCCACCGGTGGGGGAGGGCCTCACATCTGAAAGAATGTGGGCCATGACGCACGCCTTTGCCGTGGATCTGCGCGGCCTGATCGACCTGCTCAGCGAGCATCTGTACGCCGGCCCCGAGGTCTACGTGCGTGAGCTGATGCAGAACGGCGTGGATGCCATCCGCGCCCGCCAGGACTCGGGAGGAGCGCCCTTCACCCCGGCGCTGGAATTTTCCATTCAGGACGACACGCTGACCTTCACGGACTGCGGCACCGGCCTCACACCGGATGACATCCACGCCTTCCTGGCGACCATCGGGCGCAGTTCCAAGCGCGGCAGCGTGGAGTTCATCGGGCAGTTCGGGATCGGACTGCTGGCGTGCTTCCTGGTCAGCGAGCGGATCGAGGTCGTGTCGCGCTCGGTGAGCGGCACGCCGCCCGTGCGGTGGGTGGGTCTGGCCGATGGCTCGTACACCCTGGAGGACGGCCCGGAGGACACGCCGGTGGGCACCCGCGTGGTGCTGCGGGCGCGGCAAGACCGGGCCCAGTACCTGCTGCCGGACCGGGTGGCCGCGTGGGCAGGGCAGTACGGAGCGCTGCTGCCCTATCCGGTCATGGTGAGCGAGCCCGGCCGGCGCACCACGGTGAATGCGGGCGGTGCTCCGTGGCTGGATCACACAGCCGGTGAGGAGGCCCGCCGCGCCGCCGTGCTGGCCTACGGCGAGACGTTGCTGGGCGTGCGCCCTCTTGAGTTCGTGGACGTGGCCACCGAGGCCGGCGGCGTCCAGGGCGTGGCCTTCGTGCTGCCGTGGACACCCACCCTGGATGCCCGGGGGCAGCACCGCGTGTACGTGCGCCACATGCTGCTCTCCGAGGAGGAGACGCAGCTCGTGCCCCGCTGGGCCTTCTTCGTGAAGGCCGTGCTGGACGCCGGAGCCCTGCGGCCGAACGCGGCCCGGGATGCCCTGCGCGACGACGCCACGCTGCACGCCGCCCGCGCCGAGATCGCGCAGGCCCTGCGGCGCTGGCTGATCGGGCTGGCCGAGCGGGCCCCCGCCACCCTGCGCGAACTGATCGCCCTGCACTACCTGAGCATCAAGGCCCTGGCGGCCGAGGACGACGACTTCCTGGAGCTGTTCCTGCGCTGGCTGCCCTTCGAGTCCAGCGCCGGCCGCCTGACCCTGCCCGAGGTGCTCGCCCACGCCGGCAGCGCCGAGGTGCGCTACGTGGCCGACCTGAACCTGTACCGGCAGGCGGCGCAGCTGGCCGCGCCGGGTGGCCCACCGGTCATCCATGCCGTGTACACCTACGACGCCACGCTGCTCGAGCGCTACGGAGCGCTGCACCCCGAGGTGCGCGTGTCGCGTCTGGACGCCGGCGACCTCGTGCAGGACCTCACGCCGCTGGGGGCGGCCGAGCGGCAGGCGACGGCCACCCTGCTCGCGGCGGCGCGCGACACCCTGGTCTCCCTGGACGCCGACGCCCGCCTGAGCCGTTTCGAGCCGGCGGCGCTGTGTGCGCTGGCGTTCCCCCGGGCCGGCCGCGACCTGCACCGCACCCGCGAGAGCGTCGGCGGCGGTCTGTGGGGCGACCTGCTGGGCGACCTTCAGGGCAGCGCGGACTACGCCACCGAGGTGCACTTCAATCTGAACCACCCGCTGCTGGAGCGGGCGGCGCGCCTGCCGGACGGGCCGCTGCTGCGCCGGGTGATCGGCATGCTGTACGTGCAGGCGTTGCTGCTGGGGCACCACCCGCTGACGGCCCGCGAGCTGGGACTGCTCAACGGGGGGCTGCTCGACCTGATCGGCACGGCCCTGGACGGCCCGGACACCGCGGCGGCCCCGGCGCCGCACCTGAACTGACACGGGGCCCACCGGAGTGCGGTCTCCGTCCTGACCGGCGGTTCGCAGCTCGCTTCCGGCGGGACGAGGAGTAGACGCAGCGGCGTGCAATGAATATGAGTAACGTGCGGATCACGACGACGGCAAGCACTGCCGGTCAGGCCACGGCAGCGAGTGCCGTCGCTCCGGGTCGGCATCAACAGGAGGTCTGACGATGGGTACTGCTCAGGATCTGCTCGAACGCGCTGAGGCGCTGTCACACGGCCCGGAGCGGCTGGCGCTGGTCGAGGACGCGGTGCGGGCCGCCGACCTTGCCCGGGACGGTGAGGCCGGCTACGAGGCCCGCAAGGAGCTGATCTACAGCGCCACCTATGCCGGACAGAGCGAGAAGATGCTCGTCGCCTTCGCGTGGTGCCGCACGTATCTGGATGCCCACCCGGACGAGTTCGGCCCGTGGGAACAGCGCTCGCTGACATGGTTCCACAAGTGGGTGCTGATCGCCACGCACCACTTCCCGCAGATTCCCCTGGAGCGGATCCGCGACCTGCATGCCGACTACGCCCGGCGGGTGCAGGACCTGGGCCTGGGCGCCGGCACCGTGCCGTACTTCCGCATGTCGCTCGCCATGCACCGGGGCGACCTCGACGACGCCCGCGTGGCGTTCAACCTGTGGCAGTTCGCCCGCCGCGACGCACTCAGCGACTGTCCCGCGTGCGAGGCCCAGGCCATCGCCGACTACCACGAGTTCCTGGGCGACGACGAGGGCTGTGTGACCCAGGTGCAGCGCATGCTCGACCGCCACATGACGTGCTCGCACATCCCGCATTCCACGCATGGCATGGTGCTGCCCGCCCTGCTGCGCCTGGGCCGCTGGGACGAGGCCCGCCGCCACCACGAGCAGGGTCGGGACATGGTCGCCGGCGATCCGGATCACCTGACGCCACAGGCCCGCCATCTGGAATACCTGAGCCTGACTGATCCGGCCGCCGCCGTGGAATGGTACGCGCGGCACGTGGGCTGGGCCGAACGGACCAGTGAACTCGACGACCGCCTGGACTTCCACCTGGCCGGGGCGCTGCTGTTCCAGGAGCTGGAGCGCGCCGGCCACACGCAGACCACGCTGGCCGTGCCACAGGACGTGCCCGGTCACCGGCCGGACGGCCGTTACGACGTGCGCGGGCGTCACGCCTACCACGCGGCCCAGGCTGCGGACCTTGCCCGTCGTTTCGACGAGCGAAACGGCCTTGAGCACCACACGCTGCGCCTGGAACGCACCCTGGCTCTGGGCACGCTGCCCCGCCCCGCCCTGCCGTAGCGCAGGTGCCGAGGTGCAGATGGTGGTCTGGATCGGAACGCCCGGCCGCCCCGCCGCGTACCCTGGAGTATGGCTCCGTCCGTCACCACCCTGCTCACCGTGGCCCGCACCGGCACCCGTGTGGCGCGGTTCCTGATCCGTCCTGCGGGGCGTGGGCCGCTGCACCCGGACGGCTGGGGGATCGGCGCCGTGCCCCCGGCACTGGCCCTGCGCCGCGCCGGGAGCCGCGTGCGGCGGGCGGCGGGGCTGGGCGTGCTCACCGTGATCGGGCTGCTGGGGCTGTCCATCCTGACCCTCTGCACGGTCTTCCTGGGGATCGGGCTGGCGTCGGGCAGCGACTCGGCCGGGTGGGTGCTGGGCCTCGTGCTGCTGCTGGGCGTGGCAGGTACAACGTGGCTCGCCCGCCGGGCACGGACGCTGCTGCGGCCGGACGACTCCCTGGGCGCCGTCTCCGGGCCGACGGAACTGCCGGTACTGACCACGCTGCACCGCCATGCCCGCGCCCTGCCGGCCCCGGATCGCGCCGTGTACCGCCGGACGCTGGCCGCCACAGCCCAGGCGCTGCGGGTCTGCGACGGTGACCAGACCCTGGGCCGCGATACCTTCGACGCCCGGCAGGCGGCGCGCGAAGATCTGCCGGCCCTGCTCGGTGCCTACCGGGCCGCGCCCGCGACGCCGGACAGCCAGCGGGAATTCGCGCGCCAGCTCGCGCTGATCGAGACGCGCATGACGGCCATCGTGCGGGGCCGGACCGCCCAGCAGGCCCGAGACCTGCAGGCGCACGGCCGTTATCTGGATGACAAGTACGGACGCCGCGACGACGACTCCGGGCACTGACAGCAGAGTTCGGAGGGAATGAGGGTACCCTCATTCCTTCTGAAACGAGCGGAGCGAGTCCCTGAGACGACAGCGGTTGACAGTGGAGCCCTGGGGCATCAGTTCCGCCCCTGGGCGGATCTGAACACCGCTGTGAGCGCGGGGACGCCCGATCTTCCAAGAAATGCTCTTGACCGGCCCATCACGGCGGTTCCGGGGCGCGTCAGCATGAGGTATGGCTGCCGTGTGTCCCTCGTCTGTCCTCCGCCGGCTGGCGTGCGGCGGGGCCGCGCTCATGCTGGCGCTGGGCGCGGCGCAGGCCGCCGCTGACCCGCCGCTGACCCGCATTCCCGCCGTCCGTGTGCAGCGGGCGGGCGTGACCGTGCCCGGCACGCCCGCCCAGTACAACGCCAGCATCACGGTGCGGTACGGCCCGAGCCGGCCACGGGCGATCCTGCTGCTCATGCCCGGCTACCTGGGTGGCGCGGGCAGCTTCGACCGGCTGGCGCGGCAGATCGTGGCGCGGGATCCGGGCGTGGCGGTGTGGGCGGTCGACCGGCGCAGCAATACCCTCGAGCCGCAGGCGCAGCTGGCGGGCGCGGACACGGCCACCCTGACCCGGATCGTGCAGGACGGTCTGCCCGTGGTGCCGCCGGGCCGCGTGGCCTTCATGCGCGACTGGGGGCTGGACGTCACGCTGCGCGACTGGCGGGCGGCCGTGCAGGAGGCCCGCCGCGTGACTCCCGACGTCTTCCTGGGCGGGCACTCGCTGGGGGCCGGCCTGACCGGACTGTACGCCGCCTATGACTTCGGCGGCCGGGCCGGGGCCGACGACGTGCGCGGGCTGGTCATGCTCGACGGCCTGCCCGGCACGCTGGCCGACCGCGAGATCAACACCGACCAGTACGACCAGGGCGGCCTGAATGCGCTGGGTGTGCTGCCGGGTCTCCGACAGCTCGACCGGCAGCCCTATGTGAACACGCTGGTCTTCGGCCCCAGGCTCGCCAGTCAGGCGGCGGCGCAGGCCCGGCTGGCCGCCGCCGCCCCGGACGCCCTGGCCCCGGAGCGTGGCCTGAGCGCGGTGCCTGCCACCAACCTCGCCGCGTGTCTCCTGCAGCTGGAGAGCCGTTATGCCCTGCTGCCGTTCATGACGGTGCAGACCGGACAGCCCACCAACGCCATCGAGGCCCCCAGCTTCCTGGCCCTGGCTCTGGGCGGGCGCGACAGCCACTGGCTGGTCGGGCCACAGGACACCTCGCGCCCGGTCGGGTGGCAGGATGACCCGGCCGCCCCCACCGACGGCCAGGACTTCGTGAACCGCTACTGGACGCCGCTCGCGGACTACACCGAGTGGTACTTCCCGAACCGCCTGACCCTGGACGTGGCCGCCGCCCGCACCGGTACCGTGGGCACGCCGTTCGAACAGACCCTGCACGTGTGGCATACCTCCGCCCTGACGCTGCCGGTACTGGGGATCGCGGCCCAGAGGGGGGTCACGCAGGCAGCGGACTTCGTGGCATATGGGAAGAAGACGCGCGGAGCGGTGACCGTCCGCACCCTGCCCGGAGCGTCACACCTCGATATCGTCGCCGCCCGCAGCGACCAGGTGGCCCGCTGGATCGTCGAGTGGATGCGGCCCCTGCGGACGCCCACACCGGGCCCCATGGCCGGGCCGACCGACCTTGATCTCGCTGCCGCCCACGTCAGTCCGTGACCGGCCAGCCCATCATTCCGGGAGCGCGTCCTGCAGCGCGCGGGTGAACCACCCGGTGATCACATCCGGCCGGGTGATCGCGCTGCCCACGACCACGAACGCCGCGCCCGCCGACATGGCACGGGCTGCGTCGTCCGGTGCGTTCAGTCGGCCCTCGGCGGCGAAGGGCAGGCCGGCGTGGCGCAGCTCGTCCAGCAGCATCCAGTCCGCCTCGGGGCCGGGGCGGCTGTGCGGGGTGTATCCACTCAGGGTGGTGCCCACGATGTCTGCGCCGGCCGCCAGGGCCAGCCGCGCCTCGTCCACGGTGCTGATGTCGGCCATGACCAGGGCACCCGCGCCGTGAACCGCAGCGAACATCGCCGCCAGCGGCTCCGGCCGGGGGCGGTCGGTGCCGTCCAGGGCGACGATCTGCGCCCCGAGTTCGGCCAGCCGCACCGCCTCGGCAGCGGTCGGGGTGATGTACACGTCCGTGTCGTCGCGGTCAGTCTTCGTCAGACCGATGATCGGGACGTCCGTCACCGCCCGCACGGCGCCGACGTTGTCGAAGCCCTGGATCCGGACGCCGCGGGCGCCGCCCATGACGGCCGCCAGCGCCAGCCGCCCGATGATGAACGGATCGCGCAGCGGACTGCCCGGATCCGCCTGACACGACACCACCAGTCCGCCACGCAACCGCTCCAGCACATCTGCCGACATGCGGCTGAGCATACTGCGGTCAGACCGGCGGCCGGCAATCACGCGCCCCGGTTCATGTGAGAAGCCCCAAGACCCGCTCTGGCTCCCGTGTGATTTCCACGCGGTGTCCGGCGGTCATGACGCGTATGCTGACGCCTCACCGCGCCGCCCTCCCGTCGTTCCGAGGTTCTATGTTGATCGTCTTCGTGTTGCTGGTGTCTCTGGGCGTGACCGTGCTGCTGCTCGCCCTGCTGGCGGCGTCGCCTCCCAGTGCCGAGGAGCGACGGACGGACGACCAGGCACAGCGCGACGCCCTGGACTCGGCTGCGGCCGCCCACCCGGCGCGGCGCTCCGGATCACGGGAGCTCCGGGATCGCCCCGGATCCTGACTCCGGCAGGTTCTGGCCGCAGCGCCGGCAGTAGCGGGCATCGGGCTCATGGCGCTCCAGGCCGCAGCGCGGGCACAGGCGGTCGCTGCGCCGGCTGGCCTGAGCCTGCGCCAGCCCGACGGTGACGATGCCCGTCGGCACGGCGATGATGCCGTACCCCAGGATCATCGCGACCGAGGCCAGGGTCTTGCCCACCGGGGTCTTGGGCGCGATATCCCCGTAGCCGACCGTGGTCAGGGTGACCACCGCCCAGTAGATGCTGGTCGGGATGCTGGTAAAGCCGTACTGCGGTCCCTCGACCACGTACATCAGGGTGCCGATCACCACGACCAGGGTGAGCACCACTGCCAGGAACACCGTGATCTTCGCCAGACTCGCCCGCAGCGCAGTCGTGAGCACGCTCGCCTCCGACAGGTAGCGGGCCAGTTTGAAGATCCGGAAGATCCGCAGCAGCCTCAGCACTCGGATGATCAGCAGGAACTGCGCTCCGGGCACCAGCAGCGCCACATAGGCCGGCAGGATGGACAGGATGTCCACCACTCCGAAGAAGCTGAGCGCATACTGCCGGGCCGAGCGCGCCGCCACCAGCCGCAGCACGTACTCCACGGTAAACAGCACGGTCAGGATCCATTCCAGGCCGCGCAGGGTGGCGCCGTACCGGGCCTGGTACACGCCGACACTGTCGAGCATGACGGCCACCACGCTCAGCACGATGGCCGCGATCAGCAGCACGTCGAAGAGCCGTCCGGCCCGCGTGTCGGTGTTGTCGATGATGTTCGCGAGCGCGTTTCGCCACGCTGCCCGTTCCCGCCCAGCGCTGTGCATCCCGGCAGTGTAGGCGCTGCGAGCGCTCAGCTGGGCAGGCTGGCGGTCTGCATCCAGAAGCTGCGGACAGCCTGCACCACGTCCTCGTACTCGCTGAACAGCCGGGGCTTGCAGATGTACGAGTTGGCGTACTTGTCGTACGCGCGGCGGATGTCGTCACGGGAATTGCTGGTGCTGAACACCAGCACCGGCAGGCGCCGCAGCGCCGTGTCCTGCTTGAGGTGCTCGAGCAGCCCGAAACCGTCCATGCGGGGCATGTTCAGATCCATCAGGACGATATCCGGCAGGGACTCGCCGTGGTCGAGCCGACGGTGCAGGTACTCCATGGCCTCCACGCCGTCGGAGCACACCGTGAATTCTGGAGTGGGATCCAGGGACAGGAACGCCTCCTGGGTCAGGTAGGCGTCGTCCTGGTTGTCCTCGACCAGCAGGACGCGCATCGACTCGTGAGGAAAGGACGAAGAAGGCATACGGCTGCCTGATGATAGAGGACTTCGGACCGTCAAACGTGCTCCAGGTGGGGTTGAGGTGTCGTGGCCGCGTCCGTGTCGGGGGGGGCGAACCCCACCGCCGCCGCTGGCTGTGGCGTCAGCGGGCCAGCGGAGCGCTGCCCGACGGGATGGCCGCCCCGGACAGGGCCCGCGCGGCCCGTTCCAGGGCAGCGGGCGGCTGCACCAGGGCGAGGCGCACGAAGCCCTCCCCCTGCACGCCGAAGGCCCGGCCCGGACTGACGGCCACACCGGTCTGCGCGGCCAGCTGCACGGCAAAGGCCACCGAGTCCGTCAGGCCCGGCACCCGTGCCCACACGAACATGCTCGCCTGCGGCAGCGTCACGTCCCAGTCCAGGCGTTGCAGGGCCGGCACCAGGGCGTCCCGCCGCGCCTCGAAGGTCGCCGCGCCCTCCCGGCCCACGTCCTCCGGCAGTCCGAGCGCGAGCGCCGCCGCCCGCTGGATGCCCAGGTACGGATGGAAGTCCACGGCACCCTTCACGCGGGCCAGGGCGGCCAGTGCCCCCGCGTCACCCGCCGCGAAGCCCACGCGGAAGCCGCCCATGTGGTGGGTCTTGCTCAGCGAGTGCAGTTCCACCACACCGTCCACCCCGGCCTGCAGGGCACTGGGAGCACGGTAGGTGCCGAAGGTCAGCTCGGCATAGGGGTTGTCGTGTACCAGCAGGGTGCCCCGGGCCCGGCACCACCCGGCAGCGCGCTCGAAGAAGGCCAGATCCGCCACGGCCGACGTCGGGTTGTTCGGATAGTTCAGCAGCAGCACGCGGGGCCGCACGCCCGCCGGCACGGCGTCCAGATCCGGCAGGAACCCGCGTTCCACGTGCAGCGGCAACGTGACCACGTTCAGCCCCGCCACGGCCGCCGCCCCCAGATAGGGCGGGTAACACGGATCCGGCAGCAGCAGCGTGTCGCCGGGATCGGTCACGGCCAGCAGCAGGTGCGCCAGCCCTTCCTGTGCTCCGATCAGCGGCACGACCTCGCCGTCGGCGTTCACCTGCACCCCGAAACGGCGGTGCAGATAGTCGGCCGCTGCCATCCGCAGGGGCCGGGTGTCGCTCACCATGGGGTAGCGGTACGTGGCCGGATCCCGCGTCGCGTCCCGCAGGACATCCAGCACGGCCGCAGGCGGGTGCAGGTCGCTGCTGCCGATGCTCAGGTCGATGACGGGGAGGCCGGCGGCGCGGGCGCGGCCCATGGCCTGATCCATCAGCGAGAACACGCTGCCCGGCACGGCACTGGCACGGTCTGAAGCCCACATGGGGCGCAGCCTACCAGAGCGGCCCGGAGCGCTCCGGGCCGGTGATCGGCACCACCGGACGCCGCGTGACCGTGCGCGCTGCACTACGCTGGGCGGTGACTGTCCGGCCGCCGCCCCCTGACGAGGTTCCGCATGTCTGCACCCACGCCCACCACCCTGACCGGCCAGCTCGTGATCGGAGAGCAGCTGATTCCCGGCCGGATCGACTTCACGGACACCATCACCAGCATCACGCCGCAGCCGGACGCCCCGGACACGCTGATCGTGCCGGGATTCGTCGACGCGCACGTCCACGGCGGTCACGGCGCGGACACCATGGACGGCCCGGATGGCGTGCGGCAGCTCGCCCGCTTCCACGCCCGGCACGGCACGACCACGCTGCTGCCCACGACCATCACCAACCCCTGGGAGCGTGTCCTGCATGCCCTGGATGCTGTGCGGGACGTCATGCGCAGTGGCATGGATGACGGCCCGGATATTCCCGGCGCGCACCTCGAAGGGCCGTTCATCAGCCCCGGCCGCCTGGGGGCACAGCCGCCGAACACGGTGCTGCCCACGTCGGAACGGGTGGCCCAGGTGCTGGAGGGCGGGGTCGTCCGTGCCGTGACCATCGCCCCGGAGCTGCCGGGGGCCCTGGAGGCCGCGCTGGCGATGGGGGCCGCTGGCATCCGCATCGGCGTGGGACACACCCGCGCCGACGCCGCAACCGTCACCGCCTTCCTGAACGCCCTGCACGCGCAGGGCATCCGCACGTGCTCCACACACCTGTACAACGCCATGGGCGGCATCGAGGGCCGCGATCCCGGCGTGCCCGGTGCCCTGCTGGCCGACCCGCACGCCTTCCATGAGGTCATCCTTGACCT
This sequence comes from Deinococcus sp. AB2017081, assembly GCF_034440735.1. NCBI lineage: Bacteria > Thermotogati > Deinococcota > Deinococci > Deinococcales > Deinococcaceae > Deinococcus > Deinococcus sp. AB2017081. The sequence goes on along the minus strand of NZ_CP140098.1, from coordinate 3,115,928 downwards.
GCTGCACGTGCATCCCACGTCGTTCCTGCTGGCCCGCGCCGCCGCGCCGGGGCGCGTCACGCTGGTCACGGACGCCATGCGGGCGGCTGGCCTGGGCGACGGCGACAGTGAACTCGGCGGCCAGCGGGTGGTCGTGCGCGGCGGCGAGGCCCGCCTGGAGGGTGGATCGCTGGCAGGCAGCCTGCTCACCATGGACGCGGCGCTGCGGCATGCGGTGCAGTCCGGCGTACCGCTCCCCGAGGCGAGCCGGATGGCCAGCGCCGTGCCCGCCGCGTCCCTGAACCTGAACGACCGGGGCACGTTGAGCGCCGGGCAGCGGGCCGATGTGGTGGTGCTGTCGCCGGCGCTGGAGGTGCAGGCCGTCTACGTGGCCGGGGTGCCCGTACCGGGAGTGGGCGCATGACGGCCGCCGATTCCGTGATGCTCCGGGAAGCCCGCGAGGCCCCGCAGGTCATCGCGCGGCAACGGCGCGAGAACCGGGAGGTCGTGGCCGCGCTGGCGCACGCCATCCGAGAGCGCCGCCCCGCGTACGCGGTCACGGTGGCCCGTGGCAGCAGCGATCACGCCTGCACCGTGCTCAAGTACGCGCTGGAGACCGAACTGCGCCTGCCCGTCGCCTGCCTCGGCCCCAGCGTCCTGACGCTGTACGGTACCCGGCTCGACCTGCGCGGCGCCCTGGTGATCGCCGTATCACAGAGCGGGGCCAGCCCGGACGTCGTCGAGAACGTCCGCGCCGCCCGTGAGAGCGGCGCCCTGACCGCCGCGCTGGTGAACGTCGAGGACAGCGATCTCGCGCAGGCCGCGGAGTTCGTGCTGCCGCTGCGCTGCGGCGAGGAACGCGCTGTGGCCGCCACCAAGAGCTACCTTGCCAGCCTGTACGCTCTTCTGCCGGTGGTCGCCACCCTGACCGGCGACAGTGCGCTGCACACGGCGTTGGAGGGCCTGCCGACCGTACTGGAGCGCACGCTGGCCCTGGAGGAACACGCCAGCACCCTGGCCGAGCGCTACCGGTTCGCGGAGAACCTGCTGGTGCTCGCCCGTGGCCTGCACTACGGCGTGGCGCAGGAGGCCGCGCTGAAACTCAAGGAGACCAGCGGCATCCACGCCGAGGCGTATTCCGCTGCCGAATTCGCCCACGGCCCGCGCCGCCTGCTCGCCGAGGGCCTGCCGCTGCTGGGCTTCGCGCCCGCCGACGCGGCCGCAACGGCCACGGAGGCTGCCTACGCCGACCTGATCGCCGGCCATGCCGACCTGCGGTCGATCGGCCCCGCTCCAGACAGCACGCTGGTGACCCCCGGCACCGGCCACGCCGTGACCGACACCATACCCAGCGCCCTGGCCTTCTACCTGTTTGCCGCCCATCTGGCCCGCCACCGCGGCCTGAATCCCGACGCGCCGCCGGGGCTGAGCAAGGTCACCCGCACGCGCTGACGCTCACGGCGCGGAGGCGAGGCCGGTCACGGGGATCGAGACCTTGGTCAGCACCTCGCCCCCCGAGCGCAGCGACAGCACCGCGAGGCTGTTCACGCCGGTGCTCAGATCCGAGCGGCTCACGGTCACGTGCAGCAGGACGTTCTCCCCGCTGATCGTCACGTCGTCCAGCGTGATCGTGGTGGTGGCGGGCAGGCCACTCACGCTGATGCTCAGATCGTCCGGCACCACGCCCCCCAGGGCGGTCAGGGGCACGACCAGGGCCAGCCAGCCGCTCTCGGTGGGCAGCGCCACATACCCAGTTCCGCGGCCATCCACCGCCGTCACCTGCGGCGCGGCGGCCACGGCCGGGAAGAGGGTCAGGGTCAGGGCGAGTACGGCGGTTCGGAACAGTCGGTTCATGGTCAGTGTCCTTGTGGGCGCGGTTCCCGGTGCGCCGTCGCCGGTGTATGCGACACCGGTGTGGCTCCCAGGATGCCGGCCGTCGACCTGCGGCAGGTGCAGGAATGACGAAGATTGTTCGAAGGGCCCGTCGCGTCCTTCACGGCTCAGACACCGGATTCACATCCGGCGGCCAGGATGTGCCGCACCGCCCTCATACAATCGGGGGCATGGTCGACAGCAGCCTTCAGGTGCTCACCAGCATGATCACTCCCGCCGTCCTGATCAGCGGGGCCGGCACCCTGCTCATGAGCACCAGCACCCGCGTCGGCCGCGCGACCGACCGCGTGCGCCAGCTCACGGCGCGGTTCAAGGTGCTCGTCAGCGAGCAGGGCCGCACCGAGCCGCTGGCCCGCGAGGAAAAGCAGATGATCATGCGCCAGCTGCCGCGCCTGGCCCGCCGCAGCCAGCTCCTGACCCGTGCCATGACCGCCATGTACGTCGCCGTGGCCCTGCTCGTCCTGACCAGCATCATGATCGGCGCGGCCAGCCTGGCGAAACTCGACTTCGGCCTGGCCCCGATCCTGCTCGCCATCCTCGGCTCCGGCTCGCTGGCCTTTGCCGCCCTGACCCTCAGTTACGAAATGCGCCTGAGCGCCCGCACCACCAAGGAGGAGATGCAGTTTCTGGTGGGCCTGGGGCAGCACTACGCAGGGATGTATGCAGAGGAGAAGGTGCCGTAGGACATACCCACTGAAGACACGAAAACCCCCACCCGTTCCCAGGTGGGGGCCTTCGTGTGTGCTGCTGGCCTTCAGCCTTCGGCCATCAGCTGTCCGCTCAATTCGTGTACGTCACGTTCTCGTTGACCACACCGGGGCGGGTGTCGTCGTAGGAACGGTCGCCCGTGACCGAGTCCGTCGAGGTGTTGCCCTCGCCGTACTTCTCCAGCGTGCGGTCATCGGCGACCTGCATGTCGCGGACGGTCTGCAGGCCGGTGCCGGCAGGAATCAGCTTCCCGAGGATGACGTTCTCCTTCAGGCCGATCAGGTCGTCGACCTGGCCCTTCATGGAGGCTTCCGTCAGCACGTGCGTGGTGTGCTGGAAGCTCGCCGCCGACAGCCACGACTTGGTGGTCAGGCTGCTCTTGGTGATGCCCAGCAGCACCGGCTTCCAGCTGCTCGGGGTGCTGCCCTCGGCCAGGGCGCTGTTGGCCGCGTCGACTTCCCAGCGCTCGACGGTCTGGCCCTCGAGCAGGTCGGTGTCGCCGCCGTCCACGATCTCCACGTAGCGCAGCATCTGGCGGATGATGACCTCGATGTGCTTGTCGTGCACCTTCACGCCCTGGCTGCGGTACACGCGCTGCACTTCATCGACCAGGTACTTCTGGGCCGACTCGTTGTCCTTGTGCTCCAGCAGGTCGTGGGGGTTCACGGCGCCGCGTGTGAGCTGCTGCCCGGCTTCCACACGGACGCCGTCGCGGATGTCCGGGGCGAGGCGCGTGGCACGCGAGACCTTGTGCAGCTTGCCGCTGTACTGGGTGTCGTCGGCCTCCACCTTGATCAGGTAGCGTTCCTCTTCCTCGGTGATGTGCAGCGTGCCGGTGGTGTCGGCAATCAGGGCCGGCACCTTGGGCTTGCGGGCCTCGAACAGCTCGATCACGCGGGGCAGACCCATGGTGATGTCGCCGCTGCCGGCCACACCGCCGGTGTGGAACGTACGCATGGTCAGCTGCGTGCCGGGCTCGCCGATGGACTCGGCGGCGACGACGCCGACCGCTTCACCCATGCTGACGGGCTTGGCCTGCGACAGGTCGTAGCCGTAGCACTTCTGGCACACGCCGCTCTTGACACGGCAGTTCAGCGGGGTGCGGACGAAGATCTCCTGGAGCGCCTTGGCGTCCTTGGTGATCGCCTTGACGTCTTCCAGGGACAGCATCTCGCCCTCGCGGATGGTGTGGCCGCTGGAGAGCTGCACGTCGGCCGTCAGCGTGCGGCCGTAGATCGAGGTCTCGATCTCGCTGGCCTTGCGGCTGCGCCACTCGCCGGTGCGGTCGTCGTTGGCCCCCAGGCTGATCGTGCTGTAGTCGGTGGTGCCGCAGTCCACGTCGCGTACGACGACTTCGTGGGCCACGTCCACCAGCTTGCGGGTCAGGTAGCCCGAGTCGGCGGTACGCAGCGCCGTGTCCGCGCCACCCTTACGCGCACCGTGCGTGCTGATGAAGTACTCCAGCACCGTCAGGCCCTCGCGGAAGGACGCCAGGATCGGCACCTCGATCGTAGAACCGTCGGGGCGGGCCATCAGGCCGCGCATCCCGGCGAGCTGCGTGATCTGCTGGGCGTTCCCGCGCGCCCCCGACTGGCTCATGATCCACAGCGGGTTGAACGGGTAGTTCACCTCGAAGTTCTTGAACATGGCGTTCTTGACTTCGTCCTTGGTGTCGTTCCACAGCTGCACGACCTGCTTGTAGCGCTCTTCTTCGGTCATGAAGCCGAACTCGTAGTTCTGCTCGATCTCCGCGACCTGCGCGTTGGCGCTGGCCAGGATCTCGGGCTTGCTGGGCGGAATCACGATGTCGTCGATGCCGATCGTGATGCCCGAGGACGTGCTGAGCTTGAAGCCCGAGTCCTTCAGCGCGTCGAGCAGCCCGGCGGTCGCCTCAATCCCGAGGTGCTTGAAGCACGCCATGACCATGTCCTTGAGGGCGTCCTTCTCGTACGCGGTCTCCAGGTTGACCAGGGTGTCGACCAGGTGCGCCTGGGTGCCCAGCGCCTCCATGACCAGACGGCGGAACATGACGCGCCCGGCGCTGGTGTCGTAGGTGGTGCCGTTCAGGCGGATACGGACGTGATCCTGGTAGTCGATCTCGCCGCGCTCGACGGCCATGATCGCCTCGTCGGGGTTCGAGAAGATGTACTTCAGCAGGCCCGGGGTGATCTCCTTGCCGTTCAGCGTGACCGCGCTGTTCAGCGCGATGTCGCCGGCGTCCAGCGCGCTCAGGACGTCCTGCTCGCTGGTGAAGGCGCTTCCTGCACCCAGGTTGTCCTTGCGCAGCAGCGTCAGCGTGAAGATCCCCAGGATGATGTCGCGGCTGGGCTTGACGTTCGGCTCGCCGTTGGCCGGCGACAGCAGGTTGTGCGAGGCCAGCATCTGGATGCGGGCTTCCGCCTGTGCCTGCGCGCTCAGCGGGACGTGGATCGCCATCTGGTCGCCGTCGAAGTCGGCGTTGAAGGCCTCACACACCAGCGGGTGCAGCTGGATGGACTGGCCTTCCACGAGCACCGGCTCGAAGGCCTGGATGCCCAGGCGGTGCAGGGTGGGCGCGCGGTTGAGCAGCACGACCTTGTCCTCGATGACCTCTTCCAGCGCGTCCCACACGGTATCGCGGGTGTCGCGGTAGCGTTCGAGCATCTTGCGGGCCTGCTTGATGTTCGTGACCTCGCCCTTCTCTTCGAGCACCTTGAACAGGAACGGCTTGAAGAGTTCCAGCGCCATGCGCTTGGGCACCCCGCACTGGTGGAGCTTGAGCTGCGGGCCGACCACGATCACCGAGCGGCCGGAGTAGTCCACGCGCTTACCGAGCAGGTTCTGCCGGAAGCGGCCCTGCTTGCCGCCCAGCAGGTCGGTCAGCGAGCGCAGGCTGCGGTCGGAGCCGGGGTTGGTGACCGGGCTGCCGCGGCGGCCGTTGTCGATCAGGGCGTCCACCGCTTCCTGAAGCATGCGCTTCTCGTTGCGGATGATCATGTCGGGCGCGCCCTGGTTGATCAGCTTCTTCAGGCGGTTGTTGCGGTTGATCAGGCGGCGGTACAGGTCGTTCAGGTCGCTCGTCGCGAAGCGCCCGCCGTCCACCTGCACCATGGGGCGCAGATCTGGCGGCATGACCGGCACGGTGTTCAGGATCATCCACGTGGGGTTGTTGCCGCTGCGCTTGAACGCGCGCGTCACCTCCAGCCGCTTGCGGGCCTTGGCGCGCTTGTGGCGGCTGGAATCCTTCATCTGCTCGTTCAGTTCGGCTTCCAGCGTGTCCAGATCGAGGTCGTCCAGCAGTTCCTTGACGGCCTCGGCGCCCATCTTGGCCTCGAAGTCGTAGGACTCGATGACGCGCACCTGCTTGCGCACCAGATCGATCTCGATGCGCCCGCTGATCTCGCTGCGCAGGTTGCCGGAGTCGGCCAGCTCGTCGCCGGGCTCCACGCGGTCGCCGTTCACGACCAGCGGCTCATCCTGGTAGGGGTAGACCTTGGCCTTGGACACGATGATCGAGGCAGGGGCATGCAGCGTGATGACGCCGTCGGCCTCGGCCGTGACCTGTTCCTCGACGTCGATCGCCCCGATGACACGCTGGCCCTTGCGAACCTCGCTGCCGTCGCCGACCAGCACGTGCATGGTCGGGTTGATCGGGTACTCGGCGCGCCGCACCCAGTGCGCGGTGACCTGCACGTCGCCCTTCTTCTTGGGGAAGGTCACGCCCGACAGGCTGGAGTCGCGGCTCACGCGCAGCCTCGCCCCGGACTTCGCGGTCGCGAGCACCGCGCCGGCGTCCACGATCTCGCCGTACGCGACCTGCACGTCCATGCCGTGCGGGATGTACACGCGGGCGATGATCTCGCCGGCGGGGACGGGCGCCGCCGGAGCGGTGTCCTCGTCGTCGTCGGTCGCGGGCGTGCTGGGGGCGGCGGCGCTCTCGCGCAGCTCGACCATCACGCTGTCCTCGCCCATGTCGTGCAGGAACGCGGTGCCTGCCACCGGCGCGGTGATGGTCACGTCACTTTCCAGTTCGGCCAGGATCTCGCCGGCACGGAAGCTGTCCTGCTCGACCAGTGCCTCTGCGGGCAGCGGCAGGCTGGCCTCGACCTTCTCGCTGTACGCGATCTCAGCGCGGCGCGGGAAGCGGAACTGCGCCAGGCCGTCCATCTTGGCGGCCACGGTGCCGCCCAGGATCTGGCCACGCGTCACGTACTCGCCGTCCCGGATGACCGCTTCCTGCTGGTTGGGAATGGTGTACGTCTCCTGCCGGCCGAAACGCAGTTCGCGGTACTCGTCGTCGGTCAGCAGTTCGCCGCGCTTGAGCGGGCGGCCTTCCTTCTGCGCGTTGCGGGGATCGGTCACCAGGAAGGAGCTGAAGTACAGCACCTTCTCCAGCTGGCCCGCGCTCAGGTCGAGCAGCGTGCCGATCTTGCTGGGCGTGTCCTTGACGTACCAGATGTGCGCGGCGGGCGTCGCCAGGTCGATGTGACCCATGCGGTAGCGCCGCACCTTGCTGCTGGTCACCTCGACGCCGCAGCGCTCGCAGACCTTGCCCTCGTAGCGCTGGCGCTTGTACTTGCCGCACGCGCACTCGTAGTCCTTCTGCGGCCCGAAGATGCGCTCGTCGAACAGGCCCTCGCGCTCGGGCTTCAGGGTGCGGTAATTGATGGTCTCGGGCTTTTCAACCTCGCCAAAGCTCCATTCCCGGATCTTCTCGGGGCTGGCGATGGCGATGCGGACTTTGCTGAAATCTTTCATTGCTCTCCTTCGGAGAAGGCAGAAGGCGGAAGGCTCATGGCGGATGGCGAGAAGCAGGGCCTGGGCTCGTGCGGGGGTGCAGTTGGCGGTCTGCCCTCTGCTCTCAGCCATCTGCGGCGCACGTCAGTGCGCGTCAGCGCTTCGGCATCATCCCTTCGAAGATGTCCACGTTCTTGTCGCCGGCGTCGAGCACCTCGACATCCAGGCCCAGCGAGTGGAGCTCCTTGACGAGCACCTTGAAGGACTCGGGGATGGTGCTGCCCGACACTTCCTCGCCCTTGACGATGCTCTGGTACGCCGCGTCGCGGCCGTCGATGTCGTCGGACTTGATGGTCAGCATTTCCTGCAGGGTGTGCGCCGCGCCGTAGGCCTCGAGCGCCCACACTTCCATCTCGCCGAAGCGCTGGCCACCGAACTGCGCCTTGCCGCCCAGCGGCTGCTGGGTGATCAGGCTGTAGGGGCCGGTCGAGCGGGCGTGCAGCTTGTCCTCCACCATGTGGTACAGCTTCATGACGTACATGGTGCCCACGACCACGGGGCCGGAGATCGGCTCACCGCTGCGGCCGTCGTACAGGATGCTCTTGCCGGTGCGGGCGAGCTGCATCTGGGCGCGCTCGTAGTCGCCGTTGGGGGCGTCCACGACGCCGACCTTGCCGGCGCGGTCGAGCACTTCCTGCTCGCGCTTGTCGAGTTCGAAGCCCTCGTCCTTGAGGCGCTGCAGCCGCTCGGCAGCGGCGACTTCCAGCATCTCCTTGATGGTCGCTTCCGTGACCGAGTCGAAGACCGGGGTCTCGAACTTCTGGCCGGTCAGGCGGGCCACCTCACCCAGGTGGGTTTCGAGGATCTGGCCCAGGTTCATGCGCGACGGCACGCCCAGCGGGTTGAACACCAGATCGACGGGGGTGCCGTCTTCCAGGTAGGGCATGTCCTCGGGGGCCATGATCTTGGAGACCACGCCCTTGTTCCCGTGGCGGTTGGCCACCTTGTCGCCCACCTGCAGCTGGCGCTTCTGCGCCACGTACACGCGCACCATCTCGCGGACGCCGGGCTTGAGATCCACGCCCTCGTCGCCGCGGCGGAAGCGCACGGTCTTGACGACGATGCCGCCCTGACCCGACTGCACGCGGAGGCTGGTGTCCTTCACTTCACGGGCCTTCTCACCGAAGATCGAGCGCAGCAGGCGTTCTTCGGGGGTGGGCTCGCTTTCCCCCTTGAAGGAGGTCTTGCCGACCAGGATGTCGCCGGGTTTGACCTCGGCGCCCACGCGCACGATGCCGTCCTCGTCGAGATCGCGCAGCGCGGCTTCCGAGAGGCCGGGGATGTCGCGGGTGATCTTCTCCGGCCCCAGTTTGGTGTCGCGGGCCTCGATCTCGTCCTTCTCGATGTGCACCGAGGTGTAGAAGTCCTTGCGGACAAGGCCCTCGCTGATACAGATCGCGTCTTCGAAGTTGAAGCCGTCGAAGGGCATGATCGCGATGGTGATGTTCTGGCCCAGCGCCAGGCGGCCCAGGTCGCTGGCAGGGCCGTCGGCGATGACCTGACCGGCCACCACGTCGTCGCCGGTGCTCACGATCGGGTGCTGGTCGAGGTTGGTGCCCTGGTTGCTGCGCGTGAAGCGCACGAGTTCGAAGGTGCGGACATTGCCCTTCACCATGCCGGCGGCCGAGGAGTCCTCGGTCAGCGTGACCTGAATGTTGCGGGCGTCCACGTAGGTGACCCTGCCCGTCACGTCACTGACCACACTGGTGCCCGAGTCGGTGACCACGCGGCGTTCCACACCCGTGCCCACGGCGGGGCTGTCGGCACGCACCAGCGGCACGGCCTGCGACTGCATGTTGGAACCCATCAGGGCGCGGTTGGCGTCGTCGTGTTCCAGGAACGGAATCAGCGACGTGTTGATGGACACGATCTGCTTGGGCGACACGTCCATGTAGTCGACTTCTTCGGGCGTGTACCACAGCGGGTCGCCCTTGCGGCGGGCCAGCACGCGCTCGTCGCTGAAGGTGCCGTCCGGCTGCAGCGGGCTGTTCGCCTGCGCGATGGTGTAGCGGTCCTCGATGTCGGCCGTCATGTACTCGACCGTCTCGCTGACCTTGCCATCCTTCACGCGGCGGTACGGGGCCTCGATGAAGCCCAGCGCGTTGACCTTGGAATAGCTCGCCAGACTGGAGATCAGGCCGATATTGGCACCTTCCGGTGTCTCGATCGGGCAGATGCGCCCGTAGTGCGTGCGGTGCACGTCGCGCACGTCGAAGCCGGCGCGTTCGCGCGTCAGACCGCCTGGCCCCAGCGCGGAGATGCGGCGCTTGTGACGCAGGTCGGACAGCGGGTTGGTCTGATCCTTGAACTGCGACAGCTGGCTGCGCCCGAAGAACTCGCGCATGGCCGCCACGATGGGGCGGTTGTTCACCAGCTTGGTCGGGGTCGCGGCGTCGGGGTTGCCCAGCAGCATGCGCTCACGCACGCCACGCGCCATGCGGCCCATGCCCACGCGCAGCTGGTCGGCCAGCAGCTCGCCCACGGTCCGCACGCGGCGGTTCCCGAGGTGGTCGATGTCGTCCTCGCTGACCGTGACGTCCTGCACCACGCCGTCCGCGTCGGCCATGCCCACGGTGTCCTTGCCGTACTGCAGGGCCATCAGGTAGCGGATCGTGTCGACCAGGCCGGCGTCGCTGAACTTGCCGTCCTGGAAGGTCAGCAGGGTGTGCTCGGTGCGGTTCACGCCCAGCTTGCGGTTCATCTTGAAGCGGCCGGGCTCGCCCAGGTCGTAGCGGCGGGGGTCGGCCAGCAGGCCGTACAGGTACTGGATGGCCTTGTCGCGCTTGGGCGGGTCACCGGGGCGCAGCACCGTGAACAGGCGCAGCAGGGCCTCGTCGGCGCCCATGCCCGCGCTCTTGTCTTCCGGCAGTTCCAGATCCGGCTCGAACTCCGTGAACAGCGAGCGCAGCTGGGCATCGTCGTAGCCCAGCACGCGCAGCAGCATGGCCACGGGGAACTTGCGCTTGTTGACCTTCATCTCCAGGATGCCGCTGGCGAACTCCAGCTCGATCCACGGGCCACGCTTGGGCATGGGGATGATCGCGCCGGTGTACATCTTCTTGATGCCCTTGTAGGAGCTCGTGAAGTACACGCCGGGCGAGCGGTGGATCTGGCTGATCACCACGCGGTCGGCGCCGTTGATCACGAAGCTGCCGTCCTCGGTCATCAGGGGCAGGTCGCCCAGGAACACCTGGTCTTCCTTGATCAGGCCGCTGTCCTTGTGGATCAGCTGGAGCTTGGCGTACATCGGGGCCTGGTACGTCAGATCCTTCTCGCGGCATTCTTCGGGCGAGTACGGCGGATCGCCCAGACGGTACTCCAGGAAGTCCAGTACCAGACCCGTGCTGCGGCCCTTCTCGGTCTCGTCGATGGGGAAGACCTCGCGGAACGCGCTCTGGAGACCCACGTTGTCGCGCTTGTCCATCGCCCGGTCGCTCTGGAGGAAGGCGCGGAAGGAATTCACCTGCACTTCCGTCAGGTTCGGGAGCGGAATCACTTCCGAGATCTCACCGAAACGTTCGATGCGGGGTTCTTGTCTGTTGAGCGTCATGCACACCTCGCGGCGCACCCTGCGTGATACCTGCGTCCCCTCGGGGCCAAAACGGCGCAGGAGGAACCGCAACCCTTCCCGGTCGCGTTCCTGAAAATCAGAAATTAGTTGTGGTGTCCGCTGGATACCAATGAACTCCCGCCAGACCCATCATGGTCGGCCAAAGGCGAGTATACCCCTCCCCAGTGTAAAGGGTCAACCATTACGGGCTCACAATTATGCCGGTGGCGTGGCGCAAGCCTGAGCCGTCAGCTGTCGCCCTCCAGATCCCGTTTCAGTTTCTGGGCCGTGCGTTTCTCGCTGCGGCGGCGATGGGGCGCGGCCTTACGGGAGCGCAGCACCTCGTGCAGGGTCGAGCGGCCGGGCGGCGTGGTGGGCTGGGTGGGGGCGGGCATCGCCTTCTTCTTTCTGGCCATGAGTGTTCCTTATCCTGCACCAGATCACTCCAGCCCTGCCCTTACGATGGTGACGTGGAGTCCCTGCAACCCTACCTGCCCGTGATCTTCAACATCCTGCGGCTGCTCGCCGTGATCGGCCTGATCCACGCGATCGCCACGCGCCAGCAGGTGTACTGGATGTTCCTGCTCGGATTCGGGGCGCTGCTGGGCAGCATCTTCGGTCTGATCGGCGCGGCGGCCTACACCTTCATGGTACTGATTCCCAGCCTGCGCGGCGGCACCCGTGCGGCTGGACGCGCCGTGGCCCGTGGTGTGGACGCCCTCAAGCCGCTGGATGTCCGCATCCGCGAGGCCCAGAACGACCTCACCGAGAGTGACACCCTCCAGAACCGCGCCGATCTGGCCGCCCTGCAGGCCCGCGCCGGTCGCCCCGACGAGGCGCAGGCCACCCTGGAACCCCTGCTGCGCGGCATCTATGCCGATGATCCGGTCGTGCTGCTCACCAGCGCCGAACTCGATCTGGCCCGTGCGAATCCGGCGGCGGCCGAGGACAAGCTGAACCGGGTCGATCTGCGCACCAGCGCCGCCACCCGCACGCGCACCCTGACCCTGCTGGCCCAGGCGCAGGACGCCCAGGGCAAGGCCGACGCCGACGCCACCTTCCAGCAGGCGATGGTCGCTGCCACCACCGAGGAGCCCCGTGCCCGCTACGCCGCGTTCCTGATCAAACAGGGCAGGGGAGAGCAAGCCCGCACGATTCTGGAACAGATGGCCAAGACCGAGTCCCGCGCCACGCCGCTGTATCGCCGCCAGGAGCGCGAATGGTTCCAGATGGCAGCGGGGCTGAGGCGGGAGTTGAAGTAGCGTCTCCTTCCCCAGCGCTCATGGCTCGGCGTGACGTGTCCACCGCTCCTGAATGTCCTGAACTGCGCTGTCTGCGCCAGCAGACGTGAAGGCCCGTTCTGCGGCGGCCCAGTGCCTCAGCGCCTCTGAACGCTCGCCATACTTCGCGTGCCAGTCGCCCAGACCACGATGGGCACAGCCCAGGGTGATGGAATCGGTGGTGCGCCAGGCGGATTCGAGCGACTCCTCGAAGTGTGTTTTCGATTCTTCCGTGTGTCCCAGGTGCAGGGCGACGAACCCCAACTCGTAGGCGTTGATCGCCACGGCCAGCGGATCGTTTCCGAGGCCTTCGATCATGGTGCGCTCCTCCTGAAAACACCGCGCGGCAGCTTCCCAGTCGCCTGCCAGGCGCTCGACCATGCCGATCTGGTGCAGGACGACGTGTTCGGGCAGAGCAGACGCGCCCGCCCTGGCCTCGTGCCGGAGCTGCGTGTAGATATCTCTGGCGTCGTCGACGTTTCCGGTATGTGCCAGGCAATAGCCCAGGCCGAAACGCGCCTCGTACCGCTGAGTATTGATGGTTTCCGGGTCGGCCAGGACAGCACGGAACGATTGTTCGGCGGCGGCATAGTCGTCCTGGGCAATGAGGTTCCAGCCGCGTTGCATCCCGTCCATGCCGACAGTATCCAGTGCCCGGATCGTCAGGCAGGCCATTCATATTACCCGGCTAATATTGCGCTTCGAGTTCTACCCGGCTACTATTCCGATATGGACACCGAGCCCACCTACACGATCTTCCTCGGACAGCAGCGGCTGCGGACGGCTCCGCTGCGTGAAGTTCTGGCTGCCCTCAAGGAGCTTCACCGCACGACCCGCGACCCGCTGCTGGTCTTCAATGACCATACCGGCCGCACCATCGACTTTGACCTGTCCGGCACGCTGGACGAGGTGCTGGCCCGCGAGGCTCCGGCCCCGGCGAGACCCGGCCCTGGCCGCCCGAAACTCGGGGTGGTGTCGCGTGAGGTGTCGCTGCTGCCCCGCCACTGGGACTGGCTGGAAAGTCATCCCAACGGGGCCTCGGCCGCGCTGCGCCGGCTGATTGACGAGGCCCGCAAGGCCGACCCGGCCGCCGAGCGCCGCCGCATGGCGATCCTGCCGACCGACCGCTTCCTGACCGTCATGGGCGGCGACCTGCCCGGTGCCGAGGAGGCCAGCCGCGCCCTGTACGCCGGAGACGGCGCGGCGTTCCGCTCGCTGGTACAGGACTGGCCAGAGGACATCCGCCTGCACGTGCTGCACCTGTCCGCACCTGCCTTCGAGCTGGAGGCAGCGACGTGAGCGCGGTCGTTCCCACAGCCCGCCCGGGCATCTACCGGATCACGCATCGGCCCAGTGGCTGCAGCCTGCTGCGGGTCAGCGTGAACGTGGACGCCGTCCTGAACCGTATTCGCTTTGAACTCCAGACCGGCACCCACCGCCACGCCGTCCTGCAACACGACTGGACAGCCGACGGCGCTGACGCGTTCGAGTTCACGGTGCTGGACACCCTGGCGCCCGGTGACGTGACTCCCGCGACCCTGCGCGATGACCTTGCTGGGCTGCTGCTGCTGTGGCAGGAGCACCTGGAGCCGTCTCTGCCGTGCCGGTACTGACGCCAGACATGACGGCGGCCGAGCTGGAACGGCTGGCTGGCCATGACGATCACGCCGTGCGGTGCGCGGTCGCTGCCCACCCGAACACCCCACCCGATGTCCTGCGTACACTGGCACCGACCTGTCCCGGTGAGGTGCTCGGCAATCCCGGCCTGCCCCTGCTGCGGCTCGCGCACCCGCGCCTGATCCTCGACTGGCCTCGTGATACGCAGCTCACCCTGATCCGCCACGCCCTCGCGCCCCGCTGGCTGCGCCGCTTCGCCATGACGCACGCACAGAGCGACTTCCAGGTGGCGCTGGCGACCAACCTGGCCCTGAACGCGGAGGATGTGGCGGCCCTCGCCCATCACGGCGCGTGGCAGGTGCGGGCCCGGATCGCGGCCCGGCCGGAACTGCCGCCCGCCCTGATCGAGGCGCTGTCTGCTGACCCGGACTACGGCGTCCGCATGTACATCGCGGCGCGTGCCGATCTGCCCGGGGCCAGCGTGGATCGGTTGCGCCGCGACGCTTCGGTGTTCGTGCGGCAGGTGCTGGAACAGGGGCAGCGGACATAGGGCGCCGGCCGCCTGAAACGTGTCATACCAATGAAAAACCCCCACCTTGTGGCGGGGGCTGCATTCCGGTGAGATCCGGGATTACTTGAGTTCGACCTTGGCGCCGGCGGCTTCCAGCTGGGCCTTGATCTTCTCGGCCTCGTCCTTGGAGATGCCTTCCTTCAGGGCGCCGCCCTTCTCGCTCATGTCCTTCGCTTCCTTCAGGCCCAGGCCCGTGATCGCGCGGATTTCCTTAATGACGTTGATCTTGCTCGCGCCGGCGTCCACCAGCACGACGTCGAACTCGGTCTTCTCTTCTTCGGCAGCGGCGGCAGGGCCAGCGGCGGGGCCGGCAGCCACGGCGGCAGTAACGCCCCAGGTCTCTTTCAGACCGTCGATGAGGTCCGCGAGTTCCATGATGGTGAGGGTGCCGAGCTGGTCAATCAGAGCCTGTTTGTCGTAAGCCATTGTTGTGTCCTCCGGAAGTGGATTGGGTAATGCTGGAGCGGGATGCGCGGTTTACGCGCCCTGCTCTTCGAGTTTGGTCTTGTAGGCTTCGAGGATACCCACGAAGTTCGACAGGTGGGCGCTGAGCACGCCGACCAGTTCGGCCTGGAGCTGCTGCTTGCTGCCCAGGCTGGCCAGACGCTCGACGACCTTCACGTCGACCTTGTTGCCCTCGACAAAGCCGCCCTTGATGGCGGGAATGCCCTTGTCGTTGCTCTTGGCGG
Source organism: Deinococcus sp. AB2017081 (assembly GCF_034440735.1). Lineage (NCBI taxonomy): Bacteria > Thermotogati > Deinococcota > Deinococci > Deinococcales > Deinococcaceae > Deinococcus > Deinococcus sp. AB2017081. The sequence goes on along the minus strand of NZ_CP140098.1, from coordinate 3,100,865 downwards.
CGTCGCTCAGGGCCTTCGCCACACCGGCGGGGTCGGTCTGGGCCAGCACCAGGGCGCTGGGGCCTTTCAGGGCGTCCGTGAAGTCACGGCCACCGTCCTGAAGGGCACGGTTGATCAGGGTGTTCTTGGCAACGATGAGCTGCCCGCCCTTCTCGCGGATGTCCTTGCGCAGTTTGCCCAGCTGGCCGGCGGTCAGGCCCTGGTAGTCGACGACGTAGAACGTCTCGATGTCCGTCAGGCTCTTGTGCAGGCTCACCAGGGTCTGCTGGTTCTTTTCGTTCGCCACGCAGTACCTCCTAGGTGGGAACAAGTCCAGGTGCAGCTCGAGCAGTCTCGCAACATGCGGTCGCAGCCTGGCAACTCGGCGGGATCTTTAAACGTTGGCGCGTCCCCGCTGTCTTTGGTGCCGGAATGAGGGCGTATTGGAAGGGTGCATCACGCTGCACCGGAATGCCGGAAGTGGGTGGGGAAGGGGAGAACTCCCGCTTCCCCGGGTGGATCACGCGCTGGTGCCGCTCGACAGGGTCAGCGGAATGCTCGGCCCCATGGTGGTCGTCAGGTACGCGCTGCGGAGGAACACGCCCTTGGCGGCGCCGGGCTTGGCCCCTTCCAGGGCGGACAGCAGGGCGCTGAAGTTCGCGCTCAGGTTGGCCGGATCGAAGCTGGCCTTGCCGATGGGCGCGTGCACCACGCCGGTCTTGTCGTTGCGGAACTCGATGCGGCCGGCCTTGAGGCCGCGCACCATGCCCGTCACATCCGGGCCGACCGTGCCGCTCTTGGGGTTGGGCAGCAGACCGCGCGGCCCGAGCAGACGCGCGAGCTTCTGGCCGATCGCAGCCATCATGTCAGGCGTCGCCACGACGGCGTCGAAGTCCATGAAGCCGCCGGCGATGCGCTCGATCAGCTCGTCGCTGCCGACGGTGTCCGCGCCCGCAGCCTCGGCGGCGGCGAGGTTGTCACCCTTGGTGATCACGGCGACGCGCACGGTGCGGCCGGTGCCGTGGGGCAGCGCGACGGTGCCGCGCACGTTCTGGTCGCTCTTGCGGGGGTCGATGCCCAGACGGAAGTGCACTTCGACGGTCTCGTCGAACTTCGCGGTGGCAATGTCCTTGACCAGTGCGGCGGCCTCATCGATGGTGTACTGCTTGTCGCGGTCAACCTTGCTGACCAGCGCGGCGTAGCGCTTTCCGTGCTTAGGCATTGGGAGCCCCCTCGATGGTCACGCCCATGGAGCGGGCGGTGCCGGCGACCGTGTTGGCGGCGGCTTCGACGCTGCCCGCGTTCAGGTCGGGCATCTTGGTCTTTGCGATTTCCAGCACCTGATCCCAGTTCAGCTTGCCGACCTTGGCCTTGTTGGGGGTCGGGCTGCCCTTCTGCAGGCCGGCGGCCTTGCGGATCAGGTAGCTCATCGGGGGGGTCTTGGTGATGAAGGTGAAGCTGCGGTCGGCGAAGATCGTGATCTCGACCGGGATGATCGCGTCACCCTTGTCGGCAGTCTGGGCGTTGAACGCCTTGGTGAACTCCATGATGTTCGCGCCGTACTGACCGAGCGCCGGGCCGACCGGGGGGGCCGGCGTGGCCTTCCCTGCCGGGAGTTGCAGCTTGACAATCCCCATGACTTTCTTCATTTGGTTCCTCCTTAGCTCCCCCAGCGCACGCCTGCGCGGCTCCGGGGTGCTGACGCTAAGTCCTGCGTCCGCGCTCTGGCCGTGTGGCCGGGGCGGATTGACAGCAACTTTTCGATTTTACTGCACGGTGCCCCGTCCTGCCAAGCAGGGGTCGGGCCAGCCGCTTACTTGGCGACCTGCGCGAAGTCCAGCTCGACCGGGGTCTCGCGGCCGAAGATGCTCACGAGCACCTTGACCTTGGACTGCGGGATGTTGACCTCGCTGATCACGCCGCTGAAGTCCGCGAAGGGGCCGCCGGTCACGCGCACCATGTCGCCCGCCTTGAGATCCACCTTCACGCGCGGGGCTTCCTCGACCTTGGGCTGGGCCGCCACGCCGACCGAGGCCAGCAGGCGCTGCACCTCGTCGAAGGACAGCGGCACCGGGCGGGTGGCCGTGCCGACGAAGCCGGTCACGCCGGCCGTGCCGCGCACGACTTCCCACGACTCGCCCAGCTCGCCGGGCGCGTCGTCGTCCTCGACGTCCATCTGGACGAAGACGTAGCCGGGGAAGAGCTTGCGCTCGACCTCGACCTTCTTGCCCCCGTCCTGGAGTTCGACGGCCTTCTCGGCGGGCTGGAGCACCTGGAAGATCTTGGTGCCACGCATGCCGAGTTTTCCGGCGCGGTCCATCAGCTGCGACTCGACGCGGTCTTCCTGACCCACGTAGGTGTGCACGGCATACCACTCGATACTCATCCGATACTTCCTTGCAGGATCAGCCGGATGACGTTGCCGAAGACCACGTCCATCAGCCAGGTGACCAGCGTGAGTGCCACGACGAAGATCAACACGGCCTGGGTTCCCTCGAGCACCTGGGCGCGCGTGGGCCACGAGACGCGTGAGAGTTCCGCGCGCGAGTCGCGGAAATACTGGATCAAGTTCATGCATTCACCTGCGTCAGTACGTGAGGAGAGGGGCCGGGGCGGTGCCGGGCAGGGGTGCCCGGACACGGCATCAGACCTTCTTCTCCTTGAAGACCACGTGCTTCTTGGCGACGGGGTCGTACTTGCGCAGTTCCATCTTGGCCTGCGTGTTGCGGCGGTTCTTGGTGGTCGTGTAGTAGAAGCCAGTTCCAGCGCTGCTTTCCATCTTCACGATAATGCGGGGGCCGTCCTTCGCCATGTGACTCTCCTTTCGCAGCCGTCACGGGTGTTCGGGCTGCTCCCAGCGCCCGCTCGCGCGGGTTCCCCGCTTCCGGGGAGTTCGCTGGTAAAAGCCCGCCTTGTGGCGGGCAACATTCCAAGTATAGGCACTGACGGCTCAGGTGTCCACTGTGGGGCCGGTCACGTGCCGGAGCGTCTGCTGCACGTAGCGCGAAGGATCGTGTCGCAGGGCGGCCCGTTCGCCGGCGTCCAGGTCGGCCCGGCACGCGACGGCCAGGCGGACACTGTCGTCGGGATCGCCTGCGAGCCGCTGCAGCACGTGCCTGGGCACCTGCGGCCGGGCGGCGATCCGGGCTCGGATCAGCCATGCCGGATGGCGTGACAGGGCCTCCACCGCGTCCGTGCCGAGGCGGGTATGGCTCGCCAGGGCCACCTGCACCTCGATTCCTGGATGCCGTTGCATGAGGTTGAGCAACCACAGCGGCGCGTCCTGCAACCGCAGCAGGGCGAGCAGCGCCGGCACCGGCCAGCGCAGCAGCAGGCCCGGCTGGGCCAGGCGCAGCAGCGGCAGGGCCGGGTTGCCCAGCACCTCGGCGGGGAAGTCCCCGGCCAGCGTGCCCAGGATGTCCGGCGAGGTGTTCGGATGGGCGGCGACCGCCCGCCGCACCGCGATGTCCCGGCTCAGCGAGAGGTTGGCCAGTTCGGTGGCGGGCAGTCGGGCATTGAGGGGGTGGGGCTGTTCCGGTGGCATCCAGACGACCTCCCAGTCCGGGCAGACGAGCGATCTCCAGCATGACGCGCCACACGCTGCTCAGCCCGGTACACGGTGGGGAACACCCGTCAGGACACTGTGGCGTGTGTGTCCGGAAGACCGGTGGCGAAGCCGTCGATGCTCCGGGTGTTCTTGCGCTGCCGGTAGTCGTCCAGCTGCTCCGGGGTCTGTTGGGCGGCCCAGACATTTAGGTCATCCCGATCGCCGCGGAAGTCCATCAGCGGCACGGCCATGCCACACGAGGTCTGCACCAGATCCACGTCCAGCACGAAGACCTGCCGCGCCCCGGGCAGCGGGGGGAACAGGGCGGCCAGATCGTTCCACTCCCGGTCGCCCGGCTGTACCGTCCTGGCTGTGCCGTACAGTCGCAGGATCAGTGGCGGCCCCTCCAGGGCACAGAACATGACGGTCATGCGCGGCAGCTGGCGCAGGTGCGCGGCGGTCTCGTTGCCGCTGCCGGTCACGTTCAGCCACGCCACCCGGTTCGGCCCCAGCACGCGCAGGCTGTCCATGCCCTTGGGCGACACGTTCACGTGCCCATCCGGTGCGGCCGTCCCCACGAAGTAGACGTGCTGTGCCTCAATGAAGGCCTTCAGATGGTCGCTGATCGCCGGAAGCTGCTTCGCCATGCTCCAGGGTAGGGGATCCACTCCCCCCCAGTGACCGCCTCATGTGTGCAGCCACGCGGTGGAGGGATAAGTACAGTGAAGAAATGATGAACACTCCCGGCTCCCTCCGTCGCCGGATGGTCATTGCGGTGCTGCTAATGATCGGCTTCTACGTGCTGGTCTTCGTGCTGGCCGGCGCCCTGATTGCGCTTCCCATCGCGGAGGTCTGGTACCTGCACCGCATCCACCCGCAACTGGCGCTCGGCTGCGTGATCGGCGCGGTCGTCATCCTGCTGGCCGCATTTCCTCGTTCGCCCCGGTTCGAGGTGCCTGGCCCCCGCCTGGAACCCCGTGACCACCCACGCCTGTTCGCGGAACTGGAGGGGCTGGCCCGTGCCAGTGGCCAGGCCATGCCGTCCGAGGTCTACCTGCTGGGCGACCTGAACGCCTGGGTGACCGAACAGGGCGGTCGGTTCCGGCCGGGCCGCCGCATCATCGGCGTCGGACTGCCCCTGATGCAGCTCCTGAACGTGGATGAATTCCGCGCCGTTCTGGCACATGAATTCGGACACTATGCCGGCGGCGACACCCGTCTGGGTCAGGTGGTGTTCCGTACCCGCGCCTCGCTGGAACGCACGGTCGGCGCGCTGCGCGAGGGAGATTCGAAACTCTCGTTACCGTTTCAGTGGTACGCGACTGCGTTCCTGCGGATCACCCAGGCGATCTCGCGCCGACAGGAGTTCGCCGCCGACCACTTCGCGGCACAGCACGTCGGATCGGACGCCATGGCCGGTGGGCTGGTGAAGGTGCATGGTCATGCCATGCCATACGCGATGTACTGGCAGAGCGAGGCCGTTCCTGTCCTTCGGTCTGGCTTCCGGCCCCCGCTGGCCAGTGGCTACCAGCGCTTTCAGGACGCGCCGGATGTCCGCACATCCCTGGCGCAGGTTCATGCCCAGGACGCCGAGGAACAGAGCGACCCGTATGCTTCGCACCCGTCGCTGCACGATCGCCTGGGTGCGCTGGGCGGACAGCCGCCCTTCACGACGAACGATCCTCGCCTGACCCTCACCGGCCCGAGCGCCGAGACGCTGCTGTCCGATCCAGACAGGGCCGAACGCGCCCTGCTGACCTTCATGACCGGCACGGATGCCCCAGCCCTTCAGGACGTGGCGTGGGAACACGTCGGCACGCGGGTCATCGTCCCCGCCTGGCGTGAGATGACGGCTCCTCATCACGACGCTCTTGGGCGCTGGACACTGCGCGAGCTGCCGGATCTGATCTCGCTGGGCGCACCATTCGGGAAGCTCCTGAACGCCCTGAACGTGCCCTACGACCAGCGCGGGCAGGCCCTGGCCATCGTGAGTGCGGCCCTGGGCCTGCGGCTGCACGACGCCGGGTGGGACATCCACTCCCTGCCGGGCGAACCGATCACCCTGACCAGTGCGGGCCGCCGCGTCCGCGTGCACGACCTTATTCAGGGTCTGGTGGGCGGGGGTGCCGCCGCAGAGGACAGCCGGTATCAGCTGGAACAGACCGGGCTGATCGATCAGCCCCTGGCCGGCCCGGTCACCGCATTCACCGCCGGTTGATCGGAACCCACGGAGCGCAGCACAACAAGAGGAGCGGGCCGCTCGTGCGGCCCGCTCCTCTCCTGGCTTCAGGACTGGATTACTGGATGACCTTGGCCACGACGCCGGCGCCGACGGTACGGCCGCCCTCGCGGATGGCGAAGCGCAGGCCTTCTTCCATGGCGATCGGCTTGATCAGTTCCACCACGAACGTGATGTTGTCCCCGGGCATCACCATCTCCACGCCCTCGGGCAGTTCCACCACACCCGTCACGTCCGTCGTCCGGAAGTAGAACTGCGGCCGGTACCCGCCGAAGAACGCGCTGTGACGCCCGCCTTCATCCTTGCTCAGCACGTACACGCTCGCCTCGAACTTCGTGTGCGGCTTGATGCTGCCGGGCTTGGCCAGCACCTGACCGCGCTCGACGTCATCGCGCGCCACGCCACGCAGCAGCACGCCGACATTGTCGCCCGCCATGCCGCTGTCCAGCAGCTTGCGGTGCATTTCAATCCCAGTCACCGTGGTCTTGCGCGTGTCGCGCAGCCCCACGATCTCGACTTCGTCCTGCACCTTGACCACGCCACGCTCCACGCGGCCGGTCGCCACGGTGCCACGCCCGGTGATGGTGAACACGTCTTCGACCGGCATCAGGAACTGCTTGTCGGTGTCGCGCTCAGGGGTCGGGATGTACGCGTCCACCGCGTCCAGCAGTTCCCAGATGTGGTCGACCCACTTGTCGGTGCCGCGCTGGGTCTTGGGGTTCTTCTGCAGCGCTTCGAGGGCCTGCAGCGCGCTGCCCTTGACCACCGGCAGGTCGTCACCGGGGAACTCGTACTTGCTGAGCAGTTCGCGGACTTCCATCTCGACGAGCTCGAGCAGTTCTTCGTCGTCGACCATGTCGACCTTGTTCATGAACACGACGATGTACGGCACGCCGACCTGACGGGCCAGCAGGATGTGCTCGCGGGTCTGGGGCATCGGGCCGTCGGCGGAGCTGACGACCAGGATGGCGCCGTCCATCTGCGCGGCACCGGTGATCATGTTCTTGACGTAGTCGGCGTGGCCGGGGCAGTCGACGTGGGAGTAGTGGCGGCCCGGGGTCTGGTATTCGACGTGGGCGGTGTTGATGGTGATGCCGCGGGCCTTTTCTTCCGGGGCCTTGTCGATCTGGTCGTACGCCAGGGTTTCGATGGTCGGGTCGGCGGCGGCGGCCGTGAAGGTGATGGCGGCCGTCAGCGTGGTCTTGCCGTGATCCACGTGGCCAATCGTGCCCACGTTCACGTGGGGCTTCGTGCGCTCGAACGTTCCTTTCGCCATGGTGCTGTTCCTCCTGAGATGGATCTGTCCGGATTCCGGACAAGCCTTGCCAGTTTACTCGCCCGCGTGGCAAACGCAAAGGGCCGGGGCTCCAATACGTGTGACCACAGGACTCAAGGGGGCGCGGCCTGCAGGATCTGCAGGCCGCGCCGGTGTGGAGCTTCTGGTCGGGATTGAACCGACGACCTCTCCCTTACCAAGGGAGTGCTCTACCACTGAGCTACAGAAGCGGGAAAAAGCGGGAAACGAGACTTGAACTCGCGACATTCAGCTTGGGAAGCTGACGCTCTACCAACTGAGCTATTCCCGCAGACGATGCCAGAGAGAAGCGGAAAGTGTGGTGGGCAGGGGCGGATTCGAACCGCCGTACACGTACGTGAACAGATTTACAGTCTGTCGCCTTTAACCACTCGGCCACCTACCCACACTGTCGGCACGATAGAGCGCTGTGGAGCCACCCAGGAGAATCGAACTCCCAACCTTCCGATTACAAGTCGGGTGCTCTACCAGTTGAGCTAGGGTGGCACCGTCCCTTGCGGAGCGTTGGGTGCCCCTGAGCGCGGAAGTGCCTGCGTGGCGCAATCACTTCCGGCTGGGAATAGTAGCACCGGCCCCCAGGGGTGTCAATCGTTCCTTAAGTTGGCCCGCAGATGCGCCATTACGCGCATTTCCCAGTGGGCCAGGAAGCGTATGCTGGCCGCCGCACGGGCGCACAAAACGCCCGAATTGTCGCCCTGAACGAGGTTTCTCTTGGAAAGTCTACGTACCCTGTGGCCGTACCTGATGCTGCACAAACGGCAGTACGTGATCGGCCTGAGTGCCATTGCGATTGCCAACGCGGTGAACCTCCTGCCGGCCTATTTCATCCGCTGGACGATTGACGGCCTGACCGGACAGGTGGATGGTGACCCGGCCACCCCCGGCCTGACCCTGACGGTGGCCGGGCTGTACGCCCTGGGCATCATCGTGGCCGCCCTGATCGCGGGCGGCTTCACGCTGCTGATGCGCCGCATGATCGTCGTCGCGTCCCGGCAGAGCGAGTACGAGGTCAGGCGCGACATCTTCGCCCACCTCCAGACCATGGACAAGGCGTACTACGACCGCGCCCGCACCGGAGACCTGATGAACCGCCTGACCGGCGACCTGGGCGCGGTGCGGGAAATGCTGGGCTTCGGCGCATGGCAGATCGTGAACATCGTGTCGGGCTTCGTCACGGCCTTCGCGGTGATGTTCAGCCTGAGCTGGCAGCTCACATTGATCGTGATCGCGCTGATCCCGGTGATCGTGGGCATCCTGTCGTACCTGGCCCAGCAGATCAACGTGCGCCACAAGGCCGCGCAGGAGCAGAACAGCACGATTGCGGCCATGGCCCAGGAGAACTTCAGCGGGGCGCGGGTCGTGAAGGGCTACGCCATCGAAGACCGGGAGATCGCGAACTACCGCGAGATGAATCTGGAGCTGCTGCGCCGCAACATCGCCCTGACCAAGGTAGACGGGCCGCTGAGGTCGTTCACGACTCTGCTGATCGGCATCGCCTTCGGGCTGATCCTGCTCGTCGGCGGCCGCCTGATCCTGTACGGCGGTGCGGGCGGGGCTTTCACGATCGGCATGCTGGTGCAGTTCCTGATCACGGTGGGCCGCCTGACCTTCCCCATGATGATGATCGGCTGGATCACCGGGGTCACGCAGCGCGGGCTGGCGTCGTGGCTGCGGCTGCGCGAGCTGCTGGATGCCGGGGCCCAGATCCACGACACGCCCGGCCGCACCGATCCGACCATCCGCAGCCTGCGGGGCGAGGTGACGTTCGAACATGTGACCGTGAAATATGGCAGCGCCACGGTGCTCGACGACGTGAACCTGCACATCCCCGCCGGTACCTTTGTGGGCGTGACCGGCCCCACCGGCAGCGGCAAGACCATCCTGATGCAGCTCCTGACCCGCAGCATGGATCCCAGCAGTGGCGTGGTGCGGATCGACGGGAACGACGTGCGCTTCATTCCGCTGGAGCGGCTGCGCGACCATATCAGCGTGGTGCCCCAGGAACCGTTCCTGTTCAGCGACACGATCGCCAACAATATCGGCTTCGGGATCGAGGCGCGTGACCTGCCGGTCGTGCCCACCGGGGTGACCGTGGTCGGACTGCCCCCCACGCCAGAGATCCCACAGACCCCGGATCCGGCGCGGATTCGCAACGCCGCCCGCCTGGCCGGACTGGACGGCGACATCGAGGGTTTTCCCGAGGGGTACGAGACCATGCTGGGCGAGCGCGGCGTGACGCTGTCGGGCGGTCAGCGGCAGCGCACCGCCATTGCCCGCGCCATCGTGCGTGAGCCCAGCATCCTGATCCTCGACGACAGCCTGTCGGCCGTGGACACCGAGACCGAGCGCCGGATCCTGGACGGCCTGCGCGAGGTCAGCCAGGGCCGCACCGTGATCCTGATCGCCCACCGCATCAGCACGCTGCGCCACGCGGATCACATCGTCGTGCTCGATCAGGGCCGCGTGACCGAGCAGGGCAGCCACGATGAGCTGCTTGCCCAGGGCGGCCACTATGCCGAACTCGAACGCCTCCAGCGTCTGGCGAGCGACCTCGACACCGACGACGAGCCCGTGGCCGATCCGGAAGACGCCGCCGACAAGCTGGAAGACCGCCTCCCCCTGGGAGCACAGGAAGTGAAGTCATGACCCAGGCCGAAGACGCCTTCTCCAAGAGTTTCGACGCGCAGCTGACCAAACGCATCCTGGGGTATCTGAAGCCCTACCGGGGGCTGGCCGTGCTGGGCGTGCTCCTTGCGCTGGTCACGGCGGCCATCCAGCCCCTGCCCACGCTGCTCCAGCGTTACGCCATCGACCACGCCCTCCAGCCCTTTGCCAGCAATCCCAGTCAGGATCCCGCGCCGCTGTATCAGGTGCTGCTCGTCGCGTCGCTGGGCTACATCGCGCTCCAGGCGGTGGCGTTTGCCGTCACATACTTCTCGACGCTGGCGATCGGGTACCTGGGCCAGAACGTGCTGCGCGACATCCGGGCCGACGTGTTCACCAAACTCCAGCGGCTGCAGCTGAGCTACTTCGACCAGAACCCGGTCGGCCGCCTGATCACCCGCGTGACCAGCGACGTGGACGCGATCAACCAATTCATCACCGGCGGGCTGATCTCGCTGATCACCAGTTCGTTCCTGATCATCGTGTACATGGTCGTCATGCTGACCATCGACTGGCGCCTGTCGCTGATCGCCTTCACGGTGCTGCCGATCCTGTACTTCGCGACGAACTACTTCCGGGGCAAGATGCGGCTCGCGTACCGTGACACCCGCATCCAGCAGGCGATCGTGAACACCAAGCTCAACGAGAACATCACCGGCATGCTGACCGTCCAGCTGTTCGGCCGCCAGCGCCGCAGCGCCCTGGACTTCGATCACAGCAACCGCGCCCTGCTCAGCGCCAACGAGACCAGCGTGAAGTGGTTCTCGCTGTTCATGCCGGTCGTCGCCATCCTGGGTCAGGTGGCGGTTGCCCTGGTGCTGTTCTTCACGGCGCGTCAGCTCCTCGGCCCGGACGCCGTCGGCACCGGACTGGCGGCCGCCGTGACGGTCGGGACGCTGTTCGCCTTCGTGCAGTGGACCCAGCAGCTGTTCCAGCCCATCCAGGATCTCAGCGACGTGTTCAACACGCTGCAGGCGGCGATGGCCAGCGCCGAACGCATCTTCGGCGTGCTCGACACCGACGAGCAGATCACCGACAAGCCGGATGCTCAGCGCCTGGAGCACTTCTCGGGCCGTGTGGACTTTGACGGTGTGTGGTTCGCCTATGACGGCAGCGTGACGCCCCAGACCCCGGACACCGACGACCGCTGGATCCTGCGCGGCCTCGACCTGCACATCCAGCCCGGCGAGAGCGTGGCGCTGGTCGGTGCGACGGGCGCCGGCAAGACCAGCGTGACCGCCCTGGTCAGCCGTTTCTACGACGTGCAGCGCGGCAGCGTGAGGGTGGATGGCCACGACGTGCGCGAGCTGGCCCAGCACGACCTGCGCCGCCACGTGGGCGTGGTCTTGCAGGACGTGTTCCTGTTCGCCGGTACCATCGAGGGCAACCTGACCCTGAACAACCCCGAGATCAGCCACGAACGGGTGGTCGAGGCGTGCAAGTACGTCGGCGTGCACGACTACATCCTGTCGCTGGAGGCCGGCTACCAGACCGAGGTGCGCGAGCGCGGCGCGACCCTGAGCACCGGCCAGAAACAGCTGCTGGCGTTCGCCCGCGCCCTGATCCAGAACCCGGACATCCTGCTGGTGCTCGACGAGGCCACGGCCAACGTGGACACCGAGACCGAGATCCGCATCCAGAACGCACTGGAGAAGGTCATGCTGGGCCGGACCAGCATCATCATCGCGCACCGCCTGAGCACCATCGAGCGCTGCGACCGGATCGTGGTCATGCGCCGGGGCCGGATCGTGGAACAGGGCACCCACACCCAGTTGCTGGCCCTGGGCGGCTACTACGCCCGCCTGCACCGCCTGCAATACGCCAGGAGCGAAGCGGCGGACTGAGGGCAGCCTGTGAGACGGGCGCCCGGCCAGACGGTCAGGCGTCCGTTTCCTGTCGTCTGGACGACGCGACAAGCGGCGTTGCCCACGGTTGCGGCGCTGTCGCGCGCCTACACTCGGGAGCATGACCACCACCGATCCGAAGGCCCCGTTCGTGAAGCCCACGGACACCGAACTGCGCCAGACCCTGACGCCCATCCAGTATCAGGTCACCCAGCACGAGGGCACGGAGCGGGCCTTCACCGGCGAGTACTGGGATCACACCGGCGACGGCATCTATGTGGACGTCGTGTCCGGCGAGCCGCTGTTCAGCAGCCGCGACAAGTACGACGCCGGCTGCGGCTGGCCCAGCTTCACCCGGCCGATCCAGCGGGTGAGCCTGACCGAGAAAACCGACTACAAGATCGGCTACGCCCGCACCGAGGTGCGCTCGCCACTCGCCGATTCCCACCTGGGGCACGTCTTCCCGGACGGCCCGCGCGACCAGGGCGGGCTGCGCTACTGCATCAACTCGGCGTCGCTGCGCTTCGTGCCGGCCGATCAGCTGGAGGCCCAGGGGTACGGGGAGTACGCCGGCCAGTTCCGCTAGGCTGCCCGCTACCTGCGCGTGCCGAAGTCCTGCACCCAGTACGTGCCGTACGTGCCGCCGCTGGCCTGGACATACCCGATGCCGATCTCTTGCAGGTCGTCGGCCATGATCTCGGCGCAGTGGCCCGGGCTGTCGAGCCACGCCTGGACGACCTCCTGGGGTGTGGTCTGGCCGGCGGCGATGTTCTCGGCTGCCACCGCCCACGGGTAGCCGGCGGCGGTGATGCGCTGCGAGAAGGTGCGGCCGTCCTGGCTGTCGTGCGAGAAGTAGTTCTTCGCCGCCATGTCCTGAGCGTGGGCCTGCGCGGACGCCTCCAGCCGGGAGTCGTAGGCCAGCGGCGGTGCGGCGGCATACGGCGTCGCTCCACACACGCGGGCCTGGGCGCGGGCGGCGTTCGTCAGGTCGAACACCTCCCGCGTGAACTGCGCTGCGGGCACGGCGGTCTGGCCGGCACGGACGACGGACTCGGTGGGAGCGGTGCCACACGCACTCAGGAGCAGCACAAGCAGGGCGGGGAATGGGTGTCGCATCCTGCTGGCCATTCCAGCGGAAGGGCAGGAGCGTCGCCGTGCGCTATTGCGCGTCCGGCCGCCCAGATGGGGGAGCGGTGGGGGGAGATGCCCCCGGCAGATGAACCGCCGGTCAGCGCGGTGATCAGGGCGAATGTCGTCAGGTCTGTGGAGCCTGCACGAGACCCAGGCCCACATCCAGCTTGTCGACGTCCGGCACCAGGGGAGCGCGGGTCGCGTGGCCGCGCACAGCCGTCTCCAGGGTCAGGCGCGTCAGGTCGCCCGCCGCTGCCAGCGCCTCGACCCACAGGGCCGTGACGCCGGCCACGTGCGGAGTCGCCATGCTGGTGCCGCTGAAGGCGACCAGGCCGCCGCCCATCCGGGCCGACACGACGCCCACCCCCGGCCCGGCGACCGTTGCGCCCGTGTTGGAGAAGGGCGCGACGACCAGTCCCTGATCCGGTCGCCCGGCACTGCCCAGCCCCACCGCTGCCACCGACGTGAAGCCGTCGGCCGTGGCCGGCGGTGCGACGCTGACTTCCCAGTCCGGATCCTGCTGTCGTCGGCTCTCGTTGCCGGCCGCTGCAATCAGCTGGGTGGGTACCACGTCGCCGCCGAACGCGCGGGTGTAGTCGGCCAGCGCCCCGAACAGATCCAGATTGGCGCGGTAGTCCACCAGAGCCCGCGACGTGGCCAGCTCCGGGGGCAGCCCCTGGGTGATCAGCTGCGCGACCAGACCGGGAAAGTCCATGCCCAGCGACATACTGATCACGTGGGCTCCCTGCTGCGTGGCCCACGTGATCGCCCGCGCGATCCCCTCGCTGGTGCCGCCGCCATTGCTGCCCAGCACCTTACCGATCAGGGCCCGCTCCACCCCACGCGCCACGCCGATCCGCTGGCCCTCGACATCCCGCCCGAAGATGGTGCCGGCGCAGTGCGTGCCGTGACCTTGGTCGTCCACGCCGCCCTCGGCGTCATCCGGGCCGGTGAAGTCGCGACGGATCAGGGTCACGCCGCTGAAGGCCGGGTGCGACACGTCGATCCCGGTGTCGAGCACGGCAACCACCACGCCCGCGCCGCTGCGGGGGCTGGTATCGGCCCGCACGGCCTGCACGCCCCACGTCGGGCCGGTGGCGGTGGGAGCGGCCGAGCGCTGCACGGGGGTGATCAGGCGCACCGGCATGCTGGGGGCCACGGCCCGCACACCGGGGTCGCTCCGCAGCTCCTGCACGTCCCGGCGATCCAGGGTATGAACCTGCACGTCCGGCAGCGTCCGTGCGGCGGCAGCCTCGGCTCCGGCAGGGGGGGTGGACGGCGTGACGACGCGGCGCAGGACGAGAAAGCGCTCTTTCATGAAAACCCCCAGGATGCACGTCCACCACGGCACGGGCACACAGCAGGCCGGCCACGCGGCACCCTGAGGGCAGTGTAGGCGCTGGGGCCTGAGCCGCGTGAAGGGCGTGTCCGCCGGGCAGAGGCAGCGCGTGAGGCCCGGCGAACCGTGGGGATCGTCCGATGGAGGTCTGGGACGGCACCGGCCGAGTGCACGGCAGGCGGGCCCCGTCAGGGCGTCCGGTCGTCAGCGCCCGATCTGTCCCGCTGCGGCAGGCGACGCCGTTCCCGATCCCGCTGCGGCATCCCGGGGCACGAACACGATGGCGTTGGGAACCGGGCGGCTCCACACCGTGTTCAGGTAGCCGCCCAGGTCGCCGTAGCCCCCCGCCAGGTATGCCGTGGCGCTGCTGCCGCTGTCGAGGCGCACGGCGACCTGCACGCCGGCCGCCGCCAGGGCCGAGGCGAAGTCCTCCGGGGAGCCGTGCTCCAGGAAGGCGATCACCGGGCGTGAGCCGTGCATCCCGAAGCCCACCTGCCGCGTGGGCCGCCAGATGCTGGCCGCCGTGTTGAAGCCCTCCCGGACCGGGTCGAGCACCACCCGGCCCCCCGCCACCAGCAGCGGCCCCGCGCCCAGCGCGTCCACGGCCGTGTTCCACGGGGCGTCGCTGGCCTGCCAGTTCAGGGTGACGTTCAGTGGCTCGCCGGCGGCGCGGGGCAGCTGTGGAAAGCGCAGCGGATCGAAGGTGAAGGCCAGCACCCCCGCCGCCGGGATCACGGCTCCCACCCCGGCCCGCGTGACGCTCCCGGTTCCCGGTGCCACCTGAAGCGTCGTGAAGGTCGGCCCACCGACCGCCGTGCGCCCGTCACCCACGAAGGCGGTCAGGAGGGCCGCGTCCGGTCTGGCCCGCACGGCATTCACCGTGACGCTCCCGAACACACCGTCCAGCACGTAGCGCGGACGCGGGTAGCCGAACATCGCCTGGCCCTGCGCGGTGAAGCCCACCGTGCCGCGTTTCTCCAGGCTGCCCGAGGTCATCATGCCGCCCAGGGCGACCAGATCCACCGGCAGGTTGCTGGCCGGGTCGAAGTACCCGCCGTTCACGCCCGCCACCCCGCCCACGGCCCTCACCAGATCGGCCACGCCGGACGCCCGGCCCTGCGGCGCACTGACCACGCGGGGGGTCAGCCGGGTGGGGTCGAACTCCAGCAGGTGCAGACCGGCGCGGCGGGTGTAGGTCACACCCTCTGGCAGCGCGGCCGGATTCACGGGTGGCGGCACGCTGGCATCGGTGTACGTGACGGTGTCCACCACGATGCGGTAGGGCTCGTCCAGCGTGAACACGCTGCTGCGCCCACCCGCCGTGTCCAGCTGCACCGCGCTCCCGGACGGATTCGCCCGGATCGCCAGGGTGTCGCCGGAGGGCAGCGCCTGCGTCTGCGCCTGTGCGGTCACGCCCGGCAGGGTCAGGGTCAGGCCGCTGCCGCCCCGGCCCACGCTGTACGGCGCCACATCGCTGAATTCCAGCACCACCCGCTGCACCTCGACCGTGCGGTACATGCTGCGGCTGACCCGCACGGTGTCGAGGTTCGCCAGGGCACGGGTGGACACGGGCGGCGGCGCGACCGGCACACCCGGCACGAGCGGCGCGGCGGGCTGGGCCGGGGTGGGCACCGGCTGGAGTTCGGTGCCCGCCGGGGCCGGCAGCGGTGCCGGTGCAACTGCGGACGACGGGGTGGCCGGCGGCGACACGATGGTCGTGGTGGCCGGCGGTGTCGTGGCGGGCGGCGGCGTGACCGGGGGAGCCACGGGCGGCGTGGCCTGTGGGGCGGCGGGCGGCGTCACGGCCGAGGACGGCGGCAGCGTCGCCGTCGGCACGCGGGCCGGCGCGGCGAAGTCCAGGAGGTTCGGCGTGTCGGCCAGCACCGTGACGCCCAGGGCCCGAACCGCGTCCAGCGGCACCAGCAGGCTGCCCTCCAGCACCTGGGGGAGGGGCAGCGGACGGGCCAGCGTGACGCCCAGGGCCCGCCACCCGGTGACCGGGGTGAAGCGCAACTCGCGGCCGTTCAACACCAGGCGCAGGTCGCTCAGCTCGTTGCGGACGCTGATCCCCAGTCGGGGCAGCGCCCACACGGGCAGCAGTTCCACGCCGCTGAGAGACCGGGAATCCAGGCTGGACGGCTGCATGAACCCGCCGATCGCGACCGGTCTGGCTCCGGCCACCCCCAGCGCGGCCAGGCCGGCCGACATCATCCACGTCCTTAAGCTGCGCTTCACGCGGGCGAGTGTACAGGGCGGCCCTGACGTGATCATGAACGCTGGATGCCGTGTCCCGGCGGGCGGAGCGCCCGGACACCGGCACGCGTGATCCGGGCCCCGGATCCGTCAGGCTCTTGTGCGAATCCGTACCCTATGCTGCACACCATATGATTGAACCCTCGCTTGAGCTGTACGGCGCCGCGTATGAACGCGTGGATCAGCAGCTTCAGGATCTTCTCGACACCACCGGTGTGCGCTACGGTCTGCTCGTCGACCGCAAGGGCTTCGTGCTGTCGCACAAGGAGGCCCTGTGGGCCCCGCGCCCGCCGGCCCTGGATTCGGTCGCCACCCTGGTGGCCAGCAACGCCGCCGCGACCGCCGCGCTGGCGAACCTGCTGGGCGAGCGCACGTTCAGCGAGCAGATCCACCAGGGCGAGAACGGCACCCTGTACGTGGAATCCGTCGGCGACCAGACGCTGCTGACCCTGATCTTCGATTCCAGCGTGCCGCTGGGCAAGGTCAAGGTGTACGCCAAGAAGACGGTGGCGCAGCTGGCCGCGATCCTGGACGAACTCAAGGACGCACCGACCGTGCAGCTGGGCGAGGACTTCAACAAGGGCGTGAACGCCCTGCTCGACGACCTGCTGGGATGACTGTCATGTCGCGCCCCCACCCGTCACAGGATCAGCCACAGGAGACCGCGTCATGAGCACCATCAACTTCGCTGCCCGGGAGATCAACTGCAAGATCGTGTACTACGGTCCGGGCATGAGCGGCAAGACCACCAACCTCAAACACGTCTTCTCACGCGTGCCCGGCCACCTGCGCGGCGACATGGTGTCGCTGGCGACCGAGGACGAGCGCACGCTGTTCTTCGACTTCCTGCCGCTGGATCTGGGCACCGTGCAGGGCTTCAAGACCCGCTTCCACCTGTACACCGTGCCGGGGCAGGTGTTCTACAACGCCAGCCGCAAGCTGATCCTGCGCGGTGTGGACGGCATCGTGTTCGTCGCGGACAGCGCCCCGGACAGACTGCGCGCCAATGCCGAGAGCATGCGCAACCTGCGCGAGAACCTGGCCGAACACGGCATCGACGTCAAGGAGGTGCCGATCGTGCTGCAGATCAACAAGCGCGATCTGCCGAACGCCCTTCCCGCCGACATGATCCGCTCGGTGATCGATCCGGGGAAGGAACTCCTGCTGTTCGAGGCCATGTCTGACAAGGGCGTGGGCGTGTTCGAGACCCTGAAGACCGTGAGCCGGCTGGTGCTGGAGCGGCTGTCGAAGAACAAGTAGAGGGATAGGTGATGAGGGTTGAGCGATGAGGCAGGAGCGCGTCTCCACTCATCACTCAACCCTCTTTCCTCACCCCACCCTACTTCCCCACGCAGAAGTTCATGAACACCGCGTCCACCACGTCCTCGTGCACGTCGCGGCCGGTCAGTTCCGAGAGGCAGCGCAGGGCTTCCTCCAGCTCATAGCCCGCGAGGTCGTCCGGGAGGGTGGCGGCGGCCTCCACGTGCGCCAGGGCCCGCCGCGCCGCGTCGGCCTGCCGCTCGGTGGTCAGCCACGCCTCGGTGCGGGAGGTGTCGCCCAGCAGCGCCGTGTGCAGCGCGTCGCGCAGCGTGGGCAGCCCCTCGCCGGTCACGGCGCTCACGTCGAGCACGGTGTTGTCTGTCCACGCGGGCGATAGATCGGCCTTCGTCCGCACGCGGAGCACGCGGGCGTCGGGCGGCAGGTCGAGCGGCAGGGGTTCGCGGGGCTGCGAACCGTCCTCCAGGGCCAGCACGAGGTCGGCGCCGCCCGCCAGACTCAGCGCCTGCCGTACCCCGGCGGCCTCGATCTCGTCGCCGGTCTCGCGGATGCCCGCCGTGTCGACCAGCGTGACCGGCACGCCTGCGAGCTCCACGCCGGCCTCCAGATAGTCGCGGGTCGTGCCGGGAATCGGCGTGACGATCGAGCGTTCATAGCCGACCAGGGCATTGAGCAGGCTGCTCTTCCCGGCGTTCGGGCGGCCCAGCAGTGCCAGCCGTGCTCCGCGCGTGGCGACCTGCCCGGCGCGTGCCGTGCTCACCAGGGTGCGCAGGTCTGCCGTCGCGGCGGCCAGCGGCCCTTCCCGGTCTTCCTCGGGCACGCCTTCCTCGGGGTAGTCGAGCATGGCCTGGATGGCCGCCAGGGTGCGGGTCAGGTGGGCGCCGATCCGCGCCACCCGCGCTCCCAGCGCCCCGGACAGCCCCAGGGTCGCCTGCCGCCGCGCCGTGTCGGTGTGGGCCTCGATCAGGCCCAGCACGGCCTCGGCCTGGCTCAGATCGAGCCGCCCGGCCAGATACGCCCGCAGCGTGAACTCGCCGGGCCTTGCCAGCCGTGCGCCCAGTTCCAGCGTCCGGGCCAGCACCCGCGCCAGTACCGCCGGACTGCCGTGGGTCTGGAGTTCGGCCACGTCCTCGCCCGTATAGCTGCGGCCCTCCCGGAAGACCAGGCACAGGCCCTCGTCCAGCACCTCACCGCTCTGCGCGACCAGCGTGCCGAACAGGAACCGGCCCCCCGGCGTGCGCGACGGCCGCCGCCGGCCCCGGAGCACGCCATCCGCGACCTCCAGCGCCCGGGGGCCGCTCACGCGCACGATTCCCACGCCCGCGCTCCCCGGCGCGGTGGCAATGGCAGCGATGGTGTCCGAGAGGCCGGTGCGCGTCACGTGTCAGAGGCTAGCAGGGCCAGACGCGATCTTCTGTTAATCGGTGTCCGTCACGCACAGCAGCCATAGCCGCCTCTGTGACCGCTGGAGCCCCAGCCACGTCATGTCCCAGGCGACATCCCAGAACCACGGTGTCCAGGGCTGCCAGAATCCAGCGAACCAGGCGTCCTGTGCGTCTGATACGAGCGATGTGGTGAATTCAGCGACGATGGCCTGAGCGTCGTGCCGCGAGCCCGCAAAGCGTGTGTAAGCACCACCCGTCACGAGTTTTCGCGTGAGATCAGCCTCCAGATCAAAGATGTCCAGCGGATTGGCTGCCAGCGGTATGGGCAGTTCTGCTGGAATGTCGAGTGCCTGAAGGGTGTGCCGGACAGTGGGAAGAGTCAGAAACCCCCAGGCAGATCGAAGTGTTGAGGCAGCCACTGGCCTCTCGTGAGAAACCAGTCCAGCACTGGATGCGGTTCGTATCTGAACGCCGCGAATTGCGCCCCACCATTGTCATTCACTTTCCGAAACTCGTCTATCAGCGCATTAACACCCGGACGTGGCGTTTCATCAGGCGTGACCACGAGTTCCCGCCACATCTGCCGGATGTCCAATGCCGAGGGTTGGGGCTGACTCAAGCCCTCACTTCTTCCAGCGGCCCCGCCCGCGCTGCCCGGCCCTGGGCGTGGGTCTTGCAGTCCGGGCCTGGATCTGCCCCTCGTCGTAGCGCAGCATGACCGCCAGCCGGGCGCGGCTGATGACGTGGTGCGGGTGCTTGGGCACGAAGGCGGTCACGATGTCGATATGCCCGTCCCGGTGGTGCTGCACGACCACGTGCAGGGGCACACTGACACCGCAGGCCTCGTAGCGGCCACAGACCAGCCAGCGGTGATCCTCGGGGTACACGGCCCGCACGCGGCCGGAGAGCAGCACGTTCATGATGTCGTGCTCCAGAAAGCCCTCGGCGCGGGCGTGGCCGATGGCGTGGGGACAGACGGTGTAGCGGCCGTCGTACACGGCGTCGCGCAGGCGGGCGTGGGCGCGGTGCAGCGAGAAGTCGTCGGTCAGGATGCCGGTCAGCTCGGCCTCGCGCTGCGGCGTGACCGGGGCGGGGCGGGCGGCGCGGGCGGGTACGGGCGTGGGGGCGCGGCGGGCGGCCTTCTCGGCGCGGGCCAGCTGGGCACGCAGGGCAAGTAGATCAGTGCCGGTCTGCCCGGCATTCGCAGGGCCAGTCGGCGGATCGCTCCGGTGCGGGCGGGTGGGCGGATTCGCTTTCCCAGGTCGGCTGGACTGTTTCGTCACGGCGGCACCTCCGGTCACTTGGCCCCTGCCTTCCTGTCCGGGCGCGATCCTGCCGCCCAAAAAGAAAAATCCCCTCAAACACGGCTTCGTGTTCGGTGGGAGGCAGGCGGCGTACCCTGTTCAGGGCATACGTGCAGCATAGCACGCGCCGTCCCTGAGGGAGGTGAAGCGCCCGGCAGACACGGCCGGTGGCTTCACCTACCCTGAAGGCCGAAGCCCGGTTGCCGCGCCACATCCCTTCCCGGAGGTTGCCAGCCATGATCCGCCCCATGCAGTCCACCGATGCCGCCGACCTGCTCGCCCTGCTGCACTGGATGGACGATGCTCCGGAACGTGAGGTCTTCGCGCCAGAGGCCCGCGATCCGAACGAACTCCTGCTGGAGTGCGAGGACAGCCGCTGCCTGGTCATGGAGGACGACGCCGGGGACGGCGTGTGTGCGTACTGTGCCCTGTCACCGTTCCGGGATGGCCTGATCCTCGAGGGGCCGGTCGGTTCCGGCGTGAACCTGCGGGCACTGGTCGACCGCGCGGTGCAGGGGGCCCAGGGGCTGCCGGTCTACGCCTTCTGTGCCCGCGACAACCACGGCGTGCGGGACGCACTGGACACGGCAGGGTTCGCGCCCATGCACACCACCGATTTCTACAGCTCGCCGCTGGCCCCCCTGGCCCGGCGGGCGTCGGTGCCGTCCGGGCATCACGTGCGGCACCGGCTGCCCATGGCCGAGTACCTCGCCCTGTACCGCGCCTCCGAGGACACCTGGGCCAACCGCCTGGACTGGACACTGGGCGAGTACGACGCCCACTTTGCGCGGGACAACGTGCGCCTGATCGCCCTGACGCGCGGCACGCATGTGGTCGGCTTTGCCGAGCTGGAATTCGACCACGAGAGTGGCCGGGCCGACCTGACGTATCTGGCGGTCCATCCCGCCGAACGCGGCCAGCGCTACGGTCACCTGCTGCTGGCCCTGGCCGCCGCCGACGCGCAGACCCACCCGGAACTGCGCACCCTGCGGGCCCGTGCCCACGACCACATGGCCCCCGCCCGGGCCCTGTACACGCACGCGGGTCTCGCGCACTGCCGTTCAGTGGTGACCTACCTGCGTGACGGCGACGAGGAGGCGTGATCCTGGAGGGCGCCTGACCGGCCAGGACACGACAACACCGGCCACAAACGCCCGACGCCCCGCGCAGTAGCCTCGGGCCCTATGGGCAAGAAAGACCGGAACCTGCCGCGCACCGCGTTCGTCTCCCTGCGCGACATGCCCGGTACCCGCGTCATGTTCTGGGTGGTGGACGAGTGCCCGTACTGCGGCGAGCGCCACCTGCACCTCGCCGGCAACCTGCGCGACGCCGACCCCGCCGACACCCTGGGCGAGGTGCCCGCCCCCTGTCAGCCGGGCCGCGTGTATGAACTGACCCTCCCGCCCCGCCCGAAGCGCAAGGCCGGCAAGGAAGAACGCCGCCGTGCCCGTCGCGCCGCACGCCTGGACGATCTGGACGACGAGGGCTGACGCCTGATCCTGCCCGTCAGTGGTGCGTGTCACCGTCCGGGTGGGTCATGTCCATGCCATCCATGCTCCCCGTGCCGCCCGGCGTGGGCAGGGGAGACGCGCTGCGCTGGGCGAGCAGGCTGTCCATCAGGCGGATCTCGGCCGCCTGGGTGGCCTGGATCTGGCGGGCGAGCGCCTGCACCTCGGGGCGGCTGGGCTGGTCGAGCACCGGCGTGACCATCGCCAGCGCCCCCTGGTGGTGGCGGCGCATGAGTTGCAGGAACGTCACCTCGGCGGCGGCCACGGGCTGCGTGTCGAGCGTGTTCACCTCGGCGGGGGTGGCCATGCCCATGGCGCGGGCGTGAGCGGCGTCCATGCCCTGTCCGCCCCATGGGCGGCCCCACAGGGTCAGCCAGCCGCGCATCTGCCCGATCTGTTCCTGCTGCGACAGCACGATGTCCAGGGCCAGCGAGCGCAGCGTGCGGTCGCGGCTGCGGTCCCGGATGCGGGTCGCCATGTCCACGGCCTGCGCGTGGTGCTGGATCATGCCGCGCACGAACACGACCTCGCGGCTCGATTCGGTGGGTGCAGTCCGGGCCGGGGCGAGCAGCAACGCGGCGGCCAGTCCGGCCACCATGACCAGCAGCACGGCCAGGGGCCACAGGGGTCGGCGGTTCACGCGCCGGAGTATAGGGGCCGCCATGCCCCGTACACTGGGCGCGGCATGAGGATGTCGCAGACGTTTCTGAACTCACCCGCCCCCGTGCGGCGCCGTTCCGGCGTCCAGGGCGGCGCGGCCGTGGGCGCCGCCCTGGCCGTGCTGGCCGCCTTCCTGGGCGAGGTGCGGGCCAGCGTGCCGGTGCTGCTGGCCATCGTGGTGGCGTGCGCGGTGGCCGGGTTCTTTCCTGGAGCGTGGCGGGCGCTGCGGTGGGGGTCGGGCGTGCTGGCGGCGCTGCTGCTGGCGTGCCTGCTCACTCCCGCCCTGCGTGTGCCCCTGGCAGCCCTGACCCTGGCGCAGCCCCCCGCCCGGGCCGACGTGATCGTGGTGCTGGGGGGCGGCGTGCAGTGCGGCGCAGCCACGCTGGAGGCATCGAGCATGACCCGGCTGGATCGCGGTCTGGAGCTGTGGCGGGCTGGGTACGCGCCGGTCATGACCGTCTCGGAACAGTCGGGGCTGATCGGCCCGGCCGACTGCCCCAAGATGAGCGCCCTGGAACGTGCCCAGATCACGGCCCTGTACCCGCAGAATGGTCCGCAGGTGCTGACCCTGGCGAACGTCACGACCACCACCGACGAGGCCGCCCGTGTGCGCGACTTTGCCCGGCAACGCGGCTGGACACGGGTGCTGCTCGTGACCACCCCCAGCCACTCGCGCCGCGCCGCCGGACTGTTCGCGCGCCACGGCCTGACGGTGATCTCGGTTCCCGCCCGCGAGGTGCGCTACGACACCACCCTGCCCACGCCGCTCGACCGGCTGTGGGCCGTGCGCGTGCTGGCCTACGAGGGCCTGTCGCGGGTGAAACAGGCGCTGGGCGGCACGCCGGAGCGGCCATAGGGTGGGCAAGGGGGTGGTTTCGCTGATGCTGCGGGTGAATCCCTCAGTCCGCTACGCTGCCAGGTTCCCTGGGGGGGAGCCAATGATCTGCTTGTTGGCTCCCCCAGGGGGGCTGGCACCGAAGGTGACTGAGGGGTCTGCCTTCTGCGCCACCCCCTACCCGCCACCATCCTGACCGCACACTTCCGTCTCCCGGCTTCCCCTACACTGACGGACTGATGAGCGCCGCCCCTGACTCCAGTATTCCCACCATCACCGTGATCGGGGCCGGGCTCGCCGGTTCCGAGGCCGCGCTGGCCGCCGCGAGGGCCGGGGTGAGGGTGCGCCTGTACGAGATGCGCCCCGTGAAGATGACCCCCGCGCACCGCAGCGGCAACTTTGCCGAACTGGTGTGCAGCAACTCGCTGGGCGGCGAGGGCGAGCAGCAGAGCAAGGGCCTGCTCCAGGCCGAACTGCGGAGCGTGGGCGGGCTGATCGTCGGCGCGGCCGACGCGTCGAAACTGCCCGCTGGGAACGCCCTGGCGGTCGAGCGCGACGAGTTCAGCGAGCGGGTCACGCGGGCCGTGCGCGACCACCCGCTGATCGAGGTTCGGGGCGAGGAGGTCACGGCCGTCCCGGAGGGCATCGCCGTGATCGCGTCCGGGCCGCTGACCTCGGACGCGCTGGCCGCCGATGTCGCCCGCCTCACCGGCAGCGAGCGCCTGAGCTTCTACGACGCTGCTGCGCCTGTGATCGCTGCCGACAGCATCGACTTTGACGTGGCGTGGCGGGCGGGGCGCTACGAGCAGAGCGCCGACTACGTGAACTGCCCGTTCACCAAGGACGAGTACCTGGCGTTCTTCGCGGCGCTGGAACAGGCCCGCGCCCACACCCCGCACGACTGGGAGCACCTGGAATTCTTCGAGGGCTGTATGCCCATCGAGGAGATCGCCCGGCGCGGCGTGGACACCCCCCGCTTTGGCCCCATGTCGCCCAAGGGGCTGGACGATCCCCGCACCGGCCGCTGGCCCTACGCGGTCGCGCAGCTCCGGCAGGAAGACCGGGCCGGGCAGCTGTGGTCGCTGGTCGGCTTCCAGACCGGCCTGAAGTGGGGCGACCAGAAGGCGGTCGTGCAGCTCATTCCTGGCCTCCAGAACGCCGAGATCGTCCGCTACGGCGTCATGCACCGCAACACCTACCTGAACGCACCCGAGGTGCTGGACGCCACGCTGCAGCTCCGCGCCGATCCGACGAAACTTGTGGCGGGCGTCCTGGCGGGCACCGAGGGGTATCTGGAATCGGCCGCGACCGGCTGGCTGGCGGGCACGAACGCCGCCCGCCTCGCGCTGGGCCAGCCGGCGCTGGTGCCCCCGGCCGAGAGCATGCTGGGCGGGCTGGTGCGCTACCTTGCCACGGCGAACCCGAAGGGCTTCCAGCCCATGAACGTGAACTGGGCGCTGGTGCCGGAACTACCCGCCGAGGTCAATCCCAGAACCGGCAAGGTGCGCAAGCTGGGCAAGCGCGAGAAACGCCCGATCATGTACCGCCGCGCCCTGGACGCCTTCACCGCGTGGGCCCACGATGACGCCGGGCTGGATGTGGCCCGCCCGGTGTGGCCTGCCGCCGTGGCATCAGAACCCATCCCTGCGACCTGACGCAACCGGCACGGGTCACGGCGCGTACCGCTGGCATGACCACTGCACTGATCGTCATCTTCGGGGCGCTGCTCGTGGCAGGTGGCCTCCTCGTGCTGTTGTCCCAGGCTGGTCGCCGGAGCACGCGGCGGACGGTGGATTCCGGGTCTGGCGGCGACGCTCTGATGATGGGTGCGCTGGACGGAGACCGCGCCCACGACAGGAGTCACCACCACGACAGCCATGATTCTGGGAGTGGCAGCGGCGATTCCGGTGGGGGAGACTCCGGCGGCTCGGGCGGTGGCGACGGCTGAGCCCACGGACGCCGTGCCCAGCGTGCTCCGCTCACCATTCGCGCCCACTTTCGCTTATGGTGTGGGCGTGAATCCAGCCGAACCGGTGCTCATCTACGGCCTGGGCCGCAGCGGCCGGGGGGTCGCACGGTTTCTCGCCGCCCACGGCCTGCGCCCAGACTGGCTCGACGCCCGACCTGGCCCGGACGACGACGCCCTGATCCGCGACCTGCACCTGCCACGCGGCGACGTCTCGCGCCGCTATGCCACCGTGGTCGCCGCGCCCGGCGTGCCCATCGACCACCCGGATCTGGAGACCCTGCGCCGGGGCGGGGCAGAGGTCATTGGAGAGGTCGTCCTGGCTGCCCGGATGCGTCCGCAGCTCCCGATGGTCGGCGTGACCGGCACGGCGGGCAAGGGCAGCACCACCGTGCTGATCGCCCACCTGCTGCGCGTCTGTGGCCTGAACGCCCTGGAGGGCGGCAACATCGACCCGCCGCTGCTCGATGTCGTCGATCACGCCGAGGTGGCGGTCGTGGAACTGTCGAGTTTCCAGCTGGAGCGCGTGCCCGGCCTGCGTCTGCCGGTGGCGGTCATCACGAACCTGGGCGTGGATCACCTCGACCGGCACCGCACCGTCGAGGCCTACCACGCGGCCAAGCTCGCCATCACGGCGGGGCAGGAGGCGGGGGACGTGCTCGTCGTGCCGGCGGGGTTGAACCTGGCCACCCGGGCGGTTGTGCAGCCCTTCGACGAGGCCCACCTGCGCCTCGCGGACGGCACGGAGGTCATGCCTGTCCCGGAACTGCCGGACGGTATCCATCCGGCCAATGCGGCTGCTGCGCTGCTCGCTGCCGGGGCACTGCTCCAGCATGTGGGCCGCGCTGTGGATGCCGGCGTCCTGGCGGCCGGCCTGCGCTCGGCCCGACCGGTCGCCGGCCGCTTCGAGACGGTCGCCCGTGTCGGCGGCGTGCAGTTCATTGAGGATTCCATCGCCACGCGCACCATTGCCGTGCAGGCTGCGCTGGAACGGGCCACGCCGCCGGTCGTGTGGCTGGTCGGCGGGCGCGACAAGGGAGCGGAACTGGAACCCCTGCGCCGCGCCGCCCAGGGCCGCGTGATCCGCGTGATCGCCTTCGGGGAGGACGGCCCGGCGCTGGCGGCCCAGCTCGGGCTGCCCTTCGACCCGGTGGGCGGCACCGACGGCGACGACACCATGCGCCGCGCCGCCCGGGCTGGCCTGGACGCGCTGCCGGGCCACGGCACGGTGCTGCTCGCGCCCATCGGCACCAGTTTCGACCAGTTCCGCGACTACAAGGCCAGGGGTGACGCCTTCCGCCGCGCCGCGCAGGCGCTGGTGCCCACGGAGGCCCCCGCATGAGCCTGCAACTGCTGATCGCCCAGTGCCTGCTGCTGGGGCTGGGACTGCTGGGGGTCGCCGCCGCCCGCCCG
The DNA here is from genome assembly GCF_034440735.1 of Deinococcus sp. AB2017081. Classification (NCBI taxonomy): domain Bacteria; kingdom Thermotogati; phylum Deinococcota; class Deinococci; order Deinococcales; family Deinococcaceae; genus Deinococcus; species Deinococcus sp. AB2017081. The sequence goes on along the minus strand of NZ_CP140098.1, from coordinate 3,074,205 downwards.
GATCTGATCGTCGATCATGGCAGCAAGGCGCTGCTGGCCCTGGGGCTCACCTTCCTGCTGTCGCGGGTGCGGCCGCGCACCTTCCTGAAACTCGGCCCGATCTTCTGGGCGGGAACCCTGCTGCTGCTGCTGCTCGTGCTGTTCGTCGGTGTGGGCACCGTGACCAGCCCCGGCACCAAGCGCTGGCTGGATCTGGGTGCCCTGCGCTTCCAGCCGTCTGAGATCGCCAAGCTGGGGCTGGTGCTCATGCTGGCCTCGTTCTTCTCGCGGCGTGGCGTGCAGAACAAGCTGATCAGCGCCACCCTGATGATCGTCGTCACGACCGGCCTGGTGTTCCTGGAACCCGACGTGGGCACCAGCGTCCTGACCTTCGGCCTGGGCATCATCCTGATGTACGGCGCGGGCGTGCGGATCAGCAACATCGCCGGTTTCATGCTCGCCCTGGGGCTGATGGCGATTCCGGTGGCGGGCGTGTATCTGGAAAAACACCCGTACATTGCCGAGCGGTTCTTCGGGCACGTCAACCGGGATCCGGGCACGGCAGCGGGCCTCGACCAGATCGGGCTCGCGCACCGCGACCTGAACTTCGGGGGGCTGTGGGGGCAGGGGCCGGACGGCCTGCGTTTCTCGTACTTCGCGGCGCACACCGACATGGTCATCGCGTCGGTCGGCTTCACCGCCGGGCTGCTGGGCGTCGCCATGATCCTGTTCGCGTACTGGCTGATCATGCAGACGGCCCTGGAGACCTCGCAGCTCGCCGCCCGGATCCGCCCCATGACTCCCGAGATCCACGGCGCGAGCATCCTGGCGACCGGCGCAATGTTCATGATCGTCGGTCAGGCCGTCGTGAACCTGCTCGTCGCCGCCGGCGTCTTTCCCGTCACTGGCGTGCCGCTGCCGCTGGTCAGCTACGGCTTTTCCAGCATGCTCACGATGAGCCTCGCGCTGGGCGTGATCCACTCCGCCCTGCGTGAGGTGCGCCGCAACCTGCCGGACGAAGTGAACGAGACCGACGTGGTGGCTCTGCCCGCCGACTGATCTGGAGCCACAGAGCACCGACCCTCCGAGGCTTCGTCGGAGGGCCGGTGTCTTGAGTTCGGCTCTGCTGTAGCTCTTACTTCGCCAGGCTGCGGATCACGCTCAGATCGACGAAGCGGTTGAGATCCGGCACGTCCCGCGCGAAGCCGGCTTCCTTGTTCAGCTGGGCGTACTCGCCCAGGGTGGTCAGGTTGATGTCCCACGTGACCTTCGTGCGGGCCAGCGCCTTGAACAGCTCGTTGGTGTTCGGGCGCTTGCCGGTGAAGGTGTAGATCTGCTCGGCCACGGCCTTCTGTGCGCCTGCGTTGCTGCCCTGGATGAACGAGATCGAGGCCAGGTGTCCCCGCAGCAGCCCCTTCACGGTGTCGGCATTCGCGGCGGCGTATTTCGTGTTCACGGTCAGCACCGTGGTGGTGTAGTTGCCGCCGGCCCAGATGGCCTTCTCGTTGGCGACCAGCTTCGCACCCTGGGTCTCCATCACGGCACCCCACGGCTCCTGCACCAGCGCGGCGTCGACCTGCTTCGCGGCAAAGGCGGCGGGCATGTTCGCCGGGTCGATGGGCACGATGGTGACATTCCCGCCCTCGTCGCTGGCCTTCAGGCCGTTCTCATGCAGCAGGTGACGCAGGCTGATGTCCTGCGTGCTGCCGCGCGTGGGCACCGCTACCTTCTTGTTCGCCAGGGCCTTGACTGTCCGCACGCCCGCGTCACCCCGGGCGACCAGCACCGCACCAGCGTTCGCCGCGCCCGCGATCACCTGGATGGGCACGCCCCGCATGAAGGCGTTCATGGCCGGGCCAGGGCCGACGTATGCGGCGTCGATGGCTCCGGCGGCGAAGGCCTCGTTGATCTGCGAGCCGTTGGCGAATTCCTTGACGACCAGCTTCACGCCGGCCGGGAGGTTCTTCTGGATCAGGCCACGTTGCACCCCCACGAGTCCGGCGGCATGGGTGACGTTCGGGAACACGCCCAGGCGCAGTTCCTTGGCCTGCTGTGCGCTGGCACTGGCAATCAGGGAGAGGGTCAGCAGGGGCAGGAGGGCACGTAACATGACACGACGATAGCAGATTAGTTGACTACATTTGTAAACTTGTGCAGCCCGGTTCACGGTCATGCCGAGGTCACCGGGCGGTCACAGCCCCCCCGTCAGAGTGCTTCCAGAAGCGGCCAAGCTCTCCCTGAATCCCACCGCTTCCCCGGAGGCCACACCATGTTCAAGCGCGCCCTGTCCACTGCCCTGCTCCTCGCGACCATCACGGCCAGTGCGCCGCCGTCGGCCCTGGCCGCCCGCACCAACGGCGCCACCTACGATCTCGTATGCATCTGGAACGACACCGACAGTACCGTGAACTTCTCGTACCGGGGCAACGCCGACAGCGAGTGGCAGGATGTGGCCCTGGAACCCGGCGACTGGAAGGGCATCTACTGGAACGACACCCGATCGTTCCACGCCGTCACCGTCGAGTACGACTCCGATACCTCCGACGATGTCGACTGGGATCAGGACGACATCTATCCGATCGATGCCCGCACCACCAACTGCGAGAAGTCCGGCTCGGACTACAGGTTCAGCCCCCTGTTCGGCGACTACATTTCCCTCTCCGAAGACTGACGAACCTCGACTCCGTGCGCCTTTCCAATCACGGATCGGCGCGCGGGTGTTGGTCAATCCTTCGACAGCAGCCGACGCAGCAGCCGGAGCTGTCCCACGTGGTAGGCAGTGTGATCAGCAACCAGCAGGAATTCACGCAGCCACGTCTGTCCGCCCTCCTTCCCGTTCGGCACCACGGCCAGCAGGTCGGTCGCCGGGTCGTCCAGAAGCTTCAGCAGCGCATCCAGGTCGGCGTGGAAGGCGGTGACCTGCGCGCCCCACTCGCGGGCCGACCCCTCCGGGTCGTGCGGCCAGTAGCCGTCCGGCCACGTCGTCTCCTCGTAGGTCTCGTCCTGCACGAAGTTCAGGATGTCCCGCTGCGTGAAGCGCAGGTGCCACAGGATCTCGGAGGCCGAATAGGGGAGATCGTGGATGCGTTCGCCGGCGCGTGCCGTGGGGAAGTCCTCCAGCACGTCGTCCAGCATCTCGTGTGCCTGGGCCTGGGTCAGCAGGGCACGGACATGGGCACGCAGGGCGGTGTCGGCCTCGGGAGACAGTGCAGTCGTCATGTCCGGACGCTAATCCCGATGCATGAGTGCTGGGGAGAGGTGGTTTTCCGGCCGTGTGGTGAGGATGGAACCAGGGGCGGAAGCCGTCGCCTCCGCCCCTGGTTCCATCACCTTGTCGCCCGGCGGGTGGATCGGGTCGCGTCTGCGCCGTCCACCCACGCCGGTCGCGGGGACGCTCCTCAGTACTGCCGGCCGAAGATGACGCGCTTGCCGTACGCGCTGGGCTTCCCGCACTTCACGCAGGTGCCCTCGCCGGCCTCGGCGAAGAATTCGGCGTCGTCCAGGGGCACATTGCGGGTGGTGGCCTTGGTGTCGTCCTTGATGGCCTTCTCGCACCCGGCGTCGCCGCAGTGGTATGCGCGGGCCCAGTTGCCGTCCTCGATGGCCTGCTTGAAGGCGTCGTAGTCGTCGACCTCCAGGGTGTGGGACAGCATGAAGTCCGTGGCGCGCCCCAGCAGCCACGTGTGGATACCGTCCAGGCGGGCCGCCATGCCACTCACCGCCTCGGCGCGGGGCAGGGTCTCCTTCTCGTCGGCGTTCCGGTTCTTCACGACGACCACGCCGCTCTCCAGATCGCGCGGCCCGAGTTCAATGCGCACGGGCACGCCCTTGAGTTCCCAGTCGTTGTACTTGAAGCCGTTGGTCACGCCGTCGCGCTTATCGACCTTCACGCGCAGGCCCTGGGCCCGCAGCTCGGCGGCCAGTTTCTCGCCCTCGGCGACCATCTCGTCGAAGTTGTCCTTGCGGCCGACCGGAATGACCACAACCTGGATGGGCGCGATGCGGGGCGGCATGATCAGGCCGGCGTCGTCACCGTGCGTCATGATGATCGCCCCGATGATGCGGCTGGAGATCGCCCAGGACGTCGTGTGGGCGAACTCCTCCTTCTGCTCGCGGGTCTGGTACTTGACCTCGAAGGCCCGGCTGAAGTTCTGCCCCAGGTAGTGGCTCGTGCCGCTCTGGAGGGCCTTGCCGTCGCGCATCATGCCCTCGATGGAGTACGTGGCGACCGCGCCGGCAAACCGCTCGCTGGCGGTCTTCTCGCCGCGCACGACGGGCAGCGCCAGGACGTCCCGGCAGAACTCGTGGTACAGGTCGAGGATCATCCTCACCTCGGCCCGGGCCTCGGGCTCGTCGGCGTGGGCGGTGTGGCCCTCGTGCCAGTAGAACTCGCTGGTGCGCAGGAACGCCTTGGTGCGCAGCTCGGCGCGGAACACGCTGCCCCACTGGTAGTGCAGGAACGGCAGGTCGCGGTAACTGTTCAGCCACCCGGCCCACATGTGCCCGATGATCGTCTCGGACGTGGGGCGCATCACGTACGGCTCGGCCAGCACCTCGGTGCCGATCTTGTTCACGGTGAACAGTTCCGGCGCAAAACCCTCGACGTGGTCGGCTTCCTTCATGATGAAGCCCATGGGGATCAGGGTGGGGAAGACCAGCGACTCGTGCCCGGACGCCTTGAAGCGGTCGTCGAGCCACCGCACGATGTTCTCCCACAGGGCGCTGCCGTACGGCCGCACCACCATCGCGCCGGCCACCGGGGAGTTGTCGGCCAGATCGGCCTTCTTCACGACCTCGTTGTACCAGTCGTTGAAATCCGTGCTCTGGGGAGTGACGCCGTACTGCTGCGCCTTCTTGTCGCCCTTGCCCTTGGTGCCGCCGTCTTGAGTCATCGGGCCATGATACCGGCGCCGGCTGCATAAGGGGTCTCTGAAGGTCGCGTAACGCCCGCCTGAACCTGACGGTCACCTGATCTCCATGCCCAGCGCGGACACTGCGGTCATGACGCAGAACACCCAGCCCGGAGAGATCAGCGACCGCATCGCCCAGGATCTGAAGGCCCGCCTCGAGCAGAGCGGCGAGCACATGCAGGTCAAGGATGTCAACGGTGAGCACGTCGGCACCGTGGATCACCTCGACGGCGACCAGCTGAAGCTCACGAAATCCGATTCGTCCGACGGTCAGCACCACTATGTGCCCCTGACGCAGGTCGAGAGCGTGGATGATGTGGCCGTGTACCTGAACGTGGAACGCGGCGCCCTCGCCTGAGTCCGTGTCCCTGAAGCGCTCCAGTCTGTGATGGGCTGGAGCGTTCTCCGTGGTCGGGGTCAGCCAGGCTTCAGCTGTGCCCAGCACTTCCTCAGGGCGTCTGAAGTCTCGTCTCAGGCACAGACAGACCGCACGGCCTAGCGTGGAGCACATCGTTCGATGTCGCACGATCGATTTCCAGGAGGTTCCCTTATGCCCACCATCCAGACGAAGCACAGCCACGCCCCCAGCACCGAGCTCTATTACGAGACCTATGGCCAGGGTCGTCCGGTCGTCCTGATCCACGGCTGGCCCCTGTCGGGCCGGATGTGGGAGGCGCAGATCGACGCGCTGCGCCACGCCGGGTATCAGGTCGTCGCCTACGACCGCCGGGGCTTCGGCCAGTCGGGCAAGACAGCGACCGGGTATGACTACGACACCTTCGCGAGCGACCTGAAGGATCTGCTGGACACCCTGAACCTCGACGACGTGACCCTCGTGGGCTTCTCCATGGGCGGTGGCGAGGTGGCCCGCTACGCCGGCCTGTACGGCAACCAGCGTGTCCGCAGCGCCATGCTGGTGGCCTCGGTGGCCCCGTATCTCCTCAAGACCGCCGACAACCCGGATGGCGGCCTGACCGAGGCAGATGTCGAGGGCATGGTGCAGCAGGTCGCGCAGAACCGCCCACAGTTCCTGGCCGGGTTCACGAAGAAGTTCCTGAACTGGGACACACACGCCGCGACGCTCGGCGACGAGTTCCTCGACTTTGCGGCCTCGCTGTATCTGCAGGCCTCGCCGGTCGCCACGCAGGAGTGCGTCCGGGCCTTCGGCATGACCGACTTCCGTCAGGATCTGGCGAAGCTGACGGTGCCGACCCTGGTCGTGCACGGCGATCAGGATCAGATCGTGCCGCTCGAGGCCAGCGGGGCGCGGGTGCCGCAGTACCAGCCGCAGGCGCAGCTGCATGTCATGACCGGTGCGCCGCACGGCCTGAATGCCACGCACGCCCAGGAGTTCAACCAGCTGCTGCTGGACTTCGTCAAGCGCTGAGTTCACGCGTCCGTGGGCGGCCAACCGGCGTGCCCGGCGGGCCGCCCACCCGTGTCCGGTCAGGATTGGAACCCCTTCCAGTATCCGCCGTATGCTGGGAGTCATGCTGAATTCAGAGCTGGGCGCAACGCTCCGTCTGGCCTTCGACGACGACCGCGACGCCGACACCTTTCTGCTGCGCCTCGACCGCTACGGCCCTGAACTGGTCGCCAGCCTGCGGGCCGTGTACGGCGAGCGCACCGACGGGCTGCTGGATACCCTGATTCCCGTCCTGCTGCACGCCTTCCACACCCGACCTGCCGACCTGAGACGGCTCGACGAGGCGCGGCTGCTGCGCCCGGACTGGCTGCAGGGGCCGGATGTGGTCGGCTATGTGGCGTATACCGACCGGTTCGCCGGCACCCTGAAGGGCGTGGGCGAGCATCTGGACTATCTGTCGGGCCTGGGTGTGACCTACCTGCACCTGATGCCCCTCCTGAAGCCCCGCGACGGCGAGAACGACGGTGGCTACGCGGTGCAGGACTACCGCGCCGTGCGGCCCGACCTGGGCACCATGGACGACCTGTCCACCCTGGCCCGCGATCTGCGCGCGCGCGGCATCAGTCTGGTGCTGGATCTGGTGCTCAACCACGTGGCGCAGGAGCACGAGTGGGCCGTCAGGGCCCGCGCCGGCGACCCCGCGTACCGCGACTACTTCTACCTGTACCCGGACCGTATCCAGCCCGACGCCTTCGAGCAGACGCTCCCCGAGGTCTTCCCGGACTTCGCGCCCGGCAACTTCACGTGGAACGAGGACGCGCAGGGCTGGGTGTGGACGACCTTCAACACCTACCAGTGGGACGTGAACTGGGGCAATCCGGCGGTCTTCCGCGAGTTCGTGGACATCATCCTGCACCTCGCCAACCGGGGGGTGGAGGTCTTCCGGCTGGACGCCATCGCGTTCATCTGGAAGCGTCTGGGCACGGACAGCCAGAACCAGCCCGAGGTGCATCACCTGACCCGCGCCCTGCGGGCGTGTGCGCGGATCGTGGCCCCTGCCGTGGCCTTCAAGGCCGAGGCCATCGTGGCCCCCGCCGACCTGATCCACTACCTGGGTACCGGCGACCACCACGGCCGCGTGAGCGACATGGCGTACCACAACAGCCTCATGGTGCAGCTCTGGAGTGCGCTGGCCTCGCGCGACGTGCGCCTGATGACGGCGGCGCTGCGGGCCTTCCCGCCCAAACCGACGAACACGACCTGGGGCCTGTACGTCCGCTGCCACGACGACATCGGCTGGGCCATCAGCGACGCCGACGCCGCGCGGGTGGGACTGGACGGCGCCGGGCACCGGCACTTTCTCAGCGACTTCTACAGCGGCGAGCATCCCGGCTCCTTCGCACGGGGCCTGGTGTTCCAGTACAACCCGCAGACCGGCGACCGGCGCATCAGCGGCAGCGCGGCCTCCCTGGCAGGGCTGGAAGCCGGACTGGAGGCCGGGAGCGACCTGTGGATCGAGCACGCGGTGCAGCGGCTCCTGCTGTCGCATGCCGTCATCCTGGGCTTCGGCGGCGTGCCCCTGCTGTACATGGGCGACGAAGTGGCTGAACTGAACGACTACACCTTCGAGACCACCCCCGAGCACGCCCTGGACAACCGCTGGGTTCACCGGCCCCGCATGGACTGGGAACGGGCCGGCCGCGTGAGCGCCGATCCCTCGACCCCGGCCGCGCAGGTGAACGCGGGCCTGCGTCACCTGATCCATGTCCGCAAGTCCATGCCACAACTCCATGCCAGTGTGGAATCGGTGGTGCTGGACAGTCCCGATCCCTGTGTCCTGCTGCTGCGCCGTGACCACCCGTCCGGGCGCGTCCTGGGCGTCTACAACTTCAGCGAGCACCGGATCCAGTTCCCGGCCTACGCCCTGCGCGACGTGGTGGGCGAATTCGCGCTCGATCACCTGAGCGGCAGCGGCTTCAGCCTGTACCGCCCGACCATCACCCTGGAACCCTTCCGGGCGCTGTGGCTCACGCCCACGCAGCTTGATCTATGAGCCGTCCGAAGCGCTCCTACGTGCCCACCGAGGCCCTGTTCGATGCCGCCAGACGGGCCGCCGACCGGCTGGGTCACCTGTCCCGCGACCCGGATGTGCGACGCGAGGCTGGCAACGTCGCGCAGGCAGTCGGGAAACTTCTCGACGCCATCAGGAAGGCCGGTCAGACGCCGAAACAGTAGGGGCATGAGGCGTGGAGCGGGTAGGTCAAGTGGCCTACCCGCTCCATCTGCGTCCCGGACGGCCCCGCGACCTCGGTACAGTCAGCACATTCCCGGAGGTGCCCCATGAACCAACCCGACCAGTCCTGCGCCCGGCCCGTCGCCTGCTCCACGGTCACCGCCTGCTGAACCCGCCTCGGTGACCGGCCCACCCGAGGTCACCCCCTTGAACAGCGTCACGATCCTGCCCGCCACCCCTGACACCCTGACCGACCTGTACGCCCTGCATCCAGATCCACTGGAGACGGCAAGGCTCCTGGAGACCTACAGAGGCCGGGTGCAGCGCGGCGAGGCCCACCTGTCGGACACGCTGATCCTTCGCACGCCACGCGGCGTCGAGGGTGCGGTCACGTTTGGCCCGGCCCCCCATCCTTACGTCTTTCCGCACGTGCGGGCCGATGCACCGGCCGGAGCGGTGACGGCGTTCCTGACTGCACTGCGGCATGCCCTCTCCCCGGAGCGGCAGCTCGTGCTCGACAGCGCCCGGGCCGATGTCCCGTCTGCCCCGGTACTGGAGGCCGGCTGGGCGCTGGACGACACGACGGTGTACTACGAGACGGATCTGACCCGTGGCACCTTCTCTCCCGATCCACACGCCAGCGAGGGGGATGCCACCTGGCTGGAGCGGGCCGATATCCAAGACCTCCTGACGGTGCTGGGCCGGTCTGATCTCGGCCTCACGCACGGAGTTCAGGCGGGGTGGACAGTGGTCGCCCTGGAGGACGATGGGATGCCGGTGGCGCTGGGAGCCTACGGCCCGGCGAAACCCGGCTACGGCGGCGTGGACATGATCGGCGTCCGGCCAGAACGGCGCAGTCACGGCCTGGGCACCCGGCTGCACCGGCATCTGCTGGCCCGGCTGGGTGCCGATCATGTCCGGCACGGGGGCATGACCTCGGCCGACAACCATGCCATGCGGCGCATCTTCGACAAAGACGGCTCCGTCCACGTCGGAACGCAGTGGTACTTCCGCCAGCCTTGACCCGTTCCCCCGTGCTCGTGTAGAGTTCTCTCTTGGTCAAGTGGGGCAGGGCGACCAACGGCTCCCAGCGCGGAGCGGCCCGCACCCCAGACAGAAGCCTCCAGACCGGAGTGCGACTGGACTAGCAAGGAGGGCGACATGCCCAAGATGAAGACGCACAAGATGGCCAAGCGCCGCGTGAAGATCACCGGCACCGGCAAGGTCATGGCGTTCAAGAGTGGCAAACGCCACCAGAACACCGGCAAGAGCGGCGACGAGATCCGCGGCAAGGGCAAGGGCTTCGTCCTGGCCAAGAGCGAATGGGCGCGCATGAAACTCATGCTGCCGAAGGGGAAGTGAGTTAGATGCCACGCGCCAAGACCGGGATCGTCCGCCGCCGCCGCCACAAGAAAGTCCTGAAGCGGGCCAAGGGCTTCTGGGGCAGCCGCTCCAAGCAGTACCGCAACGCCTTCCAGACGCTGCTGAACGCCGCGACCTACGAGTACCGGGATCGCCGCAACAAGAAGCGCGACTTCCGCCGCCTGTGGATCCAGCGCATCAACGCCGGCGCCCGCCTGCACGGCATGAACTACTCCACCTTCATCGGTGGCCTCAAGCGTGCCGGCATCGACCTGAACCGCAAGGTGCTGGCCGACATCGCCGCCCGTGAACCGGAAGCCTTCAAGGCCCTGGTGGACGCCGCCAAAGCTGGCAAGTAAGGTTCCGCTCCACCCGGATCGCCGCCTCCAGTGATGGGGGCGGCGGTCTTGTGCGGTCGGGCCCCTCGGTGTTTACGGCTCGAAGGTATCCTGGAACGCGTAGCGGTCGCCGCGCACCCAGTAGTTCACGTAGCTGGCCCGCCGCTGGCCACTGTAGGTGGTGCGGCGCAGCAGGAAGGCGGCGGTTCCCAGGGGTACGCGCAGCAGTTCCGCTTCCTCCTGGCGCAGGTTCACCGCCTCCAGATTCTGCTCGACGCGTTGCAGCGGCACGCCGAGGGACACCATGGTCTCGTGGATGCTCTCCACGCCCAGGTTGTGCTCCAGCAGGCCCGGCACCAGCGCCGCATTGATGTACCGCTTCTCGATAACCAGCGCCTCGTCGCCGGCATTCCGCAGGCGGTGGACGAAGATCACCGGGTCGCCGGGCTGGATCTGGAGCACGATGGCAATTTCCGGGGTGGCCTCGATCTGCATGGCCCGCAGCACCGTGGTGCGGTGATCCGGGTGACGCGCCCACTCCTTGAAGGGCCGCACCCGGAACATGCCCTGGCGGAATCTCTTGCCGGTGGGAAAGGTACCGGCCCCCTGCACCCGGTACACGTAGCCCTCGCGCTCGAGTTCGTCGATGGCCCGGCGGGCCGTCATCCGGGAGACCTCGAACTCGCGGGCGAGCTGAGGCTCGCTGGGCAGCGGCAGCCCCTCGGTGTAATGACCCCCAAGCAGGCGGTCTTTCAGAGTCGATTTGATGAGCGGGTACTTCGCCATGCATCCCTCCGGTGGCTTCCGCTCGCGAGCGGCGCTTCATCTCATCTTAAAGTTAGTGTCATGCGGACACAAGGTTGTCTGATCTGTTCCCGGACTGGGGACAACACTGATCGCCGTGACGCGGGACGCTCACCCGCCGATGTGTGACATCTCGATCTTCCCGCGGCGCTCCAGGGTCGCTTCGCCCCGCTCCTCGCTGTACCGGTCGCGGCGGTTCGACCATGTGCCGGCGATGAGTTCACGCAGCCCGTCATCGTCGGCGCCGGCCCGCATCGGCCCCCGCAGATCCACGCCACTGCCGGCGAACAGGCAGGTGTACAGCACGCCCACGGCCGACAGCCGCGCCCGCGTGCAGTCCCCGCAGAACGGCGCACTGACGGACGAGATCAGCCCGATCTCGTGTCCAGCGTCGTCCACGTGCCGCGCCGCGACCTCGCCCACGTAGTTGGGGTCGAGCGGCCGGAACTCGGCCCCCGACCCGTCCGCGCTCAGGCGGGCCAGCACCTCGCGGGACGGCACGACGCTGTCCAGGTTCCAGCCGTTGTGGTTCCCGACATCCATGAACTCGATGAACCGCACCGCGCCCTTCTCGCGCAGGGCCAGCCACAGGTTGCGCAGGCCCGCCTCGTTGACGCCGCGCTGCACCACGGTGTTGATCTTGACACCCAGGCCCACGTGCAGGGCGGCCTCGATTCCGTCCAGAACCTTCTGGGGGTGCGTGCCCAGGCCGTTCATGCGGCCGAACACCTCTGGATCCACGCTGTCGATACTCACCGTGACGCGGTGGAGGCCCGCCGCTTTCAGGTCGGCCGCCATGCGGGGCAGCAGCAGGCCGTTGGTGGTCAGGGCCACATCGTCCACGCCGGGCAGGCGGGTCAGGCGGGCGATCAGCTCCGGCAGATCGCGGCGCAGCGTGGGCTCACCGCCCGTGATCCGCAGCTTGCGAACGCCGAGGGCCACGAAGGCCCGGGCCAGACGCTCGATCTCCTCGAAACTCAGCAGATCGGTGCGGGGCAAGAAGGCGTAGTCCGGGCCGAACACCTCGGCGGGCATGCAGTAGGTGCAGCGCAGGTTGCAGCGATCCGTCACGCTGATCCGCAGATCGCGAAGGGGCCTGGCCAGCTGGTCACGGAGCATTGTGCCCACCATACGCGCTGAGACGTTGGAATTCAGAGGGTGAACCACCATTGCAGCGACCCTGGAGCGCAGGATCACGCCGGCTGCCCTGGCGCGACGCGCCGTGCAGCGCGGTCGCCAGTACGGACGGGGCGGCGCCGCACACGCGATGAGGCTCCGGCCATCAATCGGGCATCCGCCGCAGCCGTCCTTCCGTCCAGACGCCCGGATCGCCGGCCGCCGCTCTTCCCCTTGCCCGTCCGGCAGGCGGGTCTGCTGGCTCCTGCACCGGGCACGCCGGACAGATACATCTAGACATCTCTGTCCCTCAGCCGGGAAATCACAGGTGTTGTCCAGACAGATCATGTCGAGGGCCGTGGCACGGTGAACACGGGATGTCCATCCTGGGCGTGAAATTTTCGGACATCCTCCGCAGCGCTCCTGCGAGGCGATGCACTCTCCATTGATTTTAGGGCCGGTGCCCCCTACGCTGACGGCAGCTCAGACAATTCGGCCCAGGCAACCAGTGCTCGACGTCCGTCTGCACCACAGGAGGCACCCATGACCGTATCCCAGGCACGCCCCGGCCCCGCTCCCACCCGCAACGCGGCGTACCAGCAGCTGGTCGCGCAGCGGAATTCCTTCACCATCACCATGACGGTCACGTTCCTGGTGCTGTACTTCCTGCTGCCGGTGCTGGCCGGATACAACAAGCCGCTGATGGCCACCAAGATCTTCGGCAACGTGACCTTCGGCTACGTGCTGGCCTTCGCGGAGTTCGCCATGGGCTGGATCATGGCCTACATCTACATCGTCAAGGCCCGCACCTTCGACCGTCTGGCGGCCGAGGCCAAGCAGTGACCTTCCTTCTCGCTGCGATCATCGTCGCCATCACCCTGGGCATCACGTTCTGGGCCTCCAGACGCAATACCAGCACGGCGGACTTCTACGTGGCCGGCGGCAAGATCAGCGCCACCCAGAACGGCATCGCCATTGCCGGGGACTACATGTCCGCGGCCTCGTTCCTGGGCATCACCGGCCTGATCTCGCTGAACGGCTACGACGGCTTCATGTACTCGGTGGGCTGGTTCATCGCCTACCTGACCGTGCTGTTCATCGTGGCCGAGCCGCTGCGGAACCTGGGCAAATACACGCTGGCCGACATGCTGGTGTACCGACTGAAAGATCCCAAGGTGCGGATGTACGCGGCGATCTCGACCATCGTGGTCAGCACCTTCTACATGATCGCGCAGGTCGTGGGGGCCGGTAGCCTGATCTCGCTGCTGTCGGGCGGCGTGCTCAAGGCCAATGTCGCGATCCCGCTGGTCGGCGTCCTGATGATCATCTATGTCGTGGTGGGCGGGATGCTGGCGACCACCTGGGTGCAGATCGTCAAGGCCGTCCTGCTGATGTTCGCCACCATCGTCATGACGGTGCTGATCCTGAGCCGCTTCGGCTGGAGCTTCTCGAGCCTGCTGGGGCTGGCCGAGCAGCGCAACGGTGCGGAATTCCTGGGCGCTGGCGTGCTCTACAAGAACCCCGTCGACCTGATCTCGCTGTGTCTGGCGCTGGTGCTGGGCACTGCCGGCCTGCCGCACATCCTGGTGCGCTTCTACACCGTACCCACCGCACAGGATGCCCGCAAGAGCGTCGTGTGGGCCATGGTGCTGATCGGGGCCTTCTACGTCATGACCGCCTTCATGGGCAACGCCGCCAACGTGCTGGTCGGCAAGGACGTGATCGCCCAGGCGAACGCCGCCGGCAACATGGCCGCGCCGCTGCTCGCCCAGGCGCTGTTCGGCGGCGCCGGAACCGTGGGCGGCGAGTTCGGGCTGGCCTTCGTGACCGCCGTGGCCTTCGCCACCATCCTGGCGGTCGTCGCGGGCCTGACCATCAGCGCCAGCACCAGCTTCACGCACGACATCTACAACGGCGTCATGCGCGGCGGGCAGGCGACCGACAAGGAAGAGTTCCGGGTCGCGCGGCTGGCGACCATCGGGGTCGGGGTCGCGGCGATCATCCTGGGACTGCTGGCCCAGACGCAGAACGTGGCCTTCCTGGTGGCTCTGGCCTTCGCGATCGCGGCCAGCAGCAACCTGCCGGTGATCCTGTTCACGCTGTTCTGGAAGAAGTTCAACGCCACCGGCGCGGTGTGGGGCATCACCGGGGGCATCCTGACCTGCCTGCTGCTCATTGCCGTCAGCCCCAACATCATGGGCATCGACCCGCCCGAGAAGACCACCGGCCGCAAGCCGATCCAGGCCGCGCCCCTGATCCCGCTGTCGAACCCCGGCATCATCAGCATTCCCGCCGGCTTCGCCTTCGCGGTCATCGGCACCATGCTGGGGGCCGCGCGCCGCAACGAGGGCGAGGACGAGCGTGCCTTCGAGGAGATGCAGTTCCGCGCGTACACCGGGGCCGGCACCGACGGCACCGTCGCCGCGCACGACTGAGGCTGCTGCCGCCGCCGCGCCTGGAGGTGATCCAGGCGCGGTTTGTCCTGCCCACGGGCCCGGTGTACCGGGTGCAGTACTGCGTCGGTACCATCCGGCCCGAATCCCACCTTACGGGCGATACAGTTCACCCAACGCGAAGGTACAGCCCACGTCAGCCGCTCCAGACGGCGTATTCCGTTCCTGCCCGGAGGTTCACATGACGACCCACCCGTCCGATCACATCGATGCCATGCTGCACGAGAGCCGCGTCATCCCTGCCAGCGACACCTTTGCAGCCCAGGCCCGCGTGACCCGCGAGACCTACGACGCCATGTACCGCCAGAGCATCGACGATCCCGATACCTTCTGGGCCGACGTGGCCGGCGAACTGGACTGGATGGCTCCCTGGACCCAGGTGCTCGACTGGCAGGAACCCCACGCGAAGTGGTTCGTGGGCGCCCAGACGAACATCGCGTACAACGCGCTCGACCGCAACGTCGCGCGGGGCCTGGGCACCAAACGGGCCATCGTGTGGGAGGGCGAGGACGGCGAGGTGCGCACCTACACCTACAGTGAACTGCTGACCGAGGTGAAGAAGGCGGCCAACGCCCTGCTTGGACTGGGCGTACAGGCCGGCGACCGCGTGACCCTGTACCTGCCCATGATCCCGGAGGCGGCGATCTCCATGCTCGCGTGTGCCCGCATCGGTGCCGCCCACAGCGTGGTCTTCGGCGGGTTCAGCGTCTCGGCGCTGTCCGACCGGATCAACGACGCGCAGAGCAAGGTGCTCATCACGGCCGACGGCGGCCTGCGGCGCGGCAACCTCGTGCCGCTCAAGGCGAATGCCGACGCCGCTGCACAGAACGCGCCGGGTCTGGAGCACATCGTGGTGGTGAACCGGGGGGGCAGCAACCCGCCCATGCAGGCGGGCCGCGACGTGTGGTGGCATGACGTGGTCGGGGCCGCCAGCGACGCGCACGAGGCCCTGGCCGTGGACAGTGAGCACCCGCTGTTCATCCTGTACACCTCGGGCAGCACCGGCAAGCCCAAGGGCGTGCTGCACACCACCGGCGGGTACATGGTCGGCACCTACCTGACCACCCGCACCGTGTTCGACCTGCGGGACGACGACCTGTACTGGTGCACCGCCGACGTGGGCTGGGTCACCGGGCACAGCTACATCGTGTACGGCCCACTGCTGAACGGCGCCACGGTCCTGATGTACGAGGGGGCCCCCAACCAGCCCGACTGGGGCCGATTCTGGGACATCGTGCAGAAGCACGGCGTGACCATCCTGTACACGGCGCCCACAGCGATCCGCGCCATCATGCGCCAGGGGGACGAGTACCCGAACCGCTACGACCTGAGTTCGCTGCGGCTGCTCGGCTCGGTGGGGGAGCCGATCAACCCGGAAGCGTGGATGTGGTACTACCGCGTGATCGGCGGCGAGCGCTGCCCCGTGGTGGACACGTGGTGGCAGACCGAGACCGGCTCGATCATGCTGACCACCCTGCCCGGCGCGTACCCCAGCAAGCCCGGCAGTGCCGGCCTGCCCATGTTCGGCGTCGACGCCGCCATCATGACCCGTGAGGGCGAGGAACTCGGCCCGGACGACGGCGGCCTGCTGGTGATCAAGCGGCCGTGGCCCAGCATGCTGCGCACCGTCTATGGCGACGACGCCCGGTATCAAAAGGCCTACTGGGGCGAGATCCCGCACGTGTACTTCGCCGGTGACGGTGCCCGCCGCGATGGCGACGGCTATTACACCGTCATGGGCCGCGTGGACGATGTCCTGAACGTCTCCGGGCACCGGCTGGGCACCATGGAGATCGAGTCTGCGCTGGTCGCCCACCCCAGCGTCTCGGAGGCGGCGGTGGTCGGCAAGCCCGATGACGTGAAGGGTGAGTGCGTGGTCGCCTTCGTCACGCCGCAGGGCGGGCAGACCGTCGATCCGGCCGCCCTGCGCGCCCACGTCAGCAAGGAGATCGGTGCCCTGGCCCGGCCCGACGCGATCATCATCGCCGACGCGCTCCCCAAGACCCGCTCGGGCAAGATCATGCGGCGCTTCCTGCGCCAGATCGCCGCCGGCCGCACCATCGAGGGGGACACCAGCACCCTGGAAGACCCGGCGGTGCTGGAGCGGCTGGCCGCGACCGAGCCAGTCTGACGGGGCCACTCCGGGGCGGTACCGGCTGGCGAAGCCCGGTGCCGCCCCGCTGGATCTGGGGGGCGGCGGGTTCAGAACCTGAGGTCAGTGCCCGACGACGGTCTAGGGTTCCGGCTTCACCACTGTGGAGGCCACCGTTCCATGGCAGCTCCAGGGTCGCGGCCGTCCGCCGCACCACGGTGCTGGCCAGCCCACACCGGTTGCCCACCACATGAAAAGACCCCGACTGAGTCGAGGTCTTGTGTTGGTGGGCGGTATAGAACTTGAACTTACGACCCTTCGGGTGTGAAACGGGCCCTGATAACGGCACTACATTCAGGATGAGCAAGAAATATACCTACGTCTTGACGCTAAATGGATTGAATCTGACCGATAATTAATGAAACAAGCGTAAAAGGGGGCGTGATCAACTTCGCTCGCGCGTCGCCGTTCATCTGGTCATGCTGCGTCTGACAGGTCGGTCATTCACGCGGTCTCCCGACTGCAGCCTGTGGCGTCATGAGGAGAATCATGTACCACTACCAGCGTACGGCCCTGATCATCTGTAGTTCCCTGCTCCTGTTCTCGTGTGGCCGCTCCACCCCACCGGTCGCCGGGATCTCGTCGTCTGCACCCCTGGGTGCTCTGGGGGTCAAGCAGCCGACCAGCATTCCGTTTGACACCACCTTCGACGGGGACGGTATTGCCGTCACGCCCCTGGGGAGCGACCCGGCCGTCAACAGTTCATCGGTCAAGGCGGTGCAGCAGGCCGACGGCCGGATCGTGGCGGCAACGAATCTCGGACAGGATGATGTACAGATCGCCGTCGTGCGCTACAACGCGAATGGCAGCCTGGACACCTCGTTCGGCACCGGCGGTCAGGTCATCTTCAACCCGACCCTTCCGGTACCGGACGGCACACCAGGGGCAGACACTGTCAACGATCTGCTTGTACAACCCGACGGTCGAATTGTCCTGGTCGGTGTGGAAACCTCCACGGGTCGCAATGCCGTGGTGTACCGCCTGCTGCCGACTGGCCAACTCGACCCGACCTTCGGCGCGGGCGGCGTGGCCCGTCTTGAAGACGGCATCGCCGTTCAGGTGCTCCGCCTGTTGGACGGCAGCCTGCTGGTCAGGACAGGCACGGCCCTGACGAAGCTCACGGCGGCCGGCACACCCGACCTCACCTTCGGGACGTCCGGCACGGTGACCGTGTCCAGCAATACCCAGGATCTCGCCGTTCAGTCGTCTGGGCGCATCCTGCTTGGCACCGAAACGGCCATCCTGGGCTTGACGCCGGCTGGCACGCCAGACCCATCATTCGGGACGAACGGCGAGGCCGGCTTCGGCAGCGCCGCCGTCCCCTACTTCCGCTTCCTCGTGCTGCCGGGAGACGGGATCTTCGTCGCGGCCGATGTGTACACCGGAGAGGCGAATCAGGGCACGTTCTTCCGGTTCACCCCACAGGGAACACTCGACACTACGTTTGGTCAGGGCGGCACCGTGGCCTTCGACAGCAGCCTGGGCTTCAGCACCCTGGTTCTGACGCCCAAGAATGACGTGCTGATCTACCCGGCGATCTACGACAAGAACGGGAAGCTGAAGGAATTGTTGCCGTCCAGCACGACCTTCAGGGATACGGGCTTCAGTCGCGGGAGTGCGGTGACGTATCAGCGGGACGGCAAGCTGCTCCTACCGGGGAACTTCACCGCGCCGGGCAGCACCACCTTCACCTTTGCCGTGGCCCGCCTGCGGCCCTGACGCCTGGAGCAGGACACGACCCACAGACACCGCTGCGGGGGCTGACCCTGAGGTGCCCCTCGGCGTCCCTGCCACAGAGGGCGGGAGGTGAGTGACCGCCAGGCGTTCGTGGAGATCCACGAACGCCTGAACTGCCTTGGCAGGGTTATCCGGAGGAACCATGGAGAGCGCCCCGTCTACCTGCAGAACACCCAATCGGTTGCACAGGCGGTTGTACAGCCAGAAATGCAACTCCAAACAAGGACGAGTAAAATGAAAAAACTCCGACTGTATCGGAGTTTCGTTGGTGGGCGGTATAGGACTTGAACCTACGACCCTTCGCGTGTGAAGCGAATGTGGTTATGTTATTGACGAAGTTCGGCTGTTCCTGGGGATGCGAAAACACGCGTATTACAGCGGGAATCTCGACACAGTTGATTCCGGATAACCTCTGAAAAATCCTGTGGGATCGTGTCGGTATTGTGGTTGCCATTGTGGTGATGCGTGTGGGTCGTAGTGAAGGTAAAAGCACAGACTCGTTGTCTTCGATCCCCAATACTGTTGGGGACGTAATGACCCCAGACCCTACCGCGACTAAGACGACAGGTGACGACGTGCAGATGCCGGACAGCGCTGCACGTGGGTCGTCAGTGACCTCACCGCGGAGGGAGGAGGACGTGATCCTCAAGGTGGGTCTGGTACTGCAGCGTCACGCGAGCGTGCTGGCCTGCCTGCGCCTTGAGGCGTGCGATGAGCGGTGGTACCAAAGGGCTGACTTCGCGGATCTGGTCGCCGCTGCCGAGGACGAGATCTGCGACAACGCGAGTCTGTTCGGCTCGGATCCCTCCAGCCTCTCCGGGCTGAGCAACCACGAGCTCCTCATCCACCTGCTGTACTACTCGGCAGCCGGCGTTCGACCGCTCGTGACGGCCGTCCTGCAGGTGATGCGCAGCCGCCGTAGATCGCTGGAAGTGCTGCTGCGGCGGCTTGTGGCCGACGGCTACCGTGATTACCTCGACCGCCTGGTCGAGCCGGTAAGGTTCGAACCCCCTCTGCCGCGCAAATACCACCACCGGCCGCATCCACCGTGCGCACCGATGGCTCCACCGCTCCAGGCCTGATCTGTCGAGCGCCACAGGGCGCTCCATTTCGCAGACCGTCACACAGATACCCCGGTATCTGCTGCCGGCCTGAGCCTGGATCGATTGCTGCTATCGCAGCGGAGCCACCCACATGCCCGACAAGAAACAGCCCGACAGCACCAAGCACACCTACCTCACGCCCGCCGAAGTGTGCGCCGAACTGCGCGTCAGCCGCGCGGTGTACGACGCGGCAGCGCGCTCAGGAGAGCTGGACGTCAAGCGCTTCTCGCGGCGGATCCACCGGATCCACCGCGACGAAATGACGCGGTGGTTCAATGGCCTCGGCGGAAACGAGTGAAGCCCGCCGCGGGAACGGCGAGCTTTGCCAAGGCCCTCGACATCGCAAAACGCACCGTCAGTATGCCGGAAATGCTCCGCGAGCTGTGCCCCGCTGCCAACTTCAACGGGCTCTACGAGGACGGAACGCGCGGGGGCAACATGTACGACCCGCGCCCCGGCCTCGAAGAGGCCACGCCGTCGTTCACTGTGCGACAACTGAAAGACGGCACGTGGGTCTACAACCGCCACGACGGCGAGACGAAAGGGGGCACCTGCGTCGATCTGCTCATGCTTTGCAAAGGACTCACACTCAGGGATGCAATCACCGAACTCATTGACCGCGCTGGCCTGCCCACTGACAACCAGCCGACCAGCCTGAAGAGGCCCCGGAACCCGAGTCGAACGGCGATGGGGCTGTTGGGGGCCCAGCTCTACCGGACCAGCGCTATCGATGTGACGACGCTCCCGGACGGATGGAAGCTGATCACGGCGGATACCCCGGCAGACGCTCCTGAGTGTCAGGAACTGAAGTCCCGTGGCCTCCTGGGCGAGGCCAGCAGCGGTTCCTTGAAGGCATACCAATTCACTGGGCGACGCCCGATCAACCACGCCATCCTGCCTGGGGCTGTTGCGTTCGTGGTCAACGGAGTTGATGGTCAGCCGGTTGCCCTAAAAGTCCGAAATCCCGGCACCAAGGAGGAGCTGAGCAAGGCCAAGAAAGACCGCTACCGCTACGCCAGCAAGGGGAGTGGCGCGCCGGCCCATTACTGCCCAGCACCTGAACCCACCGGCGACGAAATCTGGCTGGAAGGTGAGCTCAACGCGGTCGCTGTTGCTAACGCCCTCCGCGTGGCGGGCATTAAGGGTGTGGCCGTCCAGGGCATCGCTGGAGTGCGTAACAAGCCGTGGCTGAGCCCCAGCCTGCGGGGACACCGCGTGTACATCTCTGGCGACGCAGACACTGCCGGCGAAGAGGGGCGGGTTAGGTGGGCGGCCATGGCGCAAGACGCTGGAGCGATCGTCCACCAGCTGCGCATCCCGGAAATGACCGCTGCGGACGCCTGCGATCTCCTGGCCAGCCTCGGTGCTCCGTCGCTCGGGGCACTCCTGCAGGCGGCCATCGTCGCGGCGGAGCCCGACGTCGTGGACAACGATGCAGCCGTCTCCAAACGACCAAGCAACTACGGTCTCCACAACGGCGTGCTGTGCCGGTATACGACCAACCGGGCCGGCGAGGAGATCATCGAGCCCCTGGCCAGTTTTTCGGCCCGCATCGTCACGGACGCCGCGAGGGTGACCGGCAACGCCACTGAACATCACTACACCATCGTCGGTGCGGACGCCTCGGGAGACCCGCTGCGGCCCATCGTTGTCTCGGCGGCCGACTACGATGCCATGACCTGGATGGCCAAGTGGGGATCAAGGGCCTACGTCGTTGCTGGCCGGGGTGTCCGCGATCATCTCAGGGTTGCGATCATGCAGCAGTCCAACGCGGCGGGCATCGCGCGCGAGGTGATCTACACGCAGACGGGCTGGGTTGACGGCATGTTCCTGCACGCCGGAGAGGCCGGGGCAATCACATCGGGTGAGTCCTTCCAGGGCGCCCGGGTCGAACTGCTCGGCAACCTCACCAGCTTCAACCTGCCGGCGCAGCCAGACCCACACACCGCCCGGTCGGCCATCCGGGCCTCACTGGCCCTGCTCGAGCTCGCCCCGGATCGAGTCGCCGTCCCCATGCTGGCCGCCACGTACCGTGCGCCCCTGGGCCGCGCGAGGTACGTCGTCTGGGTTGCCGGGCAGACGGGCAGCGGCAAGACCACCCTGGCGGTTCTGTGTCAGGCGCACTACGGCGCAGAGTGGCGCGACGACCACCTGCCGGCGACATTCACGTCGACCGGGTTTTCGATCACCCTGTCGGCGTTTTCAGCAGCCGACGTCCTCTTTGTGATCGACGACTATAAGCCCGCCGGCAGCGGGCTGGCCATGGCGAAAGCTCAGGGGGAGGTCGGGCGCATCATCGCCGCTGTCGGCGAGGGTGGCGGCCGCATGCGAGGCGCCACCGACGGCAGCGTCCGGGGAGGCGAGTACCCCCGTGGAGTCGTGATGATCACCGGCGAGCTGTCCGTGGCCCGCCTCTCTGATGTGGCCCGGACGGTCACCGTGGAGATCGACGAGCCCCTCATCACGCCGCGTACTTCTGCGGCCTACCGTGAGGCGCAACGCCTAGCGGCCAACGGGCTGTACGCGGCTGCAATGTCCGCGTACATCGCATGGATTGCCCGCCACAAGGAGGCGCTGTACGGGCGTGCATACATTCGCGACATACGGGATCCGCTGAGGTGGCTGTTTGAGGCGTCACGCGCGCACAACCGGACGCCGGACAACATCGCTGACCTCGCAGGCGCGTGGCGGGTCTACCTGACGTTTGCGTGCGAGGCCGGTGCTGTCAGTGCGACGGAAGCACAGGCGTACTGGCGACGCGTCGTTGCGGCGCTGCGAGAGATGAGTACCGACCAGGCCACCCACCTGTCGGAATCCGACCCGGTGCGGTCGACCCTGCGGATCATCCAGACCCTCCTGTTGACGCAGCGCATCTACCTCGCTGACGCCGATACAGGTCAGGCTCCGACTGACCCTGGGAAATATGGGTGGCAACCATCTGCGGATGGGAGCGACTCACAGCCAAACCCACGGGCTTCGCTGGCCGGTTACGTCGAGGTCATCGATGGTGTCGAGTGGTTGATGTTCCTCCCAGCGGCGCTGTACACGGAGATCGAGCGTTACACGGCCGGTGAGGACGTGGCCCTGCCACCCGCCCGGACGCTCTGGCGGCGCATCAAGGAGGCGCTGCGGCCCCTGGGCTACCTGATCAGCGAGGGAGACCGGACGACCCATCGCCGCAGCGTCTTCGGCAGCGCAGACGGGGCGAGGGTCGAGTTGCTGCACCTGCGCGCCGACTATGGCGATTACCTCCAGGCGACCGGGACGAAAAAAGATTACGGCGAGGAAAGTGTGTCTGGGTGCGGCTTAACATTCGTCCCGATTACCTTCTCTTCACTGGGACAGAGAGGGATGAGCGTGACGCAGTTCAGAGAAGCGGCGGTGGAGACAGTGTCGGAGCCTGTCCCGGTCGAGCACGCAGCCGTCCCGGTCACGGACGATGAGGAGGTGCCCGGCACGGCCATGATGACGGTGACCCTGTGACGATCCCGCGCCTGATGCTTGAAAGGTTGGCGGCGCTGGGCGTCACCCTCCATGTCACCGAGGAGGCCAGGCTCGAACTCACAGGACCGACGATCAGGATCGGCGAGGCGGTCGCGGTGGTGGAGCCGTACCGGGACGCCCTGATCGCCTACCTCATGCGCAGTGCCGCCGTGTACGGGCCGGACGCGGCAGAGCGTCGGCACGCCCTGCCGGGCGCCGACCGGCCCCTCGACCGGCCGCACGTGCGGCCAGATCAATTGTGCGGCGGGTGCGCCAGATGGGTACCGCACCGCGTCGGCTCCGAGTCGGGCCACTGTCTCCTGGGCTTCCAAAATCACCGCCTGCCGGTCAGTGCGGGCATGGATCACCCTGAGACCTCCAGAGGATCCCGGTGCTGGGCTGACCGTGGCGCGGCATGGCGCCGCAGGCTGCCGGATCTCGAGTAGACCGTCCACCATTCAAAGGGCTTACGGGCGTACGTTCGTAGGCCCATCCGCTGTTGTCGCAAGTGAGGCAACACCGTACTCCCAGTGCTTCTAGAATGGCCTGTGCCCCGACAATTTGATCGCATCAGCCAGATCGCCCTCCTGACCCTGGCGCTGACTGCCTGTGGCTCGACGACGTCGGGTTCAGATTCGACGCCTGGTACCATCACGCCGGCACCTGGCCCTGTCCCATCCCCGGCTCCTTCACCTGTGCCGGTTCCACAACCTGCGCCATCCCCTGCACCCATCCCGGCTGCTTACACCCCCGCGCCCGGCTTCTGGAACGGTCAACCGCAGACCGGCCCGTGGTGCGCCGGCAAGGTGAACGGCCAGTCGCTCGGCGCGCTCGCTGTGGCACGCACCGAGACGCCCAGCGACCGTGAGCGGACCCTGCGCGGCGTCAGCGCGTCCCTGCAGACCATGGGGGCCCTGAGCGTGAAGCCCGCCGCGGGCGCGGCCGTCGCCGTCCTGCTCCCCACCGGCCAGTCCGCCGAGGCCGGGCTCGCGGCCCTCAAGGCGTCCGGCGTGAGCGTCACCAGCAACACCGGCTACTGGGCGACCCTGAAGGCCAGCGACGCGGCCGCCGCGCGCGCCCTGGTGGCGGACGGCACCGTGCAGTACGCCGAGTACCTCAGCCCCCTGAAGACCCACGGCCTGCCGACCCCCAGCGACACGCTGATGGTCAACCAGAACAAGTACCTGCCGATGACCAACCAGTACGGCGCGTGGTCGCAGGTGGACCAGGGCTGCAAGAACATCGTCGTCGCCGTGATCGACACCGGCTGGACGGGCAGCACTGCGCACGCCGAGGCGAACCTCGTGCCGAAATCCGCGTGGTTCGACGCGTTCGGCCACCAGAAGGGCGTCGCTGCGCCGTCCGGTGAAGTCGACCCGCACGGCACGGCCGTGGCGAGCATCATCGCCATGACCACCAACGGCGGCGGGGTCGGCGTGAGCACGTCGTACAACCTCGTCAAGGTGCTCCCCATCAACGTCGCGTCGGGCGCCCGCAACCTGGACTTCCCGTCGGTCGCGGTCGCCATGGACTACGCGATGGGCAGCGTCACCGTGGACGGCGTGACGTACACCAACCCCTACCCGGCGCGGGTGCTGAACATGAGCTTCGGCGGGGACTCCGCCACCGAGTACTTCACGGGCCTGTTCCGCCGGGCCGCGGACCGCGGCGTCGTGGTCGTCGCGTCGGTGGGCAACACGCTCACCACGAACAAGACGACCGACACGTCCAGCGCGCAGTTCTCCATCGGTGCGGGCGGCGTGATGTTCGACGGCAGCCACTGGAAGGATCCCTACACCGCCGGTCAGGGCAGCAGCTCCGGCCCCGGCGTGGACGCCGCCGCGCCCTCGATGGCCGTGCCGTCCATCGTGAACGGGCAGGAGCAGTACTGGAGCGGGACGAGCTTCGCCGCGCCGTGGATGTCCTCGCAGATCGCGCTGTGGATGTACGCCAACGAGCAGTACCGCGCGGACGGCAGCCCCACGAACGGCCTGAAGGGCCAGGCGCTGTACGACCACCTGATCGGCTGCTTCAAGGTGGCCGGTTCGCAGAAGGGTGCCCGCAACGACGACGTGGGTTACGGCCGCCTGGACACCGGGCTGATGGTCGCGGCGAACACCACCGCGTGCCGCCGCTGACGTGAGAAGGCACCGGACACCAATCTGGCGACGGTGATGTCAACTGGATGGTCATGCAGTCCCGCCTTCATGGTTCGGGGGTCGCTGCGGGTGTGGTGATCAACCGGCCAACACGGACGTGTCTGGTGGCGCCACGATGCCTCCATGACCATCGATTTCGCAGCTGCCAGACAGTGTTTGCATGTGGACCGGATGGTGCCCCTGCACGTCGCTGTGAGTGACGGGTGGCTGCCGGACACGCTGCCCGCGACGCTGGACGACCTCCGGGCGGCTGGGTACATCATCACCGAGGTCGAGGGCAGACGCACCGCCCGGAGCCGTGGAGTGGTGACCGTGCCGGTCGTGGCGCTCAACGCTGCTGTTGCCCGTGCTCCTTGGCACAGCAACGTCCAGGTGCTGGGCCTGGCCATGGGGCGCCGGCGTCTGCGCATCCCGGCCGACCGGGTGGCCTGGTTCGTGGAGGCCCACGTTACCGTCCGCCGTACGAATGATCGCCAGACCATCCCCGGCGTGGTCGCCGACGCCCGGTGGCACGAAAAACGGCCAGACGCGATCACGCGCAGCTGGTATGTGGAGTACTCCTCCGGGTCGTACTCCAGGGCGCGGCTGAAGACGAAAATCCTGGCATACGGCCCCAACCCACAGGTTTGGCTGACGGGTTCGGACGCGCACGCCGACGTCATCCGCGACCTCATAGCCGACCTGTACCCCGGGCTCCGCGAGGTGCGTGTCAGGACGGTCGACTGGACGGCCGGGTGGGCCGCGTGAGTGCAGGGACTATAGGGGGTGCCGACTTCCTCGCGGGGGGCGACCCTGTCCAGTTGCCCGTCATCATCGCGTCGCTGTCGCTCAGCCGGGCGCGCGTCAACGAACTCATGCAGCTGCTGGAGCGGGTGCTTGGCGAGCGGATCGTCCGGACGGCGACCGGCCGTCAGTACACATCGAACATCCACGACCTGCTGATCGAGGCAGCCGCGGAGGGGCTGACTGAAGACTCGATGCGGGCGGCGCTCGAGCGGCGTGGCGTGGCGGTGACCGAACGCGTTCCGGAGTACACGCCGGCCACGCTGTACGCCAATTTCACCTTTCTGCACGCTGCCCTGGACGACGCCAGTACGGCCCACCGCGCGGTCGTCGACGCCCTCATCTCACAGCACGAGCTCCATGAGGCGGGAGTGGCGACGTTGACCCAACGCATCGAAGAGCTCACCGAAGCGGTGCGCGGCCACCAGGTGGATCTGGAGGAGGCTCACGCGCAGCTGACCGACCTGAGGGGTGTGACCGAGCGGTTGTCGTGGCGCTGGTGGCAGGTGCCCGTGCAGGCGGTCGCTCACGCGGCCGTGACCGTGTGGGAGGTCATCTGCACGGTGCCGTACTACGTCCAGCGGACACTCAGACGCGGCGACTGATCGGCCAAAAAACACGTGAGGGACGGCCGGGCATGCGCCCGGCCGTCCCTTTTCGTGGACACAGGGGGGGTGGGAACCCCGAAACACACCCTGCGTTACAGGAGACGATCATCCGATACATCACGTTCGTTGTTGCCAAGATTCACTTCAGAACCATCATCATCGGGTCGCACGTGTGGGAGAGCGCGCTCGGCGAGGCGCGCCGTCACCTCCGCCAGGGGGCCGGGCGCGGGCTCGTGGACGCGCCGGTGGAGGGGGGCTACGATCCGCAGGACACCGCCATCGTCCGGGCGGCGCGCTGGCACGCCCTGGTGGGACGGTCGCCGGACGTCCGGCAGCTCTACAGGATGCCCAGCATCCCGAAGTACGCGGTGATGCCCGTCCGGAGGCGTGGGGCGGGGCACATCACCGTCGCCGAGATCCTCCAGGCTGCGCTGCTGCCCGTCACCGCGGGAGACCTCCAGTGCGTGTCGGACAGCGGGGCAGGCCGGCCGATCGAGGTCGGCCAGGTGGTGTACGTGCGCGCCGTGGTGCGTCCGGACATGGATCTCGTGACGTTGCACGTCCCGGGAGGACGGGTCTCGGGCTCCCTGCCGTCCCGGCGGTGGTCGTGAGGGGCGACCGGATCCTGGTTGATCTGAGCACCCGCGCCTACCCGACTCCCATGCAGGCAGCGCGGCTCGACACGTGGCTGGACGCCACCTCGTCGATCAGTGCTGCGCTCACGGCGCTGCCAGTTGCCCTGCGGGCGGACGCGGTGGCGGGTCTCCCGGACGCCTGGCCGGAGGTTCCGATCTCGATCCTCCGTCAGATTGTCCGGTGGGCGGATCGGGGCACCACGATCCGCAGGGACTGCGTGCCGCTGGACGACGAGGTGATGGCCGTGACCCCCTACCTCGTCCACGTGGTGGGCCTCGACGATCTGCTGCTCAGTGACGTGACCCGTCTGCCGCTCGGCCTGTCCGGGGCTCTCCTCGCGGACGGCGCGAGGCGGCTGGACGAGGTTGACGCCAGCCTGCAGACGCAGCTCCGCTCCGGACGGGCCGGCCCGGTGGGTGCCGCCGACGTCCAGCAGATGGTACGGCGGTACGGCACACTGCTGGGCACCACGTACCGGACGGCCGGAGTTCCGGGGGCCGAGCGGGCCCGGTACGCGACCCTCCGCGCGTACCGCGCGCCAGATGGAGGCCGGCAGTGGTCGATCACCTGGTCGATCCGGATCGCCCCGCGCTGGCTGCCGGCCGCGTCGGTGGACGACTGTGTGGGCGTCGATGTGGGGGTCAGGCGGCTGCTCACCTGGGCGTCGAGGGATCACGCGGGATCAGTCACCGGGTGGCGCCTTACGGCCGGCGAGTGGCAGGAGGACTCGACCATGGAGGCGGCCGTGCGCCGGCGGGCCCTGTTCGCGCGGAGCGCCGCGGAACTCGACGCGGCGCTCCGCGGGATCCTGGCGTTCAGGCGGGTGGCGATCGAGGCGACCAACTGGCGGGGGCTTGCCGGCACGCCGCAGATCGACGCGATGACGGCCTCGGCCGTGGTCGATGTGCGCCACTGGCTCACCGCGCTGGCCCGCGTGACGGGGAGCGCCGTGGTGCCGGTGTCGGCGTGGTCGTCCAGCCGGCACTGCGGCCACTGTGGGCAGCCGGGGGTGCGGCAGGGGAGCCACTTCACGTGTGCAATCTGCGGCGACGCGGACGCTGACGACAACGCTGCGAGGTACCTCCGTGCCTGCGCCTGACCTGAGCTCCTCTCTGTGCGAGGTGCCGGCGGAGATGCGCGCGTGGCCTGCGGTGCCGTACCGGGAGGCGCGGCGGGCCGGCGGGCGGGTGGCCAAGATCCCCCTCTCGCTGACCCCGGTCGTCCGGCCCGCGAACCACCGCGACCCTCGCACTCAGCTGTCGTTCGCCGCGGCGGTGAGCGCCTGCGCCCGGGGTCTCGCCGATGGGGTCGGCGTGGTGTTGCCTCCAGGGATCGTCATGCTGGATTTCGATGACTGCCTCCTGGGGGAGGGTGGAGTGACCGCGTGGGTTGCCGACACCGTCGGTCGGCTGGTCAGCTACACGGAGATCAGCACGAGCGGGCGTGGCCTCAAGACGTTCGTCCGGGCAGCCAAACCGGGGCCGAGATGCCGGGGGGCGGGCTGCGAGATGTACGGCCCGGGCTCCTACGCAGCGCTAACGGGACGCCGCTACACGGAGGTCAGGGTCATTTCGCCTGCCGGGGATGCAGTGGTCCGCCTCTACGAGGAGCTCTTCCGGGGCGGCATGACAGATCCGTTGCCACACCACCAGCAGGCCATGGCGACTCCCCAAATGGAGGAGGTCGTGGCTGCGGCCCTGCGCGCCCGGAACGGTGAGCGGTTCCGGAAGCTGTACGTGGACGGGGTAACGACCGGATACAACAGCCCGTCGGAGGCTGATTTTGCGCTGCTACGCATGCTGAGGTTCTGGTCGCATGCAGATCCCCTGGTCATGGACGCCCTGATGCGCCGGAGTGCTCTGTACCGAAGCAAATGGGATTTGCCTGAGGGGAGGAGTTACGGCGCGCGCAGCATCGAACGGGCCCTGGCCCTGGGGGGTGAGGTGCGGAGGCAGCGACACCCTACGGGGTCTGCCTGTAAGGCGCAGGCAGTACGGGCTGCGCGTAATATGGATTAGTGAAACGCGACAGGACAGAGGGACTCGCAGGTGGGCACGCCGACCCACCGGAGCTCCCGGATGAGCTCTACGCCCTGACGCTGCATCAACCGTGGGCGACAGCCGTGGCTGTCCTCGGAAAACGCATCGAGAACCGGAGTTGGGCTCCGCCTCGCCGCGCGGTCGGCCAGTGGATCGCCATCCACGCGGGCCGTGCCTTCGATGACGGCGCGGCGGACTGGGTGGCGTCGCGCACCGGGCGCATGACGACGGACGGCTCGGTTCCCAGAGGTGCGATCGTGGCGCTGGCGCGGGTGGCTGGAAGCGTCACCGATAGTGACGACATGTGGTTCAGGGGGCCGTGTGGATGGCTTCTCGAGGACGTCGTGCCCGTCGAACCTGTCGCGTGTCGTGGACGACAGCGGCTGTGGAAGGTGTCGCCGGACGTCCGCATGGCTCTGGAAGAGGCGCTCAAAAGTCAGACAAAAACTGTAATTGTGGACTGAAACCCTGACAATGTCAGAATCATCCGGCATGCTGTCCGTAGGAGGGCAGCATGCCGGATCTCGACAACATGGCGAAGAAGGTGAAAGGCCTCTGGAAGCGCTATGGCGTCCGGGCGGCTATTGCTGATGCAGAGCAACCCGCCGCGGACGGAACCTCGAGGCTTGCGGAGATGCTCAAACACATCCTGTCGCGCGTCGCGGCCACCTACGCGGGTGTAGAGCACCTCCCGGCGTTCAGGGAGCAGCTTCAGCGGCTCGCCGCCCTTCCCCTGCAGGAGCGCGGCGCCGCCTTCGCGGCCATGAGGTTCCCAATCATCCCCGAGGGCAAGGAGAGCGTGGTGCGCGCCGCCCGTCAGGTCGGGATCCTCATCTGCGAGGGGCAGGTCACGCCTGCACAAGTTCCTGTGGAACTCGCGCGCCGCTTCCTCGTCGCCATCCCAGACGCCGAGTTCTTCGGAAGGCTCGTCAGCGAGGACTACCCGGCGCTGTTCCGGACGGAGGCGGAGGCGCGCGTGAGTCTCCAGCGTGCCCAGAGTGACGTGGCCGAGTTCGCCGCCGGTGCCGCACCCGAGTTCGCCGCCAGCATGTTCCAAACCGTGCCCGCCGTACCGCGTCCCGAGGTGCCCCGGCGGGATACGGCAGAGCAGATGGAGGGCAGCGTCAATATCAACTTCGACCTGCTGGACGATGAGGACGACTGATGCACGTGCGCGCCTTTGACTTCAGCGAGCGTCTGAAAGGCCGGGAAAGCCGCATGGATCTGGCCCGCATCCAGGTGGGGCCGCTCTGGAAGCTGCGCCCGGATCTGAGCGAGGTTGTCGATGATCTCCTCGACGTCATCGCGGCCGTACACGTGGTCGACCGGCTGGTCAGGCGGTCGCGTGCTGGCGGCTACACCTGCCCACGACACCTCACCCTGACGGTTCCGGTGGCCTTCCCGGAGCGCTGCTCAGCGCAGCGCCAGCCCCTCACTGCTCTCCTCGAGTGGCTGACGGGGGATCACTGGGAGATCGAGTTCAATGGCCGCCTCGGGCGCAGGCGCACCCGTGTGCCGGCCCTGCTCAGCACCGGTGCCCCGGAGATGTCAAGACCCTTCGTTGGCCTCTACTCCGGCGGTCTCGACTCCCTCGCGGGCGCGGTAGCGCAGGCCCTGGATCCGCAGTTCGACACCGGACTCCTGGTCGGCGGCCAGACCGGGGGCGGCCTGAAGAGCCTCCAGTCTGGGCAGTTTGCGGCGCTGCGGGAGCGCCTCCCCCAGGTACAGTGGCGGCCGTTTCAGGGGTTCTGGCATCAGGCGGGGAAGAAGGAACTCGCCGATTGGTTCGTCCAGGAGCAGTCGCAGGAGAAAAGTCAGCGGTCGCGCGCGCTGCTCTTCCTGACGATCGGGGTGATCACCGCCCTCGCCCATGACGTGGACACCCTGCACGTCTACGAGAACGGGGTGGGAGCGATCAACCTCCCCTACACGGCAGCCTTCGCCGGGGCCGACCAGACCCGAGCCATGCATCCGCGCACGCTGCTCCTGATGGAGCGCTGGCTGACGGGTCTGCTCGAACGCCCTGTGCGCATCCTCAACCCATCCCTGTGGCGCACGAAGGGCGAGATGTGCGCTCAGGTGGCCGCGGCTGGCCTGGGCGACCTGACCGTCCTGACAGCGTCGTGTGACAGCTATCCCCTGCGTCACGCCACGCACAAGCAGTGCGGGAGCTGCACCTCCTGCGTGATGCGCCGCGTGTCGCTCCACGCGGCCGGGCTGTATGCCGGGGACGCCGCGGCTGATCAGTACCGGGATGACCTCTTTCGCCTCACACTGCAGGGCGGCGCGGATCGCCGACACGCTCTGCACTACATGCAGGAACAGGCACAGCAGTTTGCATGCCTGTCCGGCCCGGGCAGGATGGTGGACTTCCGCTTGGCCTTTGATGGCTTGGAGGACGCCCGCCAGGCCATCCACCAGCACTCCGGGCTGTCCTTGCCGGAGGTGGACACCCGGCTGGGCCGCCTGTTCGGTCAGTACGCCCGTGAGGTCGCCGGCTTCAGCCGTGACCTCACGTCCCCGACGCCCCCCGTGGCGTCGTCACCGCTCGTCGCCTGACCCCGGGAGGCTCCTGAACCATGACGCTAGGACTCGACTCCCATGACCCCACCGCCCTCGGCCTGCGCCTGCAGGTCGCGCGGAAGGCCGCCCGCCTGACCCAGCAGGAGGCCGCGGATCACCTCGGCGTGGCCCGCACGACCATCGTGGCCATCGAGAAGGGTGAGCGCCGCATCCAGCCCGCTGAACTCATCGCCCTGGCGGAGCGGTACGCCGCCAGCGTGCATGACCTCCTGCGGAACCGGCCGCCCACCGGTGGCCTGGACGTGCAGTTCAAGGCCTACTTCAAGAAGCGGGGCGCAGCCGATCCCACCATCGGTGACCATATGGAGCAGGCGGCGGCACTCCTCCAACAGAGCGCCGAGAACTACCTCGAGCTGGAGGAGGCCATGCAGTCCCCCCTCCCGCGGAACTACCCGGTGGAGTACGACATTGGCGGCCTGGCCCCTGAGGCCGCCGCCGACGAGGTCGCGGACGCCGAGCGCCGTCGTCTGGGCCTGGGCGACGCGCCGCTGGGGAACCTCCGGGAGACCCTAGAGGCGGAGGTCGGCCTGCGCATCTTCTCGTTGGAGTTGGACTCCCGCGTGTCTGGGCTGTTCGGCTACACCGACGAACTGGGCGGCTGCATCGCCCTGAACAGCAAGCACCCCCCGGAGCGGCAGCGGATGTCCCTCGCGCACGAGTACGCTCACTTCCTCACCGCAAGGTTGCGCCCGGACGTCCAGGTCTTCCGTCATGCTGGGCGGGTGCCTGACACCGAACGCTTCGCGGAGGCCTTCGCCCGGCGGCTCCTGATGCCCTCGCGGACGGTCACGCGGCACCTCCGGAACCACATTAAGAATCACGGCACCCCGAAGGTCGCAGACCTCGTGCACCTTTCCTCGTACTTCCGGGTGTCCTTTGAGGCCTATGTCCGGCGACTGGAGGAGTTGCAGGTCATCGGTGCCGGCACTTACGACCGCCTCCAGTTCGAAAACTTCAAGCCCCGGGAAGCGCAGAAGCTGGCGGGCATCACCCAGGAACTGTCCGAGCCGCGCTTCCCGAAGCGGTACATCCTGCTCGCCCTCGAGGCCCTTGACCGAGGGCTGATCACCGAGGGTCAGGCGGCGGCGTACCTTGCGACCGACCGACTCTCTGTGCGTGACCTGAGCGCACAGTACAAACGCCAGGCCGCGCTGACGGAGGACGGTGAGCCTGGCTGGTCGAGCTGGCAGATGGATGTCGATGTGTCGGTGAAAGCGCGTTGACGCCCTGGTTCCTCGACGCGTGCTCGCTCATCAACCTGTATGCCAGCGGCCGACTCGCCGACGTCGCCAGGCATGTCCAGGGCCCTCTGTTGATTGTCCCAAAGGTGGTGGAGGAGGCGGGATGGGTATTCGAGAGGGTGGGTCTCGAACGGGGGGAGCGGCGACCGATTGACCTCAGGCCCCACAGTGATGCCGGGGTGGTGCAGGTGGTTCGCCTGACGCACACCGCTCACCTGGCGTTTCTCGACCTCGCCCACCGCATTGATGATGGTGAGGCGATGACCATCGCGGCCGCACTGGCCTGGGAAGGCGCGGGGGTCGTGACTGACGACGAAGCGGCGCGTCGCCTGTTGGATGGCCTGGACATGCCCGTATCGACCACAAGCCTGTCCTTGCTGCGTACGGCGCTCATAGGGTGTGTTCGAAACGATCTGAGGGAAACGCTGATCAACGTGACGGTGTGCGGGCGCTACCTTCCTAGCCCTCGACACCCAGAATGGGAATGGTGGAATGATGTCAGTAGTGGTTAAAGTGTCCGAAAACATTCTTCTGCATATGCGGTTGTATGAAATTGGCTTGAAATGAATTATTTAATTCAGGAACTATGAATGATAACGACATAATCTAAAAGTTTACCATTTTCAGTTTTTCATTCTCTCTGTCTCAACAAATCCGCAAGATAAAGAAATAGGTAATTGTAGGAGAAGTATGATTGTAGGGCAGTATCTACGCTGCCTGTTAGTAGATTGGCCCTCATTATGTTGTCTTGTGGCGACTTTTCTGTTAATTCTATCATTCTATGATATGCATTAATTACGTCTTTATATTCGCTTGGCAATATTTTCGGAGTGATGCAAGCTTCCATGTCTGTAGCTCCATCTATACTGAAGATATACACTTGATGAGTAAATGATAGCGCGTTCCTGTCATCTTGGGCGAAGTCAATCTGTAATTGTTCAGCGTGATGAGAAATCATTGAACGACGCTGTGTGCGGCTGCCGCAGGCATAAATGGGGAGTTCACTCTTCTTTAGTCGCTCATCAACAATTTTTGCTCGGTAAAGGCGTTCCTCGCGAGTGAATACCGGCTCGCGAAATTTTGGCTTATTTATAGTGAACACGCTTCTCCAATCAAGATCTACATTTACCTCTTGGCCTCTATGCTTGGAAAATTCAATGATTAAGCACATATAAGGGTCAATATTTTCATAGAAACGTTGTGACGCTTCGATATTTTCATCTAGAGTCATTTAACCATCACCTTGTCGTTCCCGTGTTTCCTCTCATCTCTCGGGCCTTCTTCCTATTTTTAGCTTCTTCTATTCGACTCTGCAGTACTTTTCTATATGTATCTAGAAAATCATCTAGATCTGTAGTGCAATCACACGGCTGAAAGTCTGAATGACAATCCACATCATCCCACATGTCTAACAGCTGATTATGGAAATATTCTGTAAAGGTATCAATTCTTGTAAGCACTTCGTGGCTTTTAAAAGAATTTTTAGTTGCATTTGCCGATCCAATCCACATAATTCCTTCATCTTTGCGCTTTAACTTAACACCGTATATCTTCGTATGTAGTGAGCATTTTAGTCTAACATCGGAACCGTTCTTCCTCATCTGATCCAGAATTTCTACGTTTATCGATGGAACCTTACAATTCTTAAAGTCTGCTTTTTTGCCAGTATGCTCCTCTTTGCCGCTCGTCGCAACTCTAATTCTTCTTTCGAGGGTTTTTGGATTGCTAGAGCCATTCAGAATTGTATAAAGCTGTTCGGCAAGTTCAGCATAACCAATAGGGCCATGCTCATCTAAGTAGGTAACATAAGGACTGATCAACCAGATAGCCTCTATGTCCCTCTCCTTACCCTTGCAGTATTTGAATATATCGTCAAATACGCTACCCATATCCACCGTCTTCCATCCCATCATTAATCTCATTGATGCCCCCAGGGAAATGTCGTGAGTTTCATTAAGATTAGGTACTGTTGTCAACCAGTTCAACCGAATAGTTCAATTTCCTCCGTAGCTTTTTCCAGCAAGGTTCTACAGTCTTTAAAAATAAGTAATATTTTTGAGAATGATTGAATTCCTTAATATGACATAGCTCATGTACTATTGCGTAATCTATGCATTCAGTGGGAGCCTGTATCAAAATCGGGTTGAATACGATCTGTCCATTGCGAGTACAACTACCCCAGCGGGTCGTCATGCGCCGCAATTGGAAGGTGCCGTCATGTTGAATGCCGAACGGGGCCACCCGCTCCAAGCAGACCTGCATGC
This sequence comes from Deinococcus sp. AB2017081, assembly GCF_034440735.1. Classification (NCBI taxonomy): domain Bacteria; kingdom Thermotogati; phylum Deinococcota; class Deinococci; order Deinococcales; family Deinococcaceae; genus Deinococcus; species Deinococcus sp. AB2017081. Next base: position 3,038,856 of record NZ_CP140098.1, on the reverse strand, counting down.
GCTCGGTCAGTATGGCCTGTGCGCGCTCCCGGAACCACCGGGTCACCACAGCCTCTGTCCGCTCCTGCTTCCGAACGGTGACGAGCAACTCCCCGCGGGTCACGCGGACGCCCTCCACCTCGCCGATCACGACGCGCAGGCGGTGCTGGCGACCCAGGTACCGCCAGGATTCCCCGCTCACGTACCGCCGGGCGGGCAGCGGGGGGGGCAGCACGGCCAGTTCCCGCTGCTGGCGCAGGATCCACGCGCCGCGCTTCTCGACGCGCCGGCGGATCTCCCCGTCCGGCGCATCCAGGGGCGCCACCGCGAGGACGCTCCCGTCGGCCTTCACCTCGATGCTCAGGGTTGTCCGGGGGCGGCGCTCCACCGAGTACGCCAGTGGCGTCGTGCCGTACTGGGCGACCAGGGGGGTTGTCCGCGTCACGCGCTCGCCTGGTGCCCATCGCGGTGCCGGGCGACCGACAGGACTTTTTCGAACAGCGCGTCGCGCACCGAGTGCGGGATGCGCGTTGCGGTCTGCTTCTCGAGGGCGTACAGGTGGTCGTCCATCGCGTCCATCATGCGGTTCCGGACGCCCGTGTTGTGGTGCCAATCGCGGATCTTCTGGCGTTCGATCTCCTGCTCGAAGACCAGCGCCGCCACCGTGAGGTGCTCCTCCAGCTCCGGCACGGCCGCGAGCGTCTCCCCCAGGCTGTCCTGCAGCAGGCCTCGGTACGCGCGGGCCCCCTCCCGGCCGCGCAGCCGGGGATCCCCCTCGGTCTCGCCGCGGTCGCGGGCGAGGCGGGTGAGTTCCTCGGCGCGGCGCAGGTATTCCAGGTCGCTCAGGCGCTGCGCGCGGTGGTCGGCGATCGCCTCATCGACGAGTTCCGAGAGCCGCTTGTAGAAGGTGGGATCCTGCTCCATCCGCTCGGTCACGGCCCGGCGGATACGGCTAGCCATGGTGTCCGCGCGGGCCGCCTCGCCCTCGGTGGTGAGGAGTTCTTCCTCGGACGCCTGCAGGTCGAACAGGCTGACCGGCTCGCTGAGCTGCACGACGCTGTCCGCGCCGACATGCTCCTGCACGAGTTTGCGCAGCTGATCCTCGAGTGGGCCGAAGTCCACGCTCTCCCCGTACCGGCGCTTCACGGTCGTGCGGAGGTTCAGGAAGAACCGCAGGTCACGCACGTACACGTGCTGCTGCGCCTCCGGGGTTGCGTCCAGGAAGCTGGGCGTGCTCAGTGCCAGCTGCAGGGTCTTCGCGAAGGCCGCCAGCGCCTCGTAGAACGCGTCCCGGCGATCCTGGGGTTCCAGGTGGCGCTGCAGGGCCTCCAGATCGCCGCGGTCGACGCCGGCGAAGACGTCCCACACGTGCCCGTGCCGAGTGGGTAACAGGCCGATCTCGACGTCCACGCCCTCCAGCGTGCCCGCGACGTCCGCCGGGTCGAAGCCCTCCGCCTCCAGGGCCGCGTAGATGTCCAGCGCGCCCTGGAGCTCGTTGAAGATGCCGCGGTAGTCGACGATCAGGCCGAAGTCCTTGCCGGCGTACAGGCGGTTCACGCGGGCGATGGCCTGCAGGATGTTGTGCTCCCTCAGGCGCTTGTCGAGGTACAGCACCGCGTTGCTGGGCGCATCGAAGCCGGTCAGCAGTTTGTCGACCACGATCAGCAACTCGGGTTCGCCGTCGCCCTTGAAGGCACCGATGACGCTCTCCTGGTAGCGCTGCTCGGTGCCGTACCGGTTCATCATGTCCCGCCAGAAGGCCTGCACTTCCGGCACGTCCGCCTCGTCGACGGTGTCGCGGCCCTCACGGGTGTCCGGGGGGCTCATGATCAGCGCGGTACGGACGCGCCCCCAGCGGTCGAAGATCTTCTTGTACCGCACCGCGTCGAGCTTGTTGCTCACCGCGAACTGCGCCTTCAGGCCGCGGCCCTGGTACGTGCGGGCGTAGTGCTCGCCGATGTCGTACGCGATTTCCTCCAGGCGGGACGTCGCCCCGAGCACCGCGTGGGACGTCTGGAACTGCCGCTTGACGTCCGCGCGCTGCGCCTCGGTCAGGGTGCGCGTCACCCGCTCGAACCAGCGGTCGATCTGCTCCTGTGCGCCGCGCAGTTCCGCGTGCCGCGCCTCGTACTTCAGCGGCGTGACCGCCTCGTCTTGCACCGCGCGGGCCATGGAGTACGCGTGAATGATCCCGCCGAACTTCTCGGCCGTGCTCTTCTCCTTCTTCAGCAGGGGCGTGCCCGTGAAGCCGATCATGCAGGCGTTTGGCAGCACGGCGCGCATCAGGGCATTCGCCTTCCCGTACTGACTGCGGTGCGATTCATCGACCAGGACGAAAACGTCGGCGCTGTCCACCTTGAGGCCCTCACGCTGGCAGGTTTCGAACTTGTCGAGCACGGTCGTGATGACCTGCGTGCGCTCCGAGGACAGCAGGCCGATCAGGTGCCGGCCGTCGCGGGCCTGCACGACCGCCGCGCCGGTGTTCTTGAAGGTGTCCTTGATCTGCTGGTCGAGATCGACCCGGTCTGTGACCAGCACCACGCGCGGCGCGAGGATGCCCGGCACATACGTGAGGGCCCGGGCGAGCATCACCATGGTCAGGCTCTTCCCGCTGCCCGTCGTGTGCCACACGACCCCGCCGCGCCGGCTGCCGGAGGGCGTGCGCTCCTGCACGCGCGCCACGACCTCCTTCACCGCGTAATACTGCTGGTAGCGCGCCGCCTTCTTCACGCCCGCGTCGAACACGATGAACCCGCGGATGAACTCCAGCAGCCGCGCCGGGGCCAGCAGCGACGCGATCAGGTCGTCCTGGGTGCTGGCGAGGCGCGGGCCCTCCGACCACGCGCCGCCAAGTCGCGAGCGCAGCGGTTCCTCGCGCCACCCGAGGATCCTCCGCCGGATCGCGGCCGGGAGGGGCGTGCCGACCACGGTGGGCAGGTGCGCGGTGACGCCGGGATCCTCCTCCCGCCACGTCGCCCAGAACCGCGCGTCCGCGCCGGTCGTGCCGTACTTCGCCTCGTTCTGCGCGGCGGCCATGAGCACCTGCGAGAAGGCGTAGAGCAGCGGGATCTCCTCGCGGGCGTGGTTGCGCAGCATCTGGGAGATCGCCTCTTCCACGGGGCCGTTATTGTCCGGGCGCTTGCACTCGATCACGGCCAGCGGGATGCCGTTGCAGAACACCACGATGTCCGGCCGGCGGGTGCGGGTCGAGCCGCTGCGCTCCACCTCGAACTCCTCGGTGACGTGCCAGGTGTTGTTCGCCGGTACCGCCCAGTCGATGTACCGCACGCTGAAGGCCTTGCGGTCGCCGTCCACGACCTGCTCCACGCTGGTACCCAGCGTCAGGAGGTCGTACGCCACCTGCGCGGTGCTGTACTGCGACTCGAACGGCAGCGTGAGCAGCTGATCCGCGGCCTTCTGTAGGCCCTCCGGCGTGAAGGGCAACTCGCGATCCAGGTACCGCACCCGGTTGAGCCGGGAGAGGCTCTCCAGCAGCACGTCCGTGAGGATCACCTGTCCGCGCCGGCCGCGGCGGCGCGCCAGGGCCTCCTCCGGGGTCAGGTACGTGTACCCGAGGTTGATCAGTTCCGCCAGGGCGGGAAGCTGACTGGAGACGATCTCACGGAAATCGGCGGTGCGCGTCATGGAGACCTCGGTGAGGTGGCGGACGGCAGGGCGGGCAGCAGACCTTTGCCGAGGATCCACAGGAACTGATCGATGTCCCGCAGGGAGAAGGCCGTGAGGCCGTAGTGCGCGCGGAACTGCAGCACCACCTCCTTGAATTTCACGTAGTCGCGCAGGTCGGCGTACTTGAGCCGGTAGGAATTGAAGTTGTCCCTCTGGTCGTAGGCCAGCAGTTTCGTGGAGACGATCCCGTCGTAGATGGGGTAGTGCTCGGGCTGATGGTGGGCGCAGTACTTCGTGGCGAATGAGTAGATGCTTCGGTCGATCTCCTTCCCCTTGGCCGTGACGAACTGCAAGCGATCGATACGGTGAACCACACCGGGGTCGCCCGCCCTCAAGTCCGCGTCGATGACGGCTGCCTGGATCCGCTCGGCCACGGGCTGCACAGCCAGGATGCCGGTGCCGTAGATCTGGTTGATGGCCACGACCTTCAGGTAGATCTCCGCCGTGACCGTGTTGTCCGGGAAGGTGTGCAGCAGCTTATGAAGGGCCGCTTCCGTGACCTGCCCCTGTGCTGCGAAGGCCTGCTTGCCCAGGAGGATGTGTTCGCGGGTTGGACGCGGCAGTTCGGAAGGATCGAGGTTGTTCATGCGTTCGCCCCTCAGGTGATCGGAAGTCATTCAGGGTAGCGTGCAGGTTCGCGCTGCGCGGCCGCACCTGCGGTTTTGAGACCGCCTGCTCCGCTCCAGCACCATCCCCTGGTTCGTGTGGTGCGCCGGACTGTCCGGCCGAATCCCATCTCCTCTACACGCACCAGGGGCGATGCCCACCTGCATTCACCCTCCTCGGCGCTGAGGGGCGAGGCTGAGTTCGGACGCTGTCACCTACGCCGGCCCTTCGCTCAGTGCCACACCGTACTTGATCAGCAGTTCCGCGACCTCCAGCCCAGCGATCAGGGAGATCGGCTGGCGGTCGTGTGCCTGGGCTTCCGCCCTGGCCCCATCGCTGTACCCGCCAGTGGTGAAGAACCAGCCCACCTCACCGTGCGACAGACTGCCCCGCAACTTCTGAACGTCCGGTCTGGACACGTTGCCCGCATACCGCTTCACCTGCACGGCCACCCGCACCCGCATGAGCTCCTCGATCACCAGAACGCCGCGTACATCCACGCCGGCATCGTTGGTGGGCGGTGTCCGCACGACCTCCTGAACGCCGAGGGCGACCAGCAGGCGCTCGATGACGCCCTCAAACGCCGTCGGTGAGAGCTTGAGCAGATGTTTGACCATGGTGGTGTGTTGCGATTTCGGCGTGGATCTCTGCCTCTCCGGCGACGGGAGCTTCTTCTCGCTGGAGGGTGTGGGGGCACGCTCCGGCGTTGCTGGCGTCTTCCTGAGGACACGCCCTTCCACGGGCGAGAGTGCGGCGACTCCATCCGCCCTGGAAATCAGCACCTCCTGCAACCGTCTGTTCCTGGTGACCTTCAGTGTGAACCGCTGTGGTACTCCCTCTCCAGCCCGCTGTTCTCTGTCTGCCTGGATGGCCGAGACGACCTCGGAGGCCATGGCCTCGACGCTGTGGGCGTGCAGGCGACGCAGCACATCCACCATCCGTTGCGGCCCCTCCGTTCCCTGGAGCGCAAGCTCGAGTGCCGCGAGAATCCTTTCCTTGAGAAGACGAGAGGGATCGGCAGTTGCACTGGACCGCCTCGTCGCCCGCATCAGACTTCCTCGACCTTCACCCGCACCCGCCCGGTCAGCAGGGCGTCCATCAGTCCCCGCTTCTGCTCGGCCACCTTGGCCTTGAGGGCGTCGAGGGAGGCTATTTCCGTGTCCAGGGTGGAAAGAACGGAAGCGATGGCCTGTTGTTCCGACGGAGGTGGAAACGGAAGCGGCAGTTCAAAGAAGTCGACGACGGACACGTTCAGGAGTCCGTGGTTGCGCGCCCCCTCCTGAGCGATGCCGGCGATGCCCTCGTTGAGCAGATTCGCTTCGAAGTAGTGCTCGTAGAAGTCGCTCACCGCGTCTTCCCGCTTCAGGGCAAAGCAGATGTACAGCGTGGAGACGACGCCAGCGTCATACCGGTTGAGGCGCTTGATGGCCCCGTAGTCGTAGCCGGTCGAGTAGCTCTTGTTGTAGGCAAACTCGCCGCGTCTGAGAAGGTAGTACCCGGAGAGGTCGTTTGCCGCGACGCGCTTGTTGAAGAATTCCCGCTGGTCGATCAGGCCGTGAATGCCGGAGATGGTCAGGGCATGGTCATTGCCCTCAGTGTTCTTGCGTGTGACGCGGGCAAAGACCGATCCCATCGTCATTTCGGCCCACTCATCTGCGAAGCCCGGCAGCCTCCGCTTTCCCGTCAGCAGCAGCTCGGCCAACCCGCGCTTCTGCTGCCGCTTCGCCTCGATCAACTGCGAAAGAATGGAGAGAGAATCATCCCACTGGGAGAGGATGGAGGCGATGCGGCGCTGCTCAGGGAGGGGAGGGAAGTAGAGTTCAAGATCGCCAAATCGGGTTGATCCAAGATGGGCTATCGAATTGGTTTTGGTGGCTATTTTGGCAAATACACCAGATGCCTGGCACCATCTAAACAATTGATATGCATAATCAACATCACATTCGTGGCCCGCTTGAAATCGCACTAATGTATTCTGAAAGCAACAGTTTTTTGGAACGCCTTCGTACTTAGCGCATCTCCCAACGAGTTCAAGACTCTGACCCTCGTTCAGCAGCAAATCGCCGATTTTTAATTCGTAACGCTGATATTCTGCACTCGTAAAAGGCATTTCTAAAACGTCAGACGTGTTGATGTAGCCGTCAAAGACGTTCGCAACACGAAGGTAAGGTGTCATATCGCCACTTGTCAGGTGAGGAGACCGCTGTCTTCCGCCTTGGACGGTACCCATCTCGGAGACCCGACGTGTTGTTGAATATTCTCTCATTGTGCATTCCGGGTTATCTCGGTCGATAAATCAAGACTAAGACGATTTTCTATAAGGAGAACAATCATTTATTTGCCCTCTTGTAAACCTAAGGCAAGTATATGCCCCTGCATCTGCGCCTTCGCTTTCTGCCATTTCACATCAAGGTCGTCTATTTCGTTCTGCAGAGCTGCTACGTCAATCTGCTGAGCATCCTCGGCGGTCTCGACATACCGCGGTATATTTAGGTTGTAATCATTGGCAGTCAGTTCGGTCAATGGAACATTGCGGGCATACTTAAGAACGTCGGCGCGGGCAAGATAAGTCTCCACGATTCTCTGTATGTCGCTATCCCTAAGATTGTTCTGATTCTTTCCGGCGGTAAAGTCCCGGCTGGCGTCGATGAACAGCACATCGTCGCGCTTCTCACCCTTCCGGAAGACCAGCAGCGCGGCCGGGATGCCCGTGCCGAAGAAGAGGTTGGTCGGCAGGCCGATCACAGCGTCCAGCAAACCGTCCTCAATCATCGTGGCGCGGATCTTGCCCTCCGCCCCGCCGCGGAACAGGACGCCGTGTGGCACAACGACGACCATGCGGCTGTTCACCTCGGTGAGGCTGCTGACCATGTGCGAGATGAACGCGTAGTCGCCCTTGCTCTTCGGTGGGAGGCCCCGCGTGAAGCGCCCGTGCGGATCCTTGCCCACGTCGTCCGCGCCCCACTTGTCGAGGCTGAAGGGCGGGTTGGCGACGACGACCTCGAACTTCATCAGCCGGTCGTTCTCGAGGTGCAGGGGGTTGCGGATGGTGTCGCCCCATTCGATCCGGGCGTCGTCAACGTCGTGCAGGAACATGTTCATCCGCGCGAGGGCGAAAGTCGAGCCGTTCTGCTCCTGGCCGTAGATGGCGTAGTCGCGGCTGCCCTGACGCTGTACCCACTGGGCGCACTTGATGAGCAGCGAGGCACTCCCGCACGTCGGGTCATAGATGCGTTCCCCGGGCTTCGGATCGACCAGGCGGGCCATCAGCTCACTGACCTCGGGCGGCGTGTAGAACTCCCCGGCCTTCTTGCCGGCCCCGGCGGCGAAGCGGGAGATCAGGTACTCGTAGGCGTTCCCGATGATGTCCTTGTTCCCGATGCGGCTGGGACGCAGGTCGAGTTTCGGGTGGTTGAAGTCCTCGAGGAGGTGCTTGAGGCGCACGTTGCGCTGCTTGGTCTGCCCGAGGGCGGATTCGCTGTTGAAGCTGATGTTGCGGAACACGCCGGCGAGCTTGGCCTTGTTGGCGTCCTCGATGGCGAGCAGCGCCTGGTCGATGATCTCCCCGATGTTGTCGGCCGTGCGCTGTGCGTAGAGCTCCCTGAAGAGCGAGCCGGGCGGCATCACGAAGCGCTCGCGCTCCAGGCGGCGGCGGATGCGTTCCTCGTCGTCGCCGTACTCGGTCTTGAGGGTGTCGTAGTGATCCTGCCACACGTCGCTGATGTACTTCACGAACAGCATGGTCAGCAGGTAGTTCTTGTACTCGGAGGGGTCGACGGTGCCGCGGAAGGTGTCGCAGGCGGCCCAGAGGATGCCGTTGATTTCAGCTTGCTCGATGTGCTGGGTCATGTCAGTGGTCTCCTGGTCAGGCTATCTGGGAAGGGCGGCGAGGGCCGTCATGGCGCGTTGTTCGGCGAGGGCGACGTCCGCGATGGCCCGCTCGAGATCCCGCGTGATGTCTTCAAGGGGCCGGCCCTGTTCCACGGTGCGCTCGAAGTACTGGTTGGGTTGCCAGTTGTTGGCGTTGGCATGGACGTCCAGACGGGGGACGATGGTAGCAAGCTGAGCCCGTTCCGTCCGTTCGTTGATCAGCCCGGCGAGAAGATCGACGGTGGCGGCGGGCAGGGTCTGCTGACGTCCCTCGCGGACTCCCAGCGGACTGACATCGATGAACTGGATGTCGGTGAAGGCGGGTTTGGCGGTGCTGGGGCGCTCGAAGATGGTGAGCGCGAAGGGCACGCTGGTGTAGGCGAACAGACCGCTGGGCAGGGCCGTCACGCTGCGTAGCCACCCGGCCGCCGCGATGTCCTGGCGGGTTTCGGCCTCCGCGCCCATCCGGAAGAGGGGCCCGTAGGGGGTCAGGAACGCGGCCCGACCGCCTGCTTTCAGGTAGCTCATCCCGACCAGCATGTAATGCCACTCGGCAGCCCTGGGCCATTTCCTCGGCGAGAACAACATGCCGTAGTCATCGTCCGGCCACGAAATGGCGTGCTGAACGCGAAGTCCTGCGGGCGGCGTCGCCAGGACACGGTCAGCGCTGCAGAAGATCATGTCGGGGTTGGTGAGCACATTGACGGCCTGGGACTCGAAGTTCGTGACACCGTTGAGGAGAAGGTGGAGGGCGGTGATTCTCGCCGCTTCGCCTTGGGCGACGTAGGTGAACTTCACCCGGTTCGGGTCACGATGATCGTCGCGCATGTGGTGGGTCAGGCTGACCAGGGTCATGCCGAACTCGGGGGTGAGATCCAGCACGGTCATGTCCTCTTCGATGGCGAGGACTTCGGCGAGGAGCCGGTTGATGCTTCTGGGTTGCGTCCGAATCCCCAATTTGCCGTGGTCGCGGTCAACGACCTCGGAGTACGCCTGACCGAGGCGTAAAAGCCCAGGAAGCCCAGGGGTCTGACGGGCGAGGGTTTCGACCAGAGTGTTGACGCTGCGCAGCAGGCGTGACAGTTCCTGTGGACTGACCCGGTCTACCGGAGAGGACAGGGCGGTCAGCCCCCAGCGACTGAAGACGGAGTCGATCTTGCCTCGGATGTCGGCTGGACTCGCGTGCGTGCTCCGCAGGATGGCCATTTCGGCAGCGTCGATGGTGACTTCGAGGGCCCCGTAGACGTCAGGGAAGGATTCGACAGCCTGCAGGAGCAGCACTTCGCCCAGGAGGAGCAGCCGATCCGCCGTGTTGGTCATACCCCGGTACGAGAACAGTTCAACCATCAGCGGCATCAGATCAGGTGTCATGTCAGCGAACCTCCTTGGTCACGAGTGGCTGGAGCGTCGCGTCGATCCGCTCACGCATGAGCGCCGCGACCTTGTCTGTCTGCTCCCGGTAGGCGTCCTGCGCGGCGATCGCCTCGGCGATGGCGTTCTGCGCGGCGAGGTCGGGGAGTGTGATTTCGATGGTTTTGAATTTTGCCAGTGGGATGCCCTGGATGGCGGTACCCGTGAACATGGGCGCGACGGTGCGCTGCATGCCTTCGGAACGGAGCAGACCGGCTACGAAGTAGGGGTTGGCGACCGCTTCATCGACGTCAAGGATGGTCAGGCTGTTGCTGATGACCGCGCCCTGCAGGCTGGCGGGAACCACCGAGGCCTTCAGGGAGCTGGTGCGGAGTGCAATGAGGACTTGCCCTGTCCGCGAGAGGAAGTCTCCGATGCGCGCCTCGTCGAGTGTCTCGAAGCGGTCTCCGTCTTTGGGTTCGACGTGGATGCCGGCGAGATTGGTCACCTGGAGCACCCGTCGCTCCTGACCATCGTCCGACGTGTACCGGGTCAGGGTCAGACCCTGACTCAGGGTTCCGAGCTTGCCGACGGGAATTCGCTTGCTCTTCATGTCCGACACTTTTGCATCTGGCCCACTGCATGTCAAGAGTTTACCAAACGGAAATTTGCATTTGACAAAAAATGCATCTGCTCCTACCATCGATACAGAAGATTGGTCAGGAGGGCACCATGTACGTACCCAGCGATCACGCCATCCGCCGCTACATCGAACGCTTCGCCGGGAACGTCTCCCACAGCCGGGCCCGCCAGTGCCTGACCCGGATCGCCCGCAGCGCCCGCTTCCGCCGGACGCTCCCCGGCGGTGCCCGCCTGTACGCCACTGGCCCGATCAACCTCGTCGTTCAGGACGGCACCATCCTCACCGTCTACCGCCTCACGTACGACGCCCCGGCTGCGGCGTGAAGGGGGACGACCTATGCCCAGGTACATCGAGGGTCAGATCGACTGGGGGCGCTTCCGCGGCGACCTGCGCGCCTATCAGCGACGTGAAGCGCTGAGCGGAAAGGAGATGGCCCGCCGCCTGCACATCAGTGGCGCGGCGTACACGCGCTATTGCAGTGGAGACCGCACGCCCACCAGCGAGGTGTTCGTGTATGCCCTCCTGATGCTGGGCCAGGATCTTCGTACCTACGTCCCCAGCATGCCCGACTGGGCGACCTGACCTCCGGGTGCCGAAGAACCGTTCCGCTGCGGACACACGCCTCGGTGAGCAGCAGGTATCCGTTCGGGAGGAATGGGCGTGTGGCAGGCAGTCACGTGACGGTCATGAGGCAGTCACGGCAGTGGTGTCAACGTCGTCCTGGCACAGGAAAACTTCAATCCGTGCCAGGAGGGAACCATGATGCTCCAGCGGATGTCCATGATCGTCACGCTCGTCCTCGCCAGTTCCGCGGCCGCCCAGACGGCGCTGGCGGACAGTCCGGTCGGGGACGCGGTCGAGCAGATTCGGTCTGGGTTGGAATCGACCATCAACACGGGGTCGGCCCGCCTGAACGGGAACGTGATCTTCGCCCAGGGGGCCGCGACTGCGCTGCTCAACCAGCTGGATCTGATCGCCGCGGCGCGGCAGGGTCAGCTGGTGCGCGACCTCAGTCTTGCCGAGCGCAACCTGTTTGCGGAGGCGGACAGTCTGATGCGGAGTGGTCAGGCCTGGACAGCCACCACCGCCGACCAGATGAACACCCTCGTGCGGAACGCGTCCAATCTCATCACCCTGCTCCCAGGGGGCAAGAGCACGCCCATCCTCCAGGGCATCAGCCCCACGTTCGTCGCCCGAACCAGCACGGACGCCGAGTCGTTCGACGTGACGTTCAAAGGGATCAACATCGGCCTCTCGACGCCCCTCATGGCGCTGGACAGCCGATCCTGCCGCCCCAAGACCGTGACGAACAACGAGGTCACCTTCGACTGTCCTCTGGAAGGCACCGTTGACAAGCCCACGGTGCTCGAAGGCGAGGTGTCGTTCTTCAAGACGGTCTCCCTGTGGGACAAGCTCAAGGACTTTGTCTTCCGCTCGCCCCCGAAGCTCCAGAATTACGTGACCCGGATCACCGTGTTGCCGGCGGCGCTCGGCACGGTGGACGCGGTGATGGTGGTACCCGAGAGCCGCACGGAGCGCCAGGTGATCGCCGATTCGCGCTCCGACCAGAACGGGCACTGCGCCGGCGAGCGGCGCACGGACTTCCTCTTCGTTGCCCCGACCGGCTGGAAACTCGACCCGTCAATGACGCCTGAGGTGTCCCCAGATACACGGGAAGCCTCAACTTACATCGGCCTGACGGGCCGCACGGACACCCAGTTCACCCTGAGTGGCACGGTCAAGAACAGCGGGCAGTGCGTGAAGGTCAAAATACCGTTTGCCGGTCCCCAGACCATCGCCTACGACGCACGCGGCCGGGTGAGTGTGGGCGTGCGGTATACGGTCATCAAAGACGTGGTCGAGGACAAGGAAGTGAGTCTGCCCGGACAGCCGTTGCAGTGGGGTAAGGACGTCACCATCAAGTTCCCCGCCGACAGCAAGCAGATGCGCGTGACCGTGACACAGCTCAACGGGATCAGCAAGACCACCGACCGCAGCGAGACCATCGGCTGGGTCGAGGTGCTCATGGACAACGCCAGCCACACGGCCATCCTGCGCCCCCTGACGCCTGACAAAGCATTACGCCAGTAGGGTATACGCAGGCGGGGTGACCATCGGAGCGGCCAGCGTGAACCGAATCAAGACACCGTCCCGTTGCCTTCCGGGCCAGCCGGGTTGGGTTTCGGGACGGTCAGACAGCTGTTCAGCACGCACTTCAGGGCTGTTGTCCCGCTCGTCCCGGTCAATGTAGAGGGTTTGCACGGTGCATGAGTCTTCTCGACGAGATACTTCCGCATGGCCCGTAAACGCAGGACGGAAGGAGCCGGCAGTGGCGAGGCCCCGGAACGGGATGTCCTTCCTGCAGGGTACAGATGGCTCGCCTCAGGCAAGATCGAGGGCTCGCGCCACATCACGTTGCCGAGCGGCCAGGGCAAGCGGATCTACGCCACCGGAACCACGAAAAAGAAGGTCAAGGAACTCCTCGAGGCCCGCGTCGCCCTGGCCAGGGCCGGTCAGCTCGCCCCAAAATCCACGCTGACCTTCGGTGCCTACGCGACCAAGGTGATCAGCGAGCGTGAGGGCCTCGGCGACCGGACGCGCGACCTGTACACCACCAACCTGCGGCTCTACCTCGCACCGCTCCACGCGATGCGGCTGGGCGCAATCACCCCGTCAACACTCCGCACGCTGTATGCCGGCCTCCGCCGATCTGAGAAGGGGTTCGTGGTACGGGGCCATGCCCATACCCTGGTGCGGTTGGTGCTGGAGACCGCCCGCCAGGACGGCCTGATCATCACCAATCCCGCCGACGTCAAGGGAATACGTCCAAAACGCGAAAGGGGAGATGCCGAGACGCCACCGGCCTACAACAAGGCGGAGGCGCGGCGGTTCCGTCAGGCGTGCTCTCACGTGACGTACGGCGATGTGCTGGCCTTTATCTTGCTCACCGGCATGCGCCGTGGGGAGGCTCTGGGCCTCCGGTGGTCGAACGTGCGTATCGATGGCGAGGGGCGGAAGGTGGCCAGGGTCGAGACCACCCGCTCGACGTCCAGTGGGAGGGTGTACGAGACGTCCCCCAAAACCTCGCAGTCCATCCGGGATGTTCCCCTCAGCCGCGACGCTGTGGCGCTCGTCAGGAAGGTGCGGGAAGCGGCTGCGCTCCAACATGCGGCGGTCTACCCCGACAGGCCGGGTTCGCCTTACGTGTTTTCTGGCCTCAGAGGCAGGCCCCTGCGGCCGGACAACATGCGCCGCGTCTACCTGGAAGTTGTGGGTCAGGCGGATCGCCTGGAACGGGAGGCGCTGGCCGCCGCCGGCAGGGATCCCGACGATGCACAGCCCCTGCGGGTGCTGGACATCCACGCCCTGCGCCATACCTTTGTCACGCTTGCCGCCGAGGGAGGCATGACGATCGGGGAGATCGCTGGGATCATCGGAGACAGTGTGGCCACCGTCCTCAAGGTCTACCTGCACATTTTCAAGGACGAGCTCGTCGCACCCGAGCTCGGGTTTGAGGATGACGAGGATGGTGCGCTTTGAGCGGTTTCAGAACGGAATTGTGGTTGGGTTGTGGTGAATGAGAAAAAACGGGGAATGCAGGCCGCCAGCCAAAATGAAAAAACCCCGACTGAGTCGAGGTCTTGTGTTGGTGGGCGGTATAGGACTTGAACCTACGACCCTTCGCGTGTGAAGCGAATGCTCTACCACTGAGCTAACCGCCCGGCTGCGCCGCTGTGCCTGGAAAACTTGGTGGGCCCTGCCGGATTTGAACCGGCAACCAATCGGTTATGAGCCGACTGCTCTGACCGTTGAGCTAAGAGCCCGGACTGCCGGAGTACCCGCCATCAAGGCGAGGGGAAGTGTAGCGAGTGGGTACGCGGCTTGTCAAACGCACCCGGGCGACCGGGCGTGGCGGGCGGGTAGAGTGCGGGCATGCAAGTTGTACACGTGGGCTCGGAGGTCTTTCCCTACTCGCGGTCCGGGGGGCTCGGGGACGTGCTGGGAGCGCTGCCGACCGAGCAGGCGCGGCTGGGTGCACAGGTGACGGTGGTCTCGCCGTGGTACGCGGATCTGGCCGGCACGCCGGTGCTGGTGTGGGAAGGCGCGCTGCCGGAAGTCTCGGGAGCACTGGGCAGCCCCGTGGTGCGCGTGGGAGAGCTGATGGAGGCCGGTGTCCGGTACGTGTTCATCGGCATGGATCTCTTCGAGCGGCCGGGGCTGTACCACCCGGACGACGTGTGGCGCTACTCGCTGTTCAGCCGGGCGGTGCTGCCGGTGCTGCGGCGGCTGGACGTGCTGCCAGACATCCTGCACGGGCACGACTGGCAGGCGGGGCTGGTCGTGGCCCACGCACATCTGGCCGGCCAGCGGACGGTGTTCTCGGTGCACAACCTCCAGTACCAGGGCCGCTGGAACCTGCCGGAGGCCGCGCGCTGGACCGGGCTGCCCGAATGGACCCTGGGGCAGGACGGTCTGGAGTTCCACGGGGATCTCAGCCTGATGAAGGGCGGACTGACCTTCGCGGATCACGTGACCACCGTGAGCCCCACATATGCGCTGGAGATCACCACGCCGCAGTACGGCGAGGGGCTCGACGGTCTGCTGGTGCGCCTGACCCGCGAGGGCCGTCTGAGTGGGATCATCAACGGGCTCGATCAGGAGCGCTGGGATCCGCGCACCGATCCGGACATTCCGGCCTTCGCGGACGCGTCCGGCAAGGCGGCGGCCCGTACCGCCCTGCAGCAGGAGTTCGGCCTGGACGGTGCCCCCGTGCTGGCGACCGTGAGCCGCCTGGCCGACCAGAAGGGCATCGATCTGCTGGTCGAGGCGCTGCCGGAACTCGTGAAGGACTGGAATGTGGTGGTGCTGGGCGGCGGCGATCCCCTGCTGACCGGTGCCCTGATGGGCTGGTCGCAGCACGCGCGGGTCGAGTTCCGACAGGGGCTCAACGAACCGCTCGCACACCGGATCTATGCCGGGGCCGACGCCTTCGCCATGCCCAGCCGGTTCGAGCCGTGCGGGCTGTCCCAGATGATCTCCATGCGCTACGGCACGCTGCCCGTGGTGCGCGAGACCGGCGGCCTGGTGGACACCGTTCCGCACGACATCGGGTTCCGCTTTCAGGACGCCACGCCGGACGCGCTGCTGGAGGCGTGCCGCGACGCCCTGGCCGAGTATGGCCGCCCGCAGGCGTGGGCGGCGCGCATCGAGCGGGGCATGGCGCTGGATTTCAGCTGGGCGGGGCCGGCCGGGCAGTATCTCGGCCTGTACGGGCGGCTGGCCCGTGCGTGACGGATCGCACGCCGACGTGACCGTCCGCGCCGTCACGCCGGACGCGCTGCTGCCGGCCCTGGCCGCTCTGTATGGCCTGCCGGAGGTGGACGTGGCGTGGATGGCCGAGAGCTGCACGGCCGGGTGGGTCGCGCTGGATGCCCACGGCGAGTTCGTGGCGGCCGTGGGCGCACGCCCCAGCCCGCAGCACGGCGCGGAGCTGCTGGGCGGAGCGTTTCCAGGAGCAGCGCAGGTGCCGGCCGCGCTGGCGGTCGCCCGGGCCGCGCAGGCCGATGTGGGCCGCGTGTACGTGTTCGCGGACGGCACGCTGTTCCCGCCGGTGGATCTGCTGGCCGCCGGCTGGCGCGAGATCGGCTCGTACCGCCGCCTGGAGGGCCGCGTGCCGTACCGCCACGTGCCGACCCCGGACGGCGTGACGCTGCACGTGCTCGCGGACGTGCCGGACGTATCGGTGCGGCTGGAGGCGCTGGGGGCCTACGAGGACCGCGTCGGACACCACGCCGTGGCGGCAGAGGCGGCGCGGGACGGCGCGGGCGGCTTCGACTCGCACCTGAGTGCCATTGCGCTGGACGGACAGGGGCGCGGCGTGGGCATCTGCCGCGTGGCGCTGGACGGCGCCCTCGGGCGGCTCGACTCGCCGGGCGTGCATCCCGACTGGCGCCACACCGGTGTACGCCCGGCGCTGCTGAACGCCGTGAATGCCCGGCTGCGCCACCAGGGCATCACGCGGATCAGCGTGGACTCGTGGGGGGACACGCCGGCCGAGCTCGCACACGACCTGGCGCTGGGGCTGGGCGTGGTGGACGAGACGCCGATCCTGGCCCCGCTGTGACGGCCGGCGCGGCGCGGTAGCATCCGGCGCGTGAACCTCGCGGTCGTCCTCGTCTCCCCCAAGACTCCCGGCAACATCGGCTCGGCGGCCCGCGCCATGCTGAACATGGGTGCCCGTGACCTGCGGCTGGTGGCCCCGCGCTGCGACCACCTGGATTCGCAGTCGGTCGCCATGGCCGTGCATGCCGAGGATCTGCTGCGCTCGGCCCGCGTGTATCCCACGCTTCGGGACGCGCTGGCCGACCGCGACCTGAGCGTGGGCACCAGCGCCCGCGTGCGGGCCGACCTGCCGCCCGGTCGCCATCCGGCCACGCTGCGTCCCCTGGTGCGCGCCGCCGCCGCGCCCGCCCTGGTGTTCGGCCCCGAGGAGACCGGCCTGATCAACAGCGATCTGGAGCAGTGTCAGGTCACGGTGCGGATTCCCACCGGGGACTACGCCAGCCTGAATCTCGCGCAGGCGGTGCTGCTGGTGTGCTACGAGTTCCTCCAGGGCGGCGATGAGGTCACGGCCGCCGAGCGCAAGACTGCCACCCGCGAGGACATGGAGGCCATGTACGGCCACCTGCGCGAGACCATGCAGCTGATCGGCTACACCGACGCCGTCCGCGCCCGGCACACGCTGCGCCTGTGGCGCGCCATGCTCGACCGCGCCCTGATGAGCCCGGCCGAGAGCCGGCTGTTCCGGGGCTTCCTGCGGCAGGTGAAGTGGAAGGTGGACAGCGCGGCGCGGGCGGGCGACCCGGCGGACGCCGAGCAGCCATAAGGAAGCCCCCCGTGAGGGAGGCTCCCTGACGGGGGGCGCAAGACTAGGGCAGCACGTTCCAGCGCGCCACATTGGCGATGCTGCGCGCCAGCTTGCTGCTGGCCGAGGTACCCGGTGTGAAGGTGCCGCTGTCGCCGCTGGTGTTGAAGGAGGCGGCCTGCTGCTGCGCCGTGCTGATCGCCGCGGCGTTTGTACCGCAGTACGCGGCTTCCCACGCCGCGAACGAGCCGCTGCCCGGCACGCTGCCGAAGGCCGAGGCGTTCAGTTCCGCCGCGATGAGCTGCTGGAGGAGCTGCATCCGGGCCTGATCCAGGCTCGACCGCGCCTTGCCGAGCGTCGTCTTGGAAATTCCGCTCCAGAACGCGCCCATCACGTCGGAGGACAGGGCGGCGCCCAGGCTGCCGGCGGTGACGGTTCTGCCGCACAGCAGCTGGTCACCGATGCCCGGAGTTCCCGCGACGCCGGGGAAGGTGTGGCTGAAGCCCGTGCCACCGGCCCACGCCATCAGCGCCAGATTCGGGTGCGTGGCCCAGAAGCCCTGGGTGCGTGTCACGCCGTTGCCGGTGTTCTCGAAGGTGCAGGTCACGGTGTCGCCCATCCTGAGGGTGATCGACGCGGTGGCGGTGTTCAGGTCGCCCACGCCGCTGCTGCCGCCGCTGCCCGTCACCACGCAGTTGTACGGGGTACTCGGGTCGGCCGAGCCACCGATGCCGGTCAGGAGCCAGCCGAGCTGGGTGGTTTCCCTGACGGTATAGGTGCCCGCGCCGAGGCCGGAGGTGGTCTTTACGTTGCCGCCGCCGGTGGTCGCGCCGGACAGGGTGAAGCCGCTGAAGCCGCTGCCGGTGGTCGTGAAGGCGAAGCTGCCGCTGGCGGGCTTGGCGTTCTTGATGACCACGATGCTGGCGGGCGAGTCGCTGTTGGTGATCGTGCAGGTCTTGTCGTCGCCGGCGGCCAGGGTGATCTTGCCGCTCGCGTCACAGTCGCCGCCGATGCTGTCCTGGGTGTAGCCGTAGGGCAGCGGCGTGACCTCACTGACGGTGTGCGTGCCGATGGTCTGCTGGGTGGCCGTGCCGCTGGTGACGGTGCTGCCGTCGACCTTCAGGGTGAAGTCCGCCACGGCCTTCGTGCCGCCGTACTCGTTCACCACGGTCTTGATCACGGTCAGCCTGGGCTGCTTGGTGTTCGTGAAGGTGCACGTCACGGTCTCGCCGGCGCCCAGGGCGATGGCGGTCACGGGGCTGCCGTCGTCACAGGTCGCGCTGGTTTGCAGCCAGCCCGCCGGCACGGCCTCCGACACGCGGTAGGTGCCGGGCACCAGCAGGCCGCTGTCGCTGGACTCGCCGTGCTTCAGGGTGAATGGGGTGGCGCCGCCATAGCTGGGCGTGAACTCGAAGCCCTGCGTGCTGGAGGTGGGGTTCGTGACCTTGCGGATCACGATGTGGCCGCGCCGGGTATTCGTGGCCGCGCAGGTGAAGGTCTTGCCGGCGTCGGCCGGGTAGTTCACGCTGAAGGTGCAGCCGGTGGAGGCCGTCAGGTCATACCCGGTCTGCGCGGTCTCCACGACCGCGTAGTTCCCCTCGGCCAGATCGCCCTGGAAGGCGATGGTGCCGCTGGCGTCGGTGGTGCCGGTCGTCACCACGGCGTTCGTGTCGGCGTTCAGCAGCCTGAATTCCCAGCCCTGCTGCCCGCCGGCGGGTACGGTGGTCTTCGCAACCGTGGCCTGGGCCGGCACGATGGCGTTGTTGAAGGTCACGCTGCCGCTGCACGAGGGCAGGGCGATCGTGGTGGACTGGTCGGGGTGCGTGGCCCAGCCGGATTCGGCCTGTTCGCTGACCGTGTACGCGCCGGGGTCGAGGTTGCTCACCGTGACGCTCCGGGTGGTCTGCCCAGCCGCGAAGGTGACCGAGGGCGTGGCCACGGTCGCGCCGGCGTTGTTCTTGACTGCGAAGGTGAACGTCTGGCTCTCGCCGGCCTGGAGGATGTCCGGGATGGTCTTGCGGATGGTCAGGCTGACGCTGGCTGCCGAACTGATGTCGATGCTGGCCGACGCGCTGTCGCTGAAGCCGTCCGAGCCGGTCAGGATCGCGGTGTCGCTCAGGGCGCCGCTGGTCACGACCCGGCTGCCCAGGCGCACGGTCTTGTCGAAGGTCACGCTGCCGGCGGCGGTCTGGCCGGCCACGCTCCAGTTCACGGGGCCGGTCACGAAGGTGCCGGGCGTGTAGCCGCTGAAGCTGCCCAGCGTGGTCGGGGCGACCGCGAAGGTCAGCGCCGAGCCGGAGATGGACTCGCTGTCGGCGATGGCTGCGCTGGCGTTGGTCACGGTGCCGGCACTGACGGTGGTGCTCGCGGTGGCGGTGGTCGAGCCGGGAACGGGAATCCCGGTGACCTTGTCGGTGTAGGTGGCGGTCGCCACGTCGTTGAAGGCGGAACCGACCAGAAGGTCGGTCGTGACCAGTGAATACGTATGGCTCAGGATCAGGACGTTCGCGGTGTTGGCCGGAACGTCCTTCGGGCCGGAGGACGCGCTGTCCAGGACGCCCTGGCTCTGATCCGTCCCGCGGTACATCCGGTCGGTCACGTCCACGGTGATCACACGGGCCGCCGGATTGGTGGCATAGATGCGGGTCAGCAGCGTGACGTTGCCCGGCACGACGTTCACGATCTCCCACGCGACCCGGATCTGCACGGCCTTCTCGGTCACGGCGCCGGGAGCACACACGTCACCGAAGTTCAGGGTGGCGGGTGTGGGCTGCTTGATCACGTCCCACACCTGATCGCGGCCCTGCGACGCGCTCATCTCCTTGGCGATGGTCTGCGGCTGGATCTCCCGCACGGGCAGCGGGATGGTGCGCTTGCCGGTGCTGAAGTCGCTCTTCTCGAACATGTAGGCCTGGAGCGACGACCCGGAGTACTGCGCGGCCCCGAGTGCGAGGCGGTTGGCGTAGTCGATCACGCAGGTCTTGCCCCGGTTCAGCGTGATGTTGACCGTGCGATACACCACCGTGTCTGCGCCGCCGGTCACGCTGCCGCCGGTCTGCTGATCCTGCACCGTGATCTGGCACGACACATCGGACTTCGCGGCGTTGATCTCCGGCACGGTCACGACGTCGTAGCCGGTCTTGGTGCCCAACTGGTAATCCGCAGCGAGAATCACGCTGAAGGTCGTTGTGGCGTTCGCCTGGTTGCCGACCGATGCGGTCAGCCGGTGCGGCACGAGATCCAGCTCGTTCCAGCCCTTGCCCAGGTTGCCCGAAGTGTACGCGGCATCCGGACAGATGAATTTGCCGCCCGAATTGGGCAGCGTGATGACTGGCGAGCCGTCGTTGCGGCAGCCCTCCAGGGAAAAGCTCACCTGGGCCGACGGCGGGGCGGGGGTGAAGGCGACCAGCGCGCGCAGCGGCGCGTTCGGGGCCGGTGCCGTGGCGGTGGGTGCAGGTGCCTGGGTGTGCGGAGTCTGGTTGCACGCTGCCAGCAGGGTCACGGCGGCGCACATCGCGGCGACCGCCCTGGTCAGTCCAGGGCGTGGACGGGTCATTCGCATGGTTTCCCCCAGAAGGTGGCGGGTGGTGGGCGGGCTCGAACCCGCGATCCGGTCACTGCTGCGTCATCTGGCCATACATCCTCGACGGGCACGCCCCCCGACGTGCCGGTGCGGGGCCTGTCCAGAACGGACAGGGGAGGAGGAGACCTGTGTGGTGGTGGGCCACCGGGCGGCGCCCATTGTGGGCGCAGGATGTGAACTTCTTCAATATAGTCGCCGGGTCAGCTGAACGTGCAGTGAATCTGCATCGAATGTCCTGACATCCGGTAACAGAGGTTCACACCACCTGTCGGATCATGCCGGGCGGGTCGTGCCGCGCCGGGCCTGCTGCCGGTGCGGTGTCCTGGCCCGAGTGGCTGCGCTCCCACCGACACCGCCGGACAGGCCGCCTACACTGGGGGGATGCAGGCGCCCCGGACACTGCCCACACCCTCGGCCCCGCCCACGCTGCGCCGGGGCCGGCTGTCCGACCGGGTGCGGCTGGTGCGCAATGTCCTGCCGCCGCTGATCGTGCTGGTGGTGGGGCTGGTGGAATTCCTGATCTCGCGGCTGCCGAGTGCCCAGGGCGAGATCTGGGCACACCTGCTGTTCTACGGCCTGGTCGGCCCGGCCGTGACCTTCTACAGCGTCGAGTGGATCGCCGAGGGCACCCGTGCCCGTGAACGGGCTGAACGTGAACTGCGCGACCTCTATCAGCAGCTCAGCGTGTCGCATGCGCGGCTCCAGGCGGTGCAGGAACTCATGCGCGATCTGGGCGGCGCCCCCGACATGGGCGCGGTGCTGGAGGTGGCCGCCCGCGGCGCGGTGCGGGTCACCGGCGCGACCCACGCCACCCTGAGTGTGCCCGGAGGCCTGAGCGGCAGCGCCCGTGGCGATACGCTGCTCTCGGGGCCGAGTGCCGCCCTGCACCCGCTGACGGTTCGGCTGCCCGGCGGCGGCGACCTCGCGCTGCACTTCGACACGCCCCCCAGCCCCGACACCCGCGAACTGGCCCTGGCCCTGGCGTCCGAGGTCACGACCGGGATCGAGGCCGCCCGGCAGCGCACGCTGGATCTCATGACGCTGTATTCGGTGGATCAGAGCATCCGCGCCGAGCGCAACATGCGCCGCCTGCTGTCGCGCGTGACCCGAACGATGGCGGAGCGCGTGGGGGCCGATGCCCGTGCCGCGTACCTGAGCGATCAGGACGGCGTGCTGCGCCTGGAGTACGCGCAGGATCGCCTGGGCGAGGCTCCGGGCGGCATGCCCGCGCCCCCCTTCGCCGCCGAGGTCGCCGCGTCCACGCTGCCGCTGATCACCGACGGCGTCGCGGCCGGCGAGGTCTTCCCGGAGGTCAGCAGCGTCCTGGGTCTGTCCATGCGCGACGAGGAGGGGCTGGTCGGCGTCCTCGTCTTCGGCCACCGCGACACCGGGGCCTTCGACGACGCCCGCCTGCCCCTGCTGGCGCTGATGGCCGGGCAGGCCACCCTGGCGGTGCGCAACGCCCGCGCGTACCTGTACTCCGAGGAGCTCGCCATCGGAGACGAGCGGGCCCGGATCGCCCGCGAGATCCACGACGGCGTGGCGCAGTCGCTGGCCTTCGCCGCCCTGAAGCTGGATGTGGTCGCCCGCCAGCTCCACACCGACCCCGTCCGCGCCGAGTCGGAGGTCAAGGACGCCAGCGCCCTGCTGCGCGAGCAGATCCGCGAGGTGCGCCGGAGCATCTTCGCGCTGCGGCCCATCGATCTGGAGCGCTACGGCCTGCTGGAGACCGCCCGGCGCTACGTGATGGACTTCGGCGAGCAGAACGGCGTGCGGGCCGCCCTGGACGTCAGCGGCGAGATCCACTTGTCGCCCGGCGACGAGGCCGTGATCTTCCGGATCCTGCAGGAGAGCCTGAACAACGTCGCCAAGCACGCCCGTGCCCGTGAGGTGAACGTCACCCTGCACGGCGGCGCCCGCGTCACGCTGCGGGTGCAGGACGACGGTGTGGGGTTCGACCCGGAACAGATCAGCGGGCGGGTCAGTTCAGCCGGCGGTCTGGGACTCATGCAGATGCGCGAGCGCATCGATGCCCGCGGTGGCCAGTACCGTGTGCTGTCGGCCCCCGGCCACGGCACGGTGATCGAGGCCGAGATGCCGCAGGCATAGGAACGCCCGCCTGCTGTGAGGCCTCAGTTCAGTACCCGCGCTCCCGGCACGTCCAGCACGAAGGCCGGGATGGGCACGTGGGCGTGCACGCCCCAGGCGTCCTGCATGACGTAGTGCCCGCCCATGCGGCCCGGCGTGGCCTCGACGGTCACGAAGGAGTCGTACGTGAACGACCCGCCGGGCGGCAGCACCGGCTGCTCGCCAACCACGCCCTCGCCGTCCACGATGGTCTCGCGGCCGGTGGCGTCCACGATCTCCCAGTGGCGGGCGATCAGCTGCCACGTCTGGTCGCTGCGGTTGTGCACGGTGATCACGTAGGTGAACAACTGCCGCTCCGGGCTGCTGTGGGCGGGCAGGTGCTGAACCTCCACCACGACATCGATCTCCGGCGTGAAATCGTCCGGCGGGGTGGGACGGGTCATACACTCAGCATAGCCGGGGCCGGCGTATGCTCGCCCGCGTGAGCGCTGAATCAACCGTCATCAACGAGGCCTTCCTGACTGCCCTGCTCGCTCCGGCCGCGCCCAGCGGCTTCGAGCGCCGGGCCGCCGACGTGTGGCTGCGCGAGGCCCAGACCTTTGCCCAAACGGACGAGGATCACTACGGCAACGTGTATGCCGAACTCGGCCCAGAGGGCGCGCCCGCCATCCTCCTGACCGGGCACCTCGACGAGATCGGGCTGATGGTCAGTCACATCAACGATCAGGGGTTCCTGCACGTCCTGAATATCGGTGGCTGGGATCCGCAGGTGCTGGTCGGGCAGCGCATCCGGCTGCTCGCCCCGGACGGCGACGTGATCGGCGTGATCGGCAAGAAGGCCATCCACGTGATGGACGAGGAGGATCGGCGCAAGGCCAGCAAGCTGGAAGACCTGTGGATCGACCTGGGCCTGGACGCGGCCGACGTGAAGGCCCGCATTCCCATCGGCACCGTTGGCGTGATCGAGCAGCCCACCGTGATGGTCGGGACGAAGATCGTCAGCCGGGCCCTGGACAACCGCGTGGGCGCATTCATCGTGCTGGAGGCGCTGCGGGCGCTGCAACACACGGATCTGAAGCACCGCGTCGTGGCGGTGGGCACCAGCCAGGAGGAGATCGGCTCATACGGCAGCAAGACCGCCACGTACCGCGTGCGGCCGGTGGCCGGGGTCGCGGTGGACGTCACTCACGAGACGGATCAGCCTGGCGTGAAGCCCGAGAAGTACGGTGTGGCTCCCTTCGGCAGCGGCGCGAACCTGAGTGTGGGGGCCATGACCAGCCCCGTGATCTTCCGGCAGATGCAGGCCGCCGCCCAGCAGCACGGCATTCCCTACACGGTGAGCGCCAACCCCCGCCTGACCTACACCGATGCCGACACGATGGTGCTGTCGGGTGCGGGCGTCCCCAGCGCCGTGGTCAGCGTGCCCAACCGCTACATGCACAGCCCCAACGAGATGGTCGACGCCCGCGACGTGAAGGCCTGCATCGACATCATCGCCGCGTGGATCAGAAATCTGGACGCGCAGCCCGACTTCACCCGCCGGGGCTGAGGCTCACGCGGGCTGAACCAGGGCACCGGGCTGGGCGTCCAGCACCACGTCCGGCACGCCGTCCAGCGCGGCCCGGACGACTTCCAGCCCCGCGCCGGGCCGGTGCCCCTGCTCGCTGATCGTGCGCTTCCAGTGCCGCGCGCCCGGCTGGCCGGCGAACAGGCCCAGCGTGTGCTTCATCATGCGGTTCAGCGGCTGCCCCACTTCCAGTTGTGCGGCGACGTACGGCAGATAGGCCTCGATGGCCTCGCGCCGCGTCACGGGCGGCGTGTCCTCTCCGAACACGTCCTGATCGACCTGCGCCAGGATGAAGGGGTCGGAATACGCGGCCCGGCCGATCATCACTCCGTCGGCCCAGGCCAGCGCGTCCTGTGCGGCGTCCAGAGTCAGGATGCCCCCGTTCAGCACGACCGTCAGGTGCGGGAAGTCGGCCTTCAGTTGCTGCACCAGCTCGTGCCGCAGCGGGGGAATCTCGCGGTTTTCCTTGGGCGACAGGCCGCTCAGCCACGCCTTGCGGGCATGGACGATGAAGGTTCCGCAGCCGGCGGCCTCGACGGTTCGCACGAATGCGGTCAGGTGCTCGTAACTGTCCAGATCGTCAATGCCGATGCGGTGCTTGACCGTCACCGGCAGGCGGGTCGCGCCGCGCATGGCCTCGACGGCGCGGGCCACCACGTCCGGGGTGCCCATCAGGCACGCGCCGAAGGAGCCGCTGCTCACGCGGTCGCTGGGACAGCCGCAGTTCAGGTTGACCTCGTCGTAGCCCCGATCCTCCGAGATCCGGGCACACTCGGCCAGGGCCGCCGCGTCGCTGCCGCCCAGTTGCAGCGCCACCGGATGTTCGGCGGCATCGAAGCCCAGGTGACGCTCGCGGTCACCGTGGATGATCGCGCCGGTCGTGACCATCTCGGTGTACAGCAGTGTCCGGCGCGTCAGGGTGCGGTGGAAGACGCGGCAGTGCCGATCCGTCCAGTCCATCATCGGCGCGACCGAGAGCGTGTGCGGGGGCAGGGGAGACGCGGCCATCAGCCGCACAGTGTAGGGCACGCTCCCCGGAAGGAACGTGCCCTGGCCCGGCCGCAGGGCTCAGCCGCCCTGACGCTCGTCGTCGTTGGGATCGACTCCAAAGCTCGTCCCCGTGTCCATCGCTGGCCGCTCACCGTCCACACCCGGCACCGCGTTCCCGTCGCCAGCGGTCGAGGTGCCCGTGGGCGTGTCCGTCATGCCCGTCTCGGACTCGTCGTAGTTCCCGGCGCGGTCACTCATGCCGTTGCCGGCGTCACTGGGCAGCCCGCCCTGCTCGTCGTCTCGTTTCGTCATGCCCCGAGGCTAGGAGGTCGCGCTGGCCAGGGGGCAAGCCGGACTTGAGCGAAGGTGAATGGTCACCGGCATCAGGCCGTTCTGTCTGCCGGGTGCCAGTGGCTGGCCGTCTGGTTCTCCCGCGTTGAGGTCATGAATCCCGCAACCGGCACCGCACGGCCCGTCCTCTTCCGCCGTTCCCAGGCTCAGGGAATCAGGCGGTCTCGGCGCAGCCGCGCGAACAGGTCGAAGAAGGCGTCGTCGGTGGGCTGGTAGGCCGTGAACCCCAGCCGCCGGCTCTTCGACATGTCGGTCACGACTTCCACGGGCCGTCCCAGATCGGCGTCGGTGTGCCACGGCGAGGCCAGCCGCCACAGGTCGGGCTCGGCGAGTCCGTCCCGCACCGCGAGCTGCTCCCACCGGGCCGCGTCGCCGGCCATCTGCTCTTCCAGGGGGCGCACCGTGCCGTCGAAGGGGACGGCCTCGAGCCCGAACCAACTGGCGATCCGGCCCCACATCCACTGCCAGCGGAAGACGTCGCCGTTCACGACGTTGAAGGCCTCGTTGTGCGCCGCGCCCGTCTCGGCGGCCCACAGCAGGTGGCGGGCGAGCTGCCGGGCGTCGGTCATATCCGTCAGGCCGTGCCACTGCGCGGCCGAGCCGGGAAAGCGCATGGGGCGGCCCGTCTCGCGGCACAGCGTGGCGTAGACCGCAAGCGTGGTGCCCATATTCATGGCGTTGCCGACCGCCTGGCCGATGACCGTGTGTGGCCGGTGGACACTCCATGTGAAGCCGTCGCGCTCTGCCGCCGCAAAGAGGGCGTCCTCCTGCGCGTAGTAGAAGTTGGGCACGTCCAGCCGGCCCTGTTCCTCGCGGAAGGGGGTCTGCGGCAGCGTGCCCTGGCCGTACGACTCGAACGGGCCCAGGTAGTGCTTGAGGCCGGTGACCAGCGCGACGTGGCGGGGGCCGGTCGCAGCAGGCAGGCCGTCGAGCAGATGGCGCACCATGGCCGAATTGACCCGGATGTTCTCGGCCTCGCTGTCCTGCCGCGCCCAGGTGGTGATGAACACCGTGTCGGGGTGGACATTGGACAGGGCGGCGGCCGTTGCGGCGGCGTCCTGAAGATCGGCCACCACCGGCAGGATCGCTCCGGTCTGATCCGGGCGTCGGGCGAGCCCGTGAACCGTCCACCCGTGTTCCAGCAGCAGCGTCGCCACCGCGCTGCCGGCGATTCCACTTGCGCCCACCACCAGTGCTGTTCTTGCCATGTCGCTCCTCCTGTTGGTGCGGTCAGCGCCGACCGGTACCATAGGCCGCCCGATCCCTTCCAGTGCTGCGGGTGGGCCTGGGCAGACATTCACGTTTCGGAGGACGACTGGGCGTGGGGAACAGCGGGAGCGGAGGGGCGGCACCGCTGGTACGAGGAAAGCAGGCGCAGGGGCCTCGGATCAGGCATCTTCGAGGCCCCACTGTTCCTGACCGGGTCAGGTGCTCTGACGCTGGTGAGACGAGAACGAGACTGGCGCAGGCACAGCTATCCCTTCAGCAGGAGACCGGCCGCTTACGGAGCGCACCCCGGTGCCCGGAACGAGCCGATGCGGGTCTGCCAGCCGGCGACGCTGGCGGCCTGTCCGGCGGCGGTGTAGTACTCGTTCACGTACCAGAACGTGCAGTCGTCCGTGGGATCGACGTTCATGGAGGTGTAGTCGCCCCAGCGGGAGTTGACAGTGCGCTGCACGCCGCTGCCCGCGATCAGGGTCTGTTCACCCAGGGTCATGGTGCCAGGAGCGTCGGTCGCCAGTCGGCCGGTGTAGCGGATGCCGGGGAAGACGTCCACGCCGTTCACGACACTGTAGCCCAGGCCCATGTTGCCCCTGCCGTCCATGGCAACGCTGCCCATCCAGCGCTGGATGCCGTCGCCCGGCGCGTAGGTGCCCTGCTGGTGCACCGAGTACGCGCCGTCCACGCGCCGCACCTCGTACCAGCGCATCCCGGCCACTCCGGGGCTGGCCTCGACGGTCTGGGTGGTCACGAAGGACTCGTGTCTGCCGAAATTCCGGTACGCCAGGCGGTACAGCGGACGCTGCCGGTACGACAGGACATCCAGGAACTGATCGCGGTTCGTGATGCCCGGCTGCGGCAGGCAGTCGCGCGAGGTCGGGCCGCACGGGAAGATCGAGTCGAACGGCGCGACCGGCAGCTTGGCCGCCAGAGTCAGCGAGGCGTCGGGCCTGGAGTTCCACTGCACCAGCAGCTCATACACGTTCAGGGCGTCCGTGGTCGCGCCGTACCCCGCGCCGTCGTCCTCGGTGCCGATGATCGGTGCGGCGATCCGGGCCTGCGGGCGGCGCGTGCCGTCGATATCCGGCGGGAGCAGGCCGTCCCCGATCTCGTTCAGGGGCACCACGCCGTCCTGTAGCAGGAAGCGCACGGCGCGGGCCTTGGGATCGCCGGCGATCATCTTGTTCTTCTCCAGCGCATACACGCCGATGCCGTATTCGCCGCTGCCCCCGAACTCGCGGGTGGTCAGGATGTACGAGTCCGTCCACACGCCCAGTTTCGGGTAATCCGGGAAGAACGTGCCGGACGTGAAGGCGTAGCGGTAGTACGACCCGGTGGGGTCGCCCGTGGTCGAGACGGCCACACACTCGTAGAACGGCAGCGCCGGGTTGTTCAGGCCGCGCGTGGTGAACTGCGTCAGGATCCAGCGGTCCACAAGTTGGTCGTACACGACGATGGGATCACCCGAGTTGTCCGTGCAGTCCGGCACCGGGAAGCCCGCCCACAGATCACCGAGCTTCGACGGCCCCAGCAGCCGGTTGCCCTGTTTGTCGTACACGGCGAACGCCAGGTTGGTCATCTCGACGTAGTGGTTCGGGCCGACGTCCCCGACCGGATCCGGCGGGTTCACGCGGCCACCGTACAGGGTGAAGTTGTCCTGGCTGCTGAGGCCCTCGAAGTTCGCGACCGGGGCCGAGACCTGCGGGCCGATGGCGGCCGTGCCCAGCGTACCGGTCGGCTGCAACGCGGCATCGCGGGTGTGGCCCCGATCCATCGTCACGCGGCCACGATCCGGGCGGATGTCCAGAGGTTCAGCCGTGGCGTCGGCCGCTGTCGGGACACGGGGTGGCAGGGTTCGGGCCAGGGCACGGAAACTGGGCGAGCGGTCGAAGGCGCTGGCCTCGCGGTACTGCGGGACGGCCCCCAGCGTGGTCGCCTGTGGCTGAGCAGTGCGGTCGCCACAGCCGCTCAGGAGTGCCAGACCCAGCAGCGTGGGGCTGGTCAGCCAGCCGGTCGGGCGGCGGCCGATGACGTGGGGCGAGGGCCGGAACGGCGATCTCTTCATGCGTCCCCCTCTGTCCCCGGGCAGACGCGGGCCGGCCATCCGGCGACGTGGGCGGCAGTCAGGCCAGATCCTGACCTGCACCACTGGGCGCAGAAAAGCTGGAATTCACGGAACCCGGAGCTGTATTGATGTGGCCTTCTCCAGGAGCAGGCGCGTCATTCGAGTGTGAAGAAGGTCACCTCCGGTTATACGCCCCGGAGAATCTGAGCACAAGATGAAGCCTCGTTCGCCTGCTTCATGAGGCCTTCATTTTTTACAGCTCTTCCAGATTTCCCGGTACCGAGCCTCCCAGGGCCACCCATGCCTGGAGCAGGTCGTCCGGGGCGGGGGCATGCAGGTGCAGCATGTCGCGCGTGACCGGGTGTGGGATGTCCAGGAACTGCGCGTGCAGCGCGTGCCGGGGCATGATCTCGCTGAGTCGGCCGTACACCGGGTCGCCCAGCAGCGGCGAGCCCAGGTGCAGCAGGTGCACGCGGATCTGGTGTGTGCGGCCCGTGCGCGGCTGGGCCCGCACCAGCGCCAGCGTTCGCCCGTGCCCGTCGCGGTGTGCGGCCAGTGGCGTCACGAGCGTCTGCGCGTCCCGGAACTGGGCACCGCCTACGGTCATGCGCTGCCGCTGGATGGGGTGGCGACCGATGGGCGCATCGACCTGCACCGGCGCGTCGGCCTTCCACGTGCCCGCGGCGATCGCGAGGTACGTCTTGCGGGTATCACGGTTCTTGAAGGCTGCGGCCAGTTTCGCGTGGGCCTGCACGGTCTTGGCCACCACGATCACGCCACTCGTGTCCTTGTCGAGCCGGTGGACAATGCCGGGGCGGAAGCCGTCCGGGCCGTCGAAGCCCTCCTGCTCGGGCAGGGTCGTGCGGCCCAGCAGGGCGTTCACCAGCGTGCCGGTCGTCACGCCCGGCGCGGGGTGCGTGACCATGCCCGGCGGTTTGTTCACGGCGATCAGGTGCTCGTCCTCGAACAGGATGTCCAGCGGCACATCCTCCGGGGCCACGTGTGAGTCGGGCGGGCGCGGCACGGCCACACTGACGGTCTCGCCGCCGCGCAGCTTCACGCTGGCCTTCAGGGCGGGCACGCCGTCTACGAGCACGAAGCCCCCGGCGATCCACCCAGCCACCTGCGAGCGGCTCTGCCCGCTCAGCGCCGACAGCACGGCGTCCAGGCGGCCGGGCGTGGCGCTGAAGCTCAGGGTGGGGGAGGGCACGGTCATCCGGGCAGTGTACCCGCTGGGCCACGAGGCCTTCCCGCCTGCGCGTGGTTCTGCACGGCCCGCGCGTACGCCTCGTCCAGCAGGGGCCGCAGCGCCGCCACGGTGGCCGCGCAGGGGCTCAGGACGCACACCCACGACATCGGCGCGTACACCGGGTGCGGCAGCAGCGTGTCTAGCATGGTGAAATCATGCCCGGTGCTCACCAGCCCGTCCGTTCCCGTCCGGGGGGGTGGCCCGAAGTGCGCCCGATACGTGTCCGGCGACACGCCGATGTTCACGCGGTACACGCCCGGCCGCGCCAGGTCGGACGCCGTGTCGTGCGCGTCGTCCGGCACCACTGTCACGAACGGCCGTGTGCGTTCGGGCAGCAGGCGGCCGTCCGGGTCGTACATCACGAACACCGTACCGCCGTGCTCCAGGAACTCCGCGTCGGGGTAGAGGCCGCGCAGGTGCTGCAGAAATTCGGTGTGATCCATGCCTCCCCCTGGACACCGGGTGCCGGCGTCCTGAACGGTGTATCGGTGCTCGACCGTGCGTCCTGACCCGTCCATCGTCGATGAGTGCCGTGAGAGAATGCCGGGCCGAGGGCTTCACCGCACCTTCACCCCACGAGGGCCAGCACCGCGTCCGCAGTCTCGGCTACGGTCATCCCCGACGTGTCGAACTCCATGTCCGCACCCCGCCGCAGCAGCGGTTCCACGTCGCGCAGATTCGCCAGGATCTCGGCCTGATCCTCCGGTGTCTTGCCGTACGGGTTGTCCGTCCGCGCCTGTACACGCGCCAGGATCACGTCCGCCGGGGCGCTGAGCAGCACGACCTTCCCGAACAGCCGGTAGAACTGCCCCTGGTTCGCCACACACCCGGCCACGACCAGCGGCACGGAGCGGGGCCTACCGAGCAGTTCACGCATCCAATCCTCGCGCCACAGCCAGCCGGCATTGTCCGATCCCGGCAACGCGCCCCACACGCACCAGCCGCCCACGTCCGTCTCCACGACCTCGCACCCACGCCGTGCGAGCTCTGCCAGCACCGACGACTTCCCGGTGCCGGACATGCCGGTGAGGAGGACGCGCCCGCTCACCTCAGCCAGTCCTCGCCGACCTCGGCGACAGGGCGGCCGTCCAGGTCGTCGACCTCGTCCTTTCTCGTGGCCCACGCGGGAAACGGGTAGTTGATCAGCACGGGGTTGGGCACGTCGGGCTGGCTGACCAGCATGGTGCCGGGCTGCAGGATGCCGGCGCGTGCGCGGAAGCTCTGAGGCAGGAAGCGGTACTCGGGCCGCTCGGCCTCGGCCAGGTCGAGGCGCCCGACCACGCGGATCGCGGCGTTCGAGACGATGCGCCGCTCGACCTCGCTGGCCGTCTGTTGCGCGCCGATCAGGATGATGCCCAGGGATCGGCCCCGCTCGGCGATCTCCAGCAGGATGTCCTTGATCGGGCTGCTGTCGTCGCGCGGCGCGTACTTGTTCAGCTCGTCGAGCACCACGAACACCGTGTCCTGGCGGCCAAAGCGTTCCTTGTGCTCGAAGACCTCGCGCAGCAGCACGCCCACCACGAACATCTGCGCGGGACCGGACAGGTTGTGGATGTCCACGACCGACAGCTGCGCGCCCCGCAGCAGGTTCGGTCGGAAGCGCTCGGCCTCGGCGGCCGTGATGTCGCCGCGGATCAGGGGGTTCAGGTGCTTCTGCACGCCGCGCAGCCGGCGCGTGAAGGCGCGCAGCGTGCCGGGCGACTGCTTCAGCACCCACTTGGGGTCGCCCTCGCCCTCGCGGTCTTCGAGCAGCTTGAATTCCAGGTAGGAGATCAGCTGCTCGAAGGTGCGGATGGTGATGCCGCCGACCTCCGTGAAGCTCAGCTCCTCCAGCGCCACGTCCGCCTCGTCAGGCGTCCAGTCCTCGACGGTCACGCCGGGCCCCGTCTGTCCCTGCGCGAGCCGCGCGAGTTTCTCCTCGACGTTGCCGATGACAAACCCCAGGTTCAGGCTGCTGCCGGCGTCGCTGAACACGAAGGGCAGCATGCGCTTCTCGCAGAACTCGCGCAGCGTGAACACGAAGGGCGTCACGCCCTCGCCCCGCTGATCCGTGTGCGGCGTGATCGCCCCGCTGACCGACCCCGGGCGCGGCGGCGCGAGGAACTGCGCGTCCCGGAACGGCGTGCGCGGCAGGCCCATGATCGTGTAGCGGTCGCTGCTCAGGCCCTTCTCGGCGCTGGCCTGGGCCTCGCGCTTTTCGACCTTGCTGTTCGGTTTGTCCAGAAACAGCAGATCCTCGCCCTTGACGTTGAAGATGATCGCCCGGCCGCCCGCCGACCCCGCCATCTGGCCGCCGCTGGCCGCCGACACGCGATCCATGACGCCGCTGCGGAAGATCGAGTGCAGCAGGAACAGCGCGTAACTGGTCTTCGTCGCCACGCCGGAGATGCCCGAGATGTTGATGTGCCCGCCGCTCTCGCCGTTCACGAAGCGGAAGTTCAGTGGCAGCGCCTGCCCGTCAGCCAGGAGTCCGGCGGGGAAGGCGGCCTCCTGCATCTTGTCAGCGCTCAGGGCCATCTTCAGATCGTCACCCCGCGCGTGCCGCACGAGGTCGCCCGGCTGCGGCGGGATGAAGTGCTCGGGATCGACCCGCGTGACCAGCACCCGCGCCGCGTAGCTCACGCTGGCCGGCAGCACGCCCGCCACCACGTCCTCCACGTCCGACTCGAAGGTCACGCCCTCGTGCCGCTTGCGGACGTTGTCCACCAGCCCGTAGAACGTCACGACCCGCCCGTCCGGCCGCGTCGTCTGCACCGTGATCAGGTCGTCGAGCTGCACGCTCGCCCCCTTCGTGACCGCGAACCAGAACACGGTGGGCGTGACGTCCTCGGTGCCGAGGATCATGCCGATCATGCCGGCCTCCGGCCGGCGCGGAGAGCCGAGCGCAGAGGGCAGAGGGCTAAACCCGCTGTCGGCGCTCCGCTCTCTGCCCTCTGCCCTCTGCGTCCCATCATGCCACCGCCTCCGGCCCGTACATCTGCGCGATATGGGCGCGGATGCGGCGCGTCACGAGTTCGGGGCTGCCCATGGCGCGGCCCATGGCGTGTTCCAGGGCGGCGGTCGGGATCAGGTTCTGGGGGGCGCGGGGATCCTTGTGCGGTGCACTGGCGAGCCGGCACAGCAGGGTGCCCGACAGATTGGCAATGTCCAGCACGCCGCGCGGCACAAAGTCGCTGTCGTCGGGGGCGTGCATCTCCAGGCGCATCACACCGGCCAGCGGGTGTTGATAGAACGGCGGATCGCACAGCCGCACATACCACGTGAAGCGCTGCTCACGACCTTCACTGTCCGCGCCGCCGCCCTGGTCGCCCACCCGGAACCGCAGGACGGGCGTGCGCTCGCCGGGCTTCAGCGTTCCCAGCAACCCGATCCGGTCAGCGCCCAGATAGTCGGTGTGCAGCGTCTTCACATAGCCCAGGACAGCCCGTCCGGCCCCGCCGATCCTGACGGGGCCGTCTTGCAACACCAGCGTGTCGGGCAGGGCGTTGGGATCGTGCTCGTCCAGCGGCAGGGCTGAGGCGAGGTCACTGCTCAGGGTGGCCTCGGCGTCCAGCATCAGACGCTGCACCTTGCCCCGAGCGCCCTCCAGCTGGGCACCGTTGAAGCGGTGCGGATGGTAGTCCAGCTGTCCGGTATGCGGATTGCGTGGGCTCAGTCGCGCAGGTTCCAGCATGGTGCCCGGCGTGTCGGAGCTGTAAGCCAGGATGCGCTGAGCGGCCACGCCGTACAGCTCGGCCTGACGCGAGCCGTGTGGGCAGAGGTTCACCGCGCCCACCACATACGCCCCGAAGCCAGCCAGGCTCAGGCCGCCCGCCTCGTCGTCCAGTAGCAGTCGGGCCTCCATGCGTGGCTTGCCGTCCACCACGAGTACCTGTTCCAGTCGTCTCGGGACGTCTCGGGGAGCAACGGCGGCCCAGGTATCGGTTTCGGCGTTGAAGACCAGCCCGGCGAAGGGTTTGAGCGTGAGTTGTCCATCCTGGGTATCCACGGGCCAGGGGTCGAGGCGGATCTTCATTGGCGGCATTCTAGGACGCGCCGACCGGGCGGCACCGGGCAGGCCACACGAAAAACGCCCGCCGGGGTGGCGGGCGCTCCGGGGGGCAGACGTCAGCCGTGGTAACCGCTGAGCATCCGCAGCCGTTCCTCGTCGGTCAGGGTCAGGCAGCGGTACGCAGGGGTCAGCAGACCGTCGTCGCGCATCTCGCCGATGAGCTTGCTCACGCTCTCGCGGGTGGCGCCGGTGCCCTCGGCAATGAGCTCGTGCGTGGCGCGGACGTACCGCACGCCGTCGGCGTGCTGGCCGCCCAGGGTGGAATCGGCCAGATTCAGCAGGTACCGTGCGATGCGCTCGCGCAGGTCGCCGTCCTGGATGTGAACGCCGTCGGTCATCATGCGCTGGAGCTGAGCGGACAGGCTGCGGGTCAGATCCCACACGTCGGTCGGGGTCAGGTGCTGCGGGTGGATGGGCGTGAGTACCGCGTCGGTCAGGGCCACGACCTGATGGGCCCGGCCGGTGCCGTGCAGCGTCTCCTCGCCGAAGATGTCGCCGGGGCGGATGTGCCGCACGGTCAGGTTCCGGCCCTGCGGCGTCAGGCGCACGGCGCGCATCAGGCCGGATTCCAGGCGGTACAGGCTCGGCGCACTGTCGCCGGCGTAGTACAGGGTCTGGCCCCGTCGGACGGTGCGGGTGGACTCGGGGTGGTGGGTGTACGCGGGGGCCGTGGGGCTGATGTACGTCATGTCCACTCCTGTGCCGAAAGCCACAGGTGCGGCGTCCGGTCAGCGGCTGCGGTGCTCGTCGCCTGTTGACGGTGACTGTATAACCTTTGTACAACCCTGGTCAAACCATGAGAGCATTCCTGAATGACGGCTCAAGGCAGGTTGCTACCACCCGTGCGCAAACACGTCGAGGCCGTCCAGCACGACGCTGGCGTGGGCCTCGACGGTCAGCGCATGATCGCGGTTGTAGCCCCCGGCCGTCACCGTGACCACGGGAACACCCGCTGTCCTGGCCCACGTCAGCACAGTCCGGTTGCGCTCCTGCACGCCGTCCAGCGTCAGGGCAAAGCGTCCGAAACGGTCACCCGCCAGCACATCTACCCCCGCCAGGTAGATCAGCAGGTCGGGCCGGAAGGTATCCAGTGCGGGCAGGGCGTGGTGGCGCAGCACCTCCAGGTACTCGTGATCCGTCACCCCGTCGCCCAGGCCCAGATCCAGCGAGCTGGCCTCCTTGCGGAAGGGATAGTTGCGCTCGCCGTGAATGCTCAGTGTGAAGGCGCGGGACTCGGCCGCCAGCAGTGAGGCCGTTCCATTGCCCTGGTGGACGTCCAGATCGATCACCGCGACCCGGCTCGCCAGACCGTCGTCCAGCGCGATGCGCGTCAGGATCGCGGCGTCGTTCACCAGACAGAAACCCTCGGCGCGGTCGCGGAAGGCGTGGTGGGTGCCGCCCGCCAGATTCGCGCCCCAGCCCACCCGCAGGGCGTCGTGCAGGGCGGCCAGTGATCCCCCCGCCGCCCGCCGGGCCCGTTCCACCACGCCCGGCGACCACGGCAGCCCGAAGGCCCGCTCCTCCTGGGCCGTGACCTCGCCCCGTCGCCAGCGCCGCAGCCACAGCGGATCGTGCACCCGCCCCGCGTCGGCCCAGGGCAGCGCCGGGGTGTCTAGCACCGGCAGCACCCCCGACAGTCGGTCGCGCACGCCCGCGTACTTGTACGCCGGGAAGCGGTGTCCCTCCGGCAACGGAAAGGTGTAGGCGGCCGGCGTATAGGCGCGGAAGGGGTGGCCGGATGAACTCACGCGCCGATTGTGGCCCGGCCACGCCCCTCACACGGCAAGCCAGCACACGGGCACGGGAACCGGGTGCCGGATCAGCCCTCCTCGCGCAGCGCCCGTACGATCCAGAAGCCCGCCACGTCCAGTACGGCCAGGAGCAGCAACGAGCCCAGGCCCGCCAGCCAGTCCCCTCGCCCCACCTGCATGACCATGCTGAAGATCCCGCCCAGGTTCACGCTGATCAGGATCAGCAGCAGCAGGCCCAGGATCATGTGTGGTGGGGTGGCCGGCGGCGCAGCGGTGTCATGGCGGTCGGTGTCATGCCGTCAGTGTAGGAACTCCGGACCCGGCCTATCCGTGATGTCCGGGGGCCGTGGTGGGCGGTGCTACGCTCCGGGGCGTGATCGACCGTTACCTGACCCCCGAGATGAAGGCCCTGTGGAGCGAGGCCAGCAAGTACCGCGCGTGGCTGAAGGTGGAACTCGCCGCCATGGACGCCCAGGCCAATCACGGCGAGGTGCCCCGTGAGGCCCACACCGCCCTGACCGCGCAGAGCGCCGCCGATCCCCTGGACGACGCCTTTGCCGACAAGGTCGCCGAGATCGAGGCCGTCACCCGTCACGACATCGTGGCCTTCACACGCGCCCTGACCGACCGGTACGGCGAACACGCCCGCTTCATCCACCACGGCCTGACCAGCACCGATGTCGTGGACACCGCCCAGAACCTGCTGCTGGACGAGGCACTGGGCCTGATCATCACGGATGTCGAGGCGCTGCACGCGGTCTGCCGGATCCAGGCGGTGGCCTACAAGCACACGCCCACGGTCGGCCGCACGCACGGCATCCACGCCGAACCCATGACCTTCGGCCTGAAGTTCCTGAACTGGATGGCGACCCTGGAACGCGATCTGGAGCGCCTGAATGCCGCCAGAAAGCGCGTGCAGGTCGTGATGCTGTCGGGCAGCGTGGGCACCTACGCGCACGTGTCCCCGAAGGTCGAGGTCGAGGTCGCCGCCGCGTGGGGCTGGCAGGCCGCGCCCGTCACCAACCAGACCCTGGCCCGCGACCGCCACGCCGAGGTGCTGTCCGCCCTGGCGATCCTGGGCACCACCCTGGAGCGCATCGCCGTCGAGATCCGCCACCTCCAGCGCAGCGAGGTGCGCGAGGCGATGGA
Organism: Deinococcus sp. AB2017081; assembly: GCF_034440735.1. Taxonomy (NCBI): domain Bacteria; kingdom Thermotogati; phylum Deinococcota; class Deinococci; order Deinococcales; family Deinococcaceae; genus Deinococcus; species Deinococcus sp. AB2017081. The sequence goes on along the minus strand of NZ_CP140098.1, from coordinate 3,001,791 downwards.
GCCCTTTGGCAAGGGGCAGACCGGCAGCAGCAGCATGCCGCACAAGAAGAACCCCATCCTGACCGAGAACGTCACCGGCTTTGCCCGCCTGCTGCGCGGCTTCCTGACCACCGGCCTGGAAAACGTCGCCCTGTGGCACGAGCGCGACATCTCCCACTCCAGCGCCGAGCGCGTCATCCTGCCGGACGCCACCGCCGCCGCCAGCTACGCCACGCGCCGCCTGACCGGCGTGCTGCGCGATCTGGTCGTGTTCCCGGACCGCATGCTGAAGAACCTGAACGACCTGGGCGGTCTGGTCTTCAGCCAGCGCGTGTTGCACGCGCTGATCGACGAACAGGGCATGAGCCGCGAGGCCGCGTACGGCCTGGTGCAGCGCAATGCCCTGCGGAGCTGGGAAACCGGCGAGGGCCTGCGCGACCTGCTGAAGGCCGACCCGGAAAACCCGCTGGACGACGCCCATCTGGACGCCGCCTTCGATCTGCAGTGGTACCTGAGGCACGTGGACGACATCTACGCGCGGTTCGGGCTGTAAGTTGATCGGTCATCGGGTTGAGGGCGTGGAGTGATCGGGGCACCGGAGCCTCTGACCGTCACCGCGTCCTCACTTCAGTCGTTTCAGCGAGCAGGTGCCCAGGATGTTTTTGGTGGGCGCCATGTACGCGTAGTCGGCGCTGAAGTCGCTCTGATACCCGTCGATGGTATTGAAGGTGCATCCGGTGATCGTTCCGCCAGGGCCGGCATATGGGTTCAGGAGCAATTGCTTCTTGTTCGCGGAACAAAAGAGGATCGCGTCGTGCGGATAGCGCAGATCGTCGCTGACGATGCCGTTCAGTCGAGGCTCGTTCGGGCTGTTGACCCTGATCGTGCCGGTTCTCGGTGCTTTGCCTGATTCCGTGACGGTGTACTGCCACACCTGCCCCGGATGCAAGGGCAGAGACGCCGATTGTGACGCGATGCCGGGGGCACAGGCGACGGCAAGGAGTGGTAGGAACAGGAGTCTCTTCACAATTCCATGCCAGTGGATGCCGGTTTCCTGCCATGCCGCACACTGACCCATCCCGTATCCTGTCCCCATGGGATTCATCATCCGGCTGCTGGTCAATGCCCTGGCGCTGTACCTGCTCACGCAGGTGTACGGGGGCGTGAGTTTCGCGCCCGGCGCGGACGTGGTCGGGGTGCTGATCGCGGCGCTGGTCATGGGGATCGTGAACGCGCTGATCCGGCCGGTGCTGCTGCTGCTGTCGCTGCCGGTGAACGTGCTCACGCTGGGGCTGTTCACGCTGGTGGTGAACGGCGTGGTGCTGTACCTCGTGGCAGCGGTGACGGCGCTGAATGTGAACGGCTTCGGCGCGGCGATCATCGGGGCGCTGATTCTGACCGTGATCTCGTGGGTGCTCGATGCCGTGGTGGGAGCGCTGGGCCTGGACGGGAAGAGCGAGTGACCACGCCGCCTGCCCCGCCGCATGACGTGGCGACCCCGGCCGTGTACCGCGATCCTCTGCTGCTGCGGGCAGCGCTGGGCGGACAGGGCGTGGTGGGCTTCGTGCCCACCATGGGCTACCTGCACGAGGGACACGCGACCCTGATCCGGCAGGCGCGGCAGGCCTGCGACGTGGTGGTGCTCAGCATCTTCGTCAATCCCCTTCAGTTCGGCCCGAAGGAGGATCTGGCGAAGTACCCGCGTGACCTGGAGCGCGACCTGCGCGTGGCGGCCGGGGCGGGTGTGGATGCGGTCTTCTTTCCGGAAGTGGAGACCATGTACCCGCCGGGATTCGACACGCGGGTGGTGGTGTCGGGCGTCAGCGAGCCGCTGGACGGCGCGGCGCGGCCCGGGCATTTCGTGGGCGTGGCGACCGTGGTGCTCAAACTCCTGAACCTCGTGCAGCCCGGGCGGGTGTTCCTGGGCGAGAAGGACTGGCAGCAGCTGGCCGTGCTGCGGCGCATGGTCACCGACCTGAATGTGCCGGTCGAGGTCGTGGGGGTGCCCACGGTGCGCGAGACGTCGGGTCTCGCCATGAGCAGCCGCAACTCGTATCTGACGGCGCCGCAGAAGGAGCGGGCCACGGTGCTGCACCGGGCGTTGCGCTCGGTGCAGGCGGCCTACGCGGGGGGCGAACGCCGAACACTGGCGCTGCGACAGGCAGGCCTGGACGTGCTCGCCCACGAGCCGGACGCAGAGGTGGAATATCTGGAGGTCGTGGGGGCTGACCTGCTGTCCAGTGACATGCTGGAAAGAGAACGTGAGGACAATGACCCCATGACCCGCGTGCTCGTGGCCGCCCGGATGTACGGCGTTCGCCTGATCGACAACCTGCCCCTGGATCCCGGAGCGACCATCGGGGCCGGCGCGTGACCCTGGACGAACTGCTGCGCGAGATGGTCACGCGCCGCGCGTCGGACGTGCACCTGCAGGCCGGCAGTCCGCCGATGGGCCGCGTGGACGGGCAACTGGTGCCCTTCGGGTCGCAGGCGCTGATGCCGCCGGACACCCAGATGCTCGCGCAGGCACTGATGCCCGCCGAGCAGTGGGAGGACTTCGAATACCGCCACGAGCTGGACATCGCGTATTCGGTGTCGGGGCTGGGCCGCTTCCGCTGCAACGTGTTCCGGCAGCGCGGCGCGGTGGGGATCGTCATGCGGATCGTGTCGGACGCGATTCCGGGCTTCGAGTCGCTGGGTCTCCCGGCCGACCTGATGCGCGGTCTGGCCGACTCGCCGCGTGGCCTGATCCTGGTGACCGGCCCCACCGGCAGCGGCAAGAGCACGACCCTGGCCAGCCTGATCGACCACATCAACCGGACGTTCGCGTACAACGTGATCACGGTTGAGGATCCGGTCGAGATCCTGCACAAGAACAAGAAGAGCATCGTGGTGCAGCGCGAGGTCGGCAGCGACACCCGCGACTTCCGCACCGCCCTGAAATACGCCATGCGCCAGGATCCCGACGTGATCATGATCGGCGAGATGCGCGACAAGGAGACCGTCGAGGCCGCCCTCTCGGCCGCGCAGACGGGCCATCTGGTGCTCAGCACGCTGCATACCCAGGACGCCGTGCGCTCGGTGAACCGCATCATCGACTTCTTCCCGCCCTTCGAGCGCGACCAGATCCGGATTCACCTGGCCGAGTCCCTGGTCGGCATCGTCAGCCAGCGGCTGCTCCGGCGCTCGGACGGAGTCGGGCGGGTGCTGGGGCTGGAGATCATGCTGAACACGCCCCTGATCCAGGACTACATCAAGGACGAGGAGAAGACGCCCCTGATCAAGGATGCCCTGATCGAGGACAACATCCGGGGGATGCACACCTTCGACCAGCACCTCGTGCAGCTGTACCGCAACCACCTGATCACCATGGACGAGGCCCTGGCGTCGGCCACCAGCCCGCATGAACTCAAGCTGATGGTGACCAAGACCGGCACGGCGTACTGACGGGCGGCGCGGCTCCCGACCCGATTGTCCAGCGTGGTGCCAACCGTGCAGCCGGGGCGTGGTAAACTTCGCCCTGTCAGCAAGGCGTCAGTGGAAGTCCGGGTTTCTCGTACACGTACCCCGGTTGCCCGACCCGCTTCCCGCCGGGGAAGCACATTCACGGGCAAGAGTAGGGGCGACAGAGGCAGGCGTAGAGCATGGCAGAAGTCATCCTGGAGCACATCAACAAGCGGTACGGCACCAAGCACCACGCGGTGAAGGACTTCAATCTCCACATCGCCGACCGCGAACTCATGGTGTTCGTCGGGCCGTCGGGCTGTGGCAAGTCCACGACCCTGCGCATGATCGCCGGCCTCGAGGACATCAGCGACGGCATCCTGAAGATCGGTGACCGCGTCGTGAACGACGTGCCGCCCAAGGATCGCGACATCGCCATGGTCTTCCAGAACTACGCGCTGTACCCGCACATGAACGTCTACGACAACATGGCCTTCGGCCTGAAGCTCCGCAAGACGCCCAAGGACGAGATCGACCGCCGCGTCCGTGACGCGGCCAAGATCCTCCAGATCGAGCACCTGCTGGGCCGCAAGCCCAAGGAGCTGTCCGGTGGTCAGCGCCAGCGTGTCGCCATGGGCCGCGCGATCGTGCGTGAGCCGAAGGTCTTCCTGATGGACGAGCCGCTCTCGAACCTGGACGCCAAGCTGCGCGTCGAGATGCGCTCCCAGATCTCCCAGCTGCACCGCCGCCTGGGTGCCACCATCGTGTACGTGACCCACGACCAGGTCGAGGCCATGACGCTCGGCAACCGCATCGTGGTCATGCGCGACGGCGTGATCATGCAGGTCGACACGCCCATGAACCTCTACGACTTCCCGCAGAACAAGTTCGTGGCCGGCTTCATCGGCAGCCCCAGCATGAACTTCCTGACGGGCCGCGTGCAGAACGGCAACTTCGTGATCGGCAACGATCAGGTCGCGCCGATGGGCCGCCTGGGCCAGAGCCTGCGGGCCTACGAGGGCAAGGAAGTCGTCATGGGCATCCGCCCCGAGCACGTGTCGCTGCCGGAAGTGGGCGACATCCCGCAGGGCGTGAACAAGCTGAGCGGCACGGTCGTCGTGGTCGAGCCGCTGGGTGCCCAGACCGACCTGATCATCAGTGTGGCCGGGCAGGACATGACCGTCAAGGTCGAGGGTCAGGCCCTCGTGCAGCCCGGTGACAGCATCAACATCGTGGTCGACCAGACCCGTCTGCACGCCTTCGATCCCGCGACCGAACTGGCCATCGACCGGGGAACGCCTGCCGGCACGCGCGGTCAGGCCGACACGCCCGGCCTGGGCTACGAGTACGCGAGCGCCGTCAGCGCCGACTGAACCCGCTCTGCATGCACAGCGCCGCTCCCACGGGGGCGGCGTTTTCCACGCCCCGCTGTGGGGGCAACTTTACGCTGTGCGCGTCGCCCGCTATGCTTCCCGGCAACCACCTCACCGACCTCGGTACCCAAGGAGTTCCCATGAAGAAGACTCTGCTCGCCCTGACCGCCCTCGCCCTGCTCGCGTCGACCGCCCAGGCCCGCTCCTGGGACGACATCAAGAAGTCCGGCACGATCAAGATCGCCACCGAGGGCGCGTTCCCGCCCTTCAACGTCCTGAAGGGCAAGGTGCTCACCGGCTTCGAGGTCGATCTCGCCAACCAGCTCGCCGCGCAGCTGGGCCTGAAGGTGCAGTGGGTCACGCAGCCCTTCGACAACCTGCTGATCGGCCTGAACCAGGATCGCTACGACTTCGTGATCGCCAGCCACGGCATCACGCCCGAGCGTCAGAAGGCGGTGGACTTCTCCAGCCCCCACTACTGCACGGGCGGCGCGATCGTCACCAAGCCCGGCGGCCCCACCACGGCGGCGGCCCTGAGCGGCAAGTCGGTGGCGGTGCAGGTCGGCACCACGTACCTGGAGAACGTCCGCAAGGTGCCCGGCGTGGGCGACGTGAAGACCTTCCCCAAGGACACCGACGCCCAGGCCGCCCTGATGGCGGGCCGCGTGGACGCCTGGGTGGGCGACAAGTTCACGGGCCTGGATCTCGTGAAGGCGCAGAAGGGCAAGGTCGTGCAGGGCGCGCTGCTGTTCAACGAGCGCATCGGCATGGCCGTCAAGAAGGGCAACTCCGGCCTGCTGAAGGAACTCAACGCCGCCCTGACCAAGAGTCTCAGCGACGGCAGCTACGCCAAGCTGAGCGGCCAGTACTTCGGCACGGACGTCCGCTGCCGCTGAGTCCGGCGTGACGTGGCGGGACGGCTCCGGTTGGGGTCGTCCCGCCGCCCTGTGTACCGTGTCTACGCGCCGGTATGCCATCATTCCCCAAATGTCCTCACGCTCACTGTCTGGAACCGGTCTCCGCAGTCCGTGGAGCCCCGCGTGACTGCCGCGAAACCTGTGCGCCCCGGCCCGCCCGGTGGCGGCCTGCTGCTGTGGGTGGCGGGCGCGGTGCTGGCCTTCCTGGCGCTGTTCTTCGTGATCACGCTGATCCTGCGCCAGATGCCCGATCCCATCGGGCCGCGTGCCGACCTGTTTGTCGAGGGGGCACGGATGACCCTGCAGCTCACGGTGGTCAGCGGCCTGATCGGGCTGGTGATCGGCATGATCGCGGGCATCCAGAAGACCAGTGCCAGCGCGTGGGTGCGTGCCCCGGCGAACTTCTTCGTGTGGATCATCCGGGGCACGCCGCTGCTGGTGCAGATCCTGTTCGTGTACAACGCGCTGCCGCCGCTGCTCCAGGGCATCGGCATCAACGTGCAGCTCAACGAGTTCTGGTCGGCGGTGATCGCCCTGGCGCTGAACGTCGGCGCGTACAACGCCGAGGTCATCCGGGCGGGCATCCTCGCCATACCACGTGGGCAGACCGAGGCCGCCCGCTCGCTGGGCCTGAGCGGGGCGCAGACCATGGGCACGGTGGTGCTCCCGCAGGCGCTGCGGATCGTGGTGCCGCCGCTGGTGAACAATCTCGTGGCGCTGCTCAAGGACTCGTCGCTGGCGTCCAGCATTGCGCTGCTGGAACTCACGCTGGCCGGCTCCCGCGTGAGCAGCGAGAGCTTCCAGCCGATCCCGGTGCTGACCACCGTGGCCGTGGTGTATCTGGCCCTGACCAGCGTGATGACCCTGTTCACCGATCAGCTGGAAAGGCGCGTGAAGATCGCCACGCGCTGAGGGCCGTCTACCACGCCTTCCGGAACTTCCCCACGCCGGGTGTCCAGTTCAAATTCAGGGGGCGGGTGACGGCCTCGGGGGTGATTCCTGCCTTCGCGCAAGCCTGCTGCGCGGCGCGCGGCGCGACCGCCATGGCGCTCAGGGTGCCGCCAGTGCGGGCGGGAACGTAGGTCACGCTGAGGGTCACTCCTTTCAGACACGCGGGCACCGAACCGGGGTAGAAGTCCACGTCGCGGAGCAGGGGGATCACGGTGGTGTCCTTCACGACCTCCAGGCCGCCCGGTTCCAGCCACCCGAAGGCGGTACGGGTCTGGCAGCTGCCCGCCGAGCACCATTCACGGTTCACCACGAGCAGCGTGCGCGCTCCGGCAGCGTAGGTGGCGGCCCGCAGGGTGGTGAACACGCTGGCAGTGGTGGTGGCGGTGTGGCCACGCCAGTCCAGATACGCTGCCCCCGTCACCTGGGTGGTGAAGAGGTTCTGGAAGGCCGTCCAGTCCAGGGCCTCCTGTCGCGCCACGGCCAGCAGCGACGTCTCGCCGGACACGGGCGTGAATGTGGCGAGGTGGCCGCGCAGGCCGTCCAGCACGGCGGACGATGGACTGGCCGGAGCCGGCGCAGACGCCTGGACGACACCAAGCAGACCACACAGGGCCACGGCCGCCTTGAAGGCGAGATGGATCACAGTCACCGTCGTAGCACGCCGGGTCTCACGGAATTCTGATCGTCCGCTGAGGCCGGGCCGCGTGGGGAGTACGGTGCATTATCCTCGGTCTGTCTGGAATCACTTCCACCCTGCGATCCCGTCCATGTCCCTGGAGGTTCCTCCCATGTCCATCCCACGTTCCAGCGGCGTCCTGCTGCACCCCACCAGCCTTCCCGGCCCGTACGGTATCGGCGAACTGGGTATTCAGGTTCGCACCTTTATCGACTGGCTCGCGGCCGCCGGCCAGAAGTACTGGCAGGTCATGCCCCTGGGCCCGACCGGCTACGGCGACAGTCCGTACCAGGCGTTCAGTGCCTTTGCCGGGAATCCCTACCTGATCGACCTGACCGAGCTGCGCGCCGAGGGTCTGCTGCTCGATACGGACTTCCAGGCCGTGCCGGACTTCCACCCGCAGAAGGTGGACTTCGGGCAGCAGTTCATCTGGCGCAACCAGATGCTGGAACGGGCCTACGCGCATTTCGCGTTCGGCGATGGCCAGGCCCCGGAACTTGCCGCGCAGTTCGAGGCTTTCAAGGCCGCCGAGGCGTCGTGGCTGGACGACTACGCCCTGTTCATGGCCCTGAAGCGCACGTACGGCGGCCTGCCGTGGAACGCGTGGGAGCCGGCCGTACGCGACCGTGATCCCCAGGCCCTGAAGGCTGCCACCGAGTCCCTCGGGCAGGCGCTCGACCGCGTGAAGTTCACGCAGTTCCTGTTCTTCCGGCAGTGGAACGCCGCCCGTGCGTACGCGCACGAGCGCGGCATCCAGATCATCGGGGACATCCCGATCTTCGTGGCGATGGACTCCAGCGATGCGTGGGCGAACCGCGCGCAGTTCTACTTCGACGACGCCGGCCAGCCGACCGTCGTGGCGGGCGTGCCGCCGGACTACTTCTCCGAGACGGGGCAGCTGTGGGGCAACCCCCTGTACAACTGGGACGCCATGCGGGCTGACGGCTACGCGTGGTGGATCGAGCGCTTCCAGGGCAGCCTGAAGCTGTACGACGTGATCCGTATCGACCACTTCCGCGGCTTCGCGGCGTACTGGGAGATTCCCTTCCCCGCCGAGACCGCCATCCACGGCCGCTGGGTGCCCGCCCCCGGCCACGAGATGTTCGAGGCGGTGCGCGAGGCCCTGGGTGTCCTGCCGATCATCGCGGAGGATCTGGGCGTGATCACGCCGGACGTCGAGGCATTGCGCGACGACTTCGAGTTCCCCGGCATGGCCGTGCTGCAGTTCGCGTTCGGTGGCGGAGACTTCAGCGTGAACGACTTCCTGCCGCACAACCTGCGCGAGAACCAGGTCGTGTACACCGGCACCCATGACAACGACACCACGCGGGGCTGGTGGGTGCATGCCGACGAGCTGGAGAAGCACAATTTCCGCACCTACACCAGCAGTGATCCCTCCGAGGAGAGCTTTGCGCCCCAGCTGATGCGCATCGCCTTCGAGACGCGCGCGAACCTCGCCGTCGTGCCCCTCCAGGACATCTTCAACCTGGGTACCGAGGCCCGCATGAACCTGCCGGGCACCACCGGCGACCACAACTGGACGTGGCGCTACAACGCCGCCGACCTGCGCCCCGACCTCGCCGCCAGCCTGCGCAAGCTGACGGAGGAGACGAACCGGGCCTGACGAAGCAGTGGGCCAGGGGGGCAGGGCAGAGGGCGAAGGATGTTGCTCTCTGCCCTGCCCCCTCTGCTCTAGGCTGTCCTCCATGAAGCTCTACACGAAGACCGGCGACGGCGGCACCACGGGCCTGTACGGGGCCGACCGGGTCAGCAAGGCGAACATCCGCGTGGAGGCGTACGGCACGGTCGACGAGCTGAACAGCGCCATCGGCCTCGCGCGGGCGCACAACACGCGCAGCCACAAGCCCGACCCGGCGCTGGATGCCGACCTGGAGTACCTCCAGAACGCCCTGTTCGACGTGGGGGCCGACCTCGCCACGCGCAGCGGCACCACCTACGAGGCGAAGATCACCCGCATGGACGAGCAGGACGTCACGTTCGTCGAGGCGATGATCGACCGCTACCAGGACGCCGCGCCGCCCTTCACGGGCTTCGTGCACCCGGGCGGCACGCCCGCCGCCGCCGCCCTGCACGTGGCCCGCACCGTCGCCCGCCGCGCCGAGCGCGAGGTGATCCGCCTGCTGCACGAGGAGGACGCCAACGCGCACGTGCAGGTGTACCTCAACCGCCTCTCCGACCTGCTGTTCGTCATGGCCCGCGCCGCGAACCAGGCCGCCGGCGTGGGGGAGCACGCGTGGCTGGTGAAGGGGCGGCGGTAAGCGGTCGGAGGGTCTGAAGGTCGTACCGTCCGCACGTCAGACGTTCGGCCCTTCACAGCGCTGGTCAGTTCCGCCCCGGGGCTGAGAAGATGCCTCAGGGCTCCACTTCCAACCGCTGCCCTGTCCGGGACTCGCTCCGCTCGTTTCAGAGGCACCCAGGGCAACCCTCAATGCCTCTGAACTCTGCTGTCAGACTCCTTCTGGCAGGATCACGTGCGGCACGAAGGTCGCGCGGTTGTCCGTGACGCGGCCGCGGCCCTCGCGGATGCCCATTCCGCAGACCTCGTCGCCGGCGATCCAGATGCCCAGCACGGGGTAACGGGGGCCGTCCGGGGCGTGGAAGGTGGACAGATCGGTATACGCCTGCTCGACCACTGGCAGGTCGGCGTAATCGCCGGGGGTGGTCGGCTCGCCGGGAAGCTGGACGTTCTGCCCCTCGCGGGAGTACAGGGGCTTGCGCACCACGGCCGGGCCGAGCGCGCCGGGGGTCAGGGTGGCGGGGAGCAGGTGCGGGTGGCCGGGGTGGCGCTCGTGCAGCAGCGCCAGCAGGCCCTTGCTGCCCGTCACGGTCTTCCACAGCGGCTCGATGAAGCGCGTGTGCGTGGTCGCCAGGAACGCGGCGTCGGGGGACTCCCACGCGAACTCGAAGGGCCACAGCCACAGCAGGTGCCGGATGGGCAGCGTCAGGGTGTCGAGCAGCGTGTCCGACTCGGGACTGGTGCCGATCTGGGCCACGGACGAGTAGCTGCTGCTGGCCCCGGCCTGCTCCGCCAGGTCGCGCAGGTACGTGACGGTGGCGATGTCCTCGTCCACGTCCGCGGCGCTGAAGTGCACGTGCCCCACGCCCCGTGCGCGGATCAGGTGCGCCCACTGTGCACCCAGCGCCTCGTGGACGCTGTTCCACTGGTCGGCGGTGCCCGGGAGCTCGCCCGCCGCGCGGCGATCCTCCAGCCACTGCCACTGGGCCACAGCCGCCTCGATCAGGCTGGTGGGCGTCTGGGCGTTCACCTCCAGCAGCTTCACGTCCTGCCCGTCGTACGCGACGTCCAGGCGCATGTAGACGGTCGGGTCGTCCCGCTCCCACGACGCGCGCACCGCGGCGTGCAGGAACGCGGGAATGCCGAGCTCCGCGAGCCGGCCGGTCTCGATGGCGTGCCCGGTGGCGTCCAGCACCAGCCGCGTGAGCTCCTGAGACGCCGCTGCGACGCGCTCGATCTCGGCAGGTGTGAAGGCGTACGCGGCGTCCTCGCCCCAGTAGGGGACAGGGTGCTCGGGCGTCGGCGCGTACCACGTGAAGCCCACGGCACGCAGGCGTTCCTCCCAGCCTGGGCGGGGGGCGAAGGTCAGCCGCCTCATCCGCCGAAGGAGCCGCTGCGCGCCGACCCCAGGAAGCCGCCGCGCGTGACGGGCGCGCGGAACGTGCCGTAGCTGCCACGCGCCGGGTCGTAGGTCACGCCGCCGGCCAGGGTCTTGCCGCGGCCGTCGTAGCCCAGGTACTGCCGGGTGCCATTGAAGACCCGGATATACGGCCCGAAGTACGTGCCGCCGCTGCGCTGGCAGGGGTTGGACAGGCCCTGCGTCAGGAGCGCGCGGTTGGCGTCCAGGCACTGCTGGGAGCTGCCGTACGACCAGCGGGTGTAGCCGGCCGTGTCCACCCCGGCCGGCCCGCACGCGGCGAGCACGGCGGGCAGCGCGGCCAGGAGCGGCAGGTGGAAGGTCTTCGTCCTCATGCTTCTCAGTACGGCCGATTCCGCTCCGCGGTTGCCGTTCCCGTCAGGGGGCCAACACCGCCCGGATGATCCGCGCGCCGCGCCGGGCCTCGTCCACGGTCAGGCCGCCGAAGCCCAGCACCAGCGTCTGGGACGTGACCGGCCGCAGGGTGTACAGGTCGAGCGTGACCACGTGCACGCCCCGCGCCGCGAGCCGTGCGGCGACGTCCCGCGCCTCCAGGCCGCCGTGCAGGTGCAGGCACACGTGCAGCCCCGCCTCGATGCCGCCCAGCGTGGCGTGCGGGGCGAGGGGCGCGAGTTCCTCGGTCAGGGCTGCGCGCACCTGGGCGTGCCAGCGCCGGGCGCGGCGGACGTGCCGGTCGACGTGCCCGCCCGCAAGAAGCCACGTCAGCGCCCGCTGCACCGGCAGGGGGTGCCCGAAGTCCAGCAGCGTCCGGGCCCGCACCAGTGCCGGGATCAGTGCAGGCGGCGCGGTCAGAAAGCCCGTGCGCAGGCCCGGGGCGAGCACCTTGCTCAGGGTGCCCAGGTACAGCACCCGTCCGCCGCCCGCGTCGAGGCTCGCCAGGGTGGGCAGGGGCGGGGCGTCGTAGCGGAACTCGCCGTCGTAGTCGTCCTCGACGATCAATGCGTCGTGCCGCCGCGCCCACTCCAGCAGGGCCAGCCGCCGCGGCAGGCTCATGCGGCCGCCCAGCGGGAACTGGTGGCTGGGCGTCACGTACGCCAGCCGCGCGGGGGGCGAGTCCGGGCCGATCGTCAGGCCGCCGTCGTCCACCGGCACGGGGATCACCTCGTGCCCGTCGTCGAGGAGCACCTGCCGCGCGGCGCGGTAGCCGGGTTCCTCGAACAGCACCCGCGAACCCGGCGGCAGCAGGCCCCGCGAGATCACGTTCAGGGCGTGCAGCGACCCGGCCGTGACGACCACCTCCTCCGCACCCGCCGCGAGGCCCCGCTGCCGGCCCACGAAGGCCGCCAGCGCGGCGCGCAGTTCCGGCTCGCCCGCCGGGTCGCCGTACCCGCCGGGCAGGGGTGCGCGGGCCGCCGCCGCCCACGCCTGCCGCCACGCGCGCACGTCCAGCATGCGCGTCTCGGTGACCCCGGTCTGGAACACGATGCCCGCCGGCGGGAGGGGGTCGTCGACGGGCGGCGGCCGGAACGCGAGCAGCCATGCGGGCCCGCGGGCGGCGGGGGCGGCCGTGCTGCGCGCCGCGCCCACGGGCACCACGGTGCCGCGCCCCACGGTGGCCTCCAGCGTGCCGTCCGCGACGAGCGCCGCGTACGCGTCGGCGACCACGCCGCGCGTGACGCCCAGGGTGGCGGCCAGCGTGCGGGTGCCGGGCAGCGCCGACCCGCCCGGCAGCGCGCCCGACAGCACCGCCGCCCTCAGCCGCGCCGCCAGCTGCGCGTGCAGGGGCTCGCGCCCGCCCCGCTCCAGCGTCACGGGGAACGGCAGGCCGTCCGTCCGCGTGCTCCGGAGTGGACTGCCGGAACTCGCCGGAAGTGGAGCTGTGCGGGGGGCCACCATGCCCGTAGTCTACGACCATGTCCGACCCCCGCGCCCTCCGTCCCATTCCGCCCGGGGACGCCGCCCTGGCCCTGCCCGCGCTGCGCGAGCTGCGGCCGGACTCCCCCGCGACCGACCGCGTGGAGGCCCTCCAGGCCCACCTGCACGCGGTCGGGCCCGAGGGCTACCGCCTGACCGGGGCCTTCGAACCGGGACGCGCCGAGGCCGTCGCCGTCGCCGGGTGGCGCGTCGTCACGACCCTGTGGGAGGGCCGCACGCTGTACGTGGACGACCTGAGCACCCTGCCGGGCGCGCGGGGGCGCGGGCACGCCGGCGCGCTCCTGACCTGGCTGGCCGACGAGGCCCGCCACCTGGGCTGCGTGGCCCTGCACCTTGACTCCGGCACGGGCGAGGCCCGCCACGCCGCGCACCGCCTGTACCACGCCCACGGCCTGAGCATCAGCGCGCACCACTTCAGCCGGGCGCTGGGGGAGCCGGCATGACCCGCCGGGACGTCTTTCAGATGTTCCTGCTCTCCGCGGTCTGGGGCGTGTCGTTCCTGCTGATCCGCTACTCGGGCGAGGTGTTCCCGCCGGTGTGGGTGGCGCTGCTGCGCTCGGTGTTCGGGGTGCTGGTGCTGGTCGCCGCCCTGCGGCTGGGCCGGCACGCGCTGCCGCCGCTGCGGCTGTGGCGGCCGCTGCTGCTCGTGGCGCTGTTCAACAACGCCATCCCGTGGACGTTCTTCGCGTGGGGCGAACAGACGGTGAGCAGCAACATCGCCGCGATCATCAACGCGACCACGCCGCTGTTCGCCCTGCTGATCGGGCTGGGCCTGCACGAGTCGCGGCTGCGCGGCCCGGTGGTCGCCGGGGTGCTGCTCGGCCTGGGCGGCGTGGCCCTGACCGTGTCGGGCGGGCTGGGCGGCGGGCACGCGACCGCGCAGGGCGTGACCGTGCTGCTGCTCGCCAGCGCCGGGTACGCCGTCGCCACGACCATCGCCAAGCGCACGCTGTCGGGCCTCGACCCGGTGGGGCTGGCGACCACGCAGCTGGGCCTGTGCGCGCTCATGCTCCTGCCGGTGGCGCTGCTCGGCCCGCAGCCGGGGCCGCTGGAGGCGCGGGGCGTGGCGTCGGTCGTCGTGCTCGGCGTGCTGGGCAGTGGGCTGGCGTACCTGCTGTACTACGGCCTGCTGGCGCGCGTGTCGCCCACCCAGGTCACGGCGGTCACGTACGCGCTGCCGGTATGGGGCCTGGGCTGGGCGGCGCTGTCGGGCGAGCCGGTGGGACTGCTGTCCGCGCTGGGCGTGCTCGTGGTGCTCGCCGGCCTGGGCCTGATCAACGCGCCGCCGCGCCGGGCCCGCCCGGCCCCCGCATGACCGCCCCCGCATGACCGCGCCGGCCACCGTCCGGGCCCGCCGGGCTGGACACCGACCGTGAATCCCCGCCGCCCAGCGCCTACACTGGGCGGACGACCCCAGGAGGGCAACCCTATGACCACGACCCCCGAGAGCACCCAGAGCAAGTGGCTGGACGCCGAACTCAAGTACGACAGCGGCGTGTACAACAAGCACCACGTCGTCATGACGCGCGGCCAGGCCGCGACCGTGTGGGACGAGACCGGCCGCTCGTACATCGACTGCGTCGCCGGCTACGGCGTGGCGAACATCGGGCACAGCCACCCCGACGTCGTCAGGGCGATCAAGGAGCAGGCCGAGCGCCTGACCGTCATGCCGCAGACCCTCCCGAACGACAAGCGCGCCGAGTTCCTGCAGGAACTGGTCGCCGCGTTGCCGCAGGGCCTCGACCGGGTGTTCCTGTGCAATTCCGGCACCGAGGCGATGGAGGCCGCGAAGAAATTCGCGATCACCGGCACGGGCCGGAAGCGCTTCGTGTCGTTCCGGCGGGGCTTCTCGGGCCGCTCGCTGGGCGCGCTGGCGTTCACGTGGGAACCCAAGTACCGCGAGCCCTTCGGCGACGCCGTGGATAACCGCAACGTGGACTTCGTGCCGTACGGCGACATCGAGGCGCTGCGCGCCGCCGTGACCGACGAGACGGCCGCCGTGATCATGGAACCCATCCAGGGCGAGGGCGGCGTGCGCCCCGCGACCGTGGAGTTCATGCAGGAGGCCCGCCGCATCACGCAGGAGAAGGGCGCGCTGCTGATCCTCGACGAGATCCAGACCGGCTTCTGCCGCACCGGCAAGATGTTCGCGTGCGAGCACTCGGGCGTGGTGCCCGACGCCATGACGCTCGCCAAGGCCATCGCCGGCGGCGTCCCGGCGGGCGCGCTCGCCATGACCGCCGCGGTCGCCGACCGCATGCCGGCCGGCGGGCACGGCACGACCTTCGGCGGCAACCCGCTGGCCATGGCGGCGGGCGTGGCGTCGCTGCGCGTCATGCGCCGCGAGGGCATGGCCGAGCAGGCGCGCGAGAAGGGCGAGTACTTCATGGAGAAGCTGCGCGCCATTCAGAGCCCCAAGATCCGCGAGGTGCGCGGCCTGGGCCTGATGATCGGCGTGGAACTCAAGGAGAAGAGCGCCCCGTACATCCACGCGCTGGAGCACGACGAGGGCATCCTGACCCTCCAGGCCACGCCGCTGGTTGTGCGCTTCCTGCCGCCCATCCCGATCACGAAGGAGCAGATCGACACTGTGGTGGCGGCCTTCGAGCGCGTCCTGAACACCGTCAACCCCCGCGCCGAGCGGCAGGCGGAGCTCGCGCAGGGCCGCGAGGACAAGCAGACCGAGTAGGGCAGACGAGGGTGAGGTGCTGGACGGCCGGATGCGGAGACGCGTATCCGGCCGCCTCGTCTCCCTGGATGGGGGAAGGATCCGTCGAGTGTGACGATCTGACGCGCATTTCCGCTTCCTTTTTCCTACACTGATGGCGATGAAGGCCTGGATCGGGGGAACACTGGGGATCGCGCTGCTGGGCGGAGCGCTGGCGGTCGACGCGGCGTCGCAGCCGGGCGGGACGCTGGCACCGGGCCTGCGCGTGGGCGGCGTGGACGTGGGCGGCCTGACGCGCGAACAGGCCCTCGCGGCCGTGGCGGCCCGTGCGCCCGCCGCGCCGCAGGTCACGGTGACCGCCGGCACGAATGCGTGGACGGTCGGGGCCGGGCAGCTCGGCTGGCACGTCGACGCGGCAGCCAGCGTGAAACCCGCCGAGCAGGCCACCGCCGAACGCGGCCTGATCGACCGCCTTCAGGCCCTCCTGGGGCAGGCGAAGGTGCAGGAGTTCCCGCTCGTGACCGCAGTCGACGCTCAGCGGGCCACCTCGACCCTGACCACGCTGGCACGCGGTCTGGAACAGTCGCCCAGAAACGCCAGCGTGATCTTCGAGCGAACCACGAAGCGGTATGCGGTGAAGCCCGATACGGCCGGCCGGCGCCCCGACGTCGCCGCCGCCGTGAAGGGCTATGTCGCCGCGCCCGCCAGCACCACGGTGACCATTCCACTGAACGTGTGGGCCGCCGACCGTACGGCCGCGCAGGTGCAGCCGCTGGTCGATCAGGGCAACGCCCTGGTGCGCCCCTTCAAGGTGCAGCTCGCGGGCACCACGCGCAGCGGCATTCTCAGTGAGCTTCAGGTCGCCAACCTGTACTGGGTTCGCCCCGACGGTATCGAGCCCGACGAGCCTGCCATGAAGGTCGCGTTTGGTCAGCTGACCGGTTACATCGACCAGCCCGCACAGGATGCCCGCTACGCCCTGAAGGGCACGCAACTGGTCAAGGTCAAGGAGAAGGCCGGAATCGTCACGGATCGTCCGGCGGCGTATGCGGCCTTCAGGACGGCCGTGCTTGACCGGACGAAGGCGCTGCTGGTGCTGCCCAGCCGGCCCAGTGTGCCCGCGCTGACGCTGGCCCAGCTGCCCGATCCGGGGAAGCTGGAGCTGATCACGGTCGGCCGCAGCACGTACTACCATTCCAGCGCCGCGCGGCGCACCAATGTCGCCAATGCTGCCGCGAAGATCAACGGCGCGGTCGTCGCCCCCGGCGAGGTCTTCAGCTTCCTGAACACCCTGGGCGGCATCAGCGCCAGCAACGGCTTTGTCAGCGGCCTGATCATCAGCGGGGGCCGGACGGTCGATGGCCTGGGCGGCGGTGTGTGCCAGGTCAGCACCACCACCTTCCGGGCGCTGTATCAGGCGGGCCTGCCGGTCGTCGAGCGCAACCAGCACTCGTACCGCGTGGGCTACTACGAGCCGCAGGTGGGCTACGAGGCCGCCGTGTACGACCCGGGTGTGGATCTGAAGTTCAAGAACGACACCGGTGCGCCGCTGCTGATCAAGACCGTGAACGACAATGCGAAGAGCACCCTGACGGTCGAGGTCTGGGGCGTGAAACCGGCCCGTACCGTCGCGGTCAGCCCGGCCGTGATCCTGGCGCGCACGCCGCACCCGCCTGCCCAGTACATCGTGAACCCGAAGCTCCGGCCCGGCGCGGTGCGGCAGGTCGACTGGGCACAGGACGGCTACAACCTCTACATCACCCGCACCATCAAGGACGCGGCCGGCGTGCGCAAGGACGTCACCAAGACCATCTACAAGCCGTGGCGGGCGGTGTACGAGGTCGGGCCGAAGAGTTGAGGGAACCGCGCTGACAGCAGAGGGGCCAGAGCACAGGGCTGGGTGACCGCTCATGTGGCGCTGGTACCCTCGCGGACATGAGTGCTTGTTCCCGTCTGTTGACCATCGCCGTGCTTGCCCTGGGAAGTGCCGGGGCGCAGTCCCTGGTGGCGGTCGATGATCCCAAACTGCCCTTCCGGGTGTCGCTGCCGGGCGGCTGGCTGGGGGCGGACTTCGGAGACAAGGCCGCCGGACTGACTGTGGTGTCGGCCAAGGCTCCGCCTGCCACCCTGATCCGCCTGCTGTACACCGCCAAGAATGGCGCGGCCATCGATCTGAACAGCGAATTCAAGAAATTTGAGTCAGGGGTTGCCACGGGCGGCGTCACTCTGAAACAGCAGTCCAGCAAGGTGGCCGCGTATGGCGGTGTCCGCGGGCAGGAGCGCCAGTATGTGCTGACCCACCCCGGTGGACAGCTGCGGATGCGGGTGTGGTACGGCAACGGCGCGAAGAACCTGTACTCCTTCCAGCTGACCGACTCGCCCACGCGCTACGCCCAGGCTGACGCGACCTTCACCAAGGTGCTCGCCTCACTGCGTTTCCGCTGAACGAAGAGAGGGAATCTCACTCCCGGTCGTCGTACTCATGGAGCAGCGTGGCGTCCGGGTCGCCGCCGGGGTGGTGGTGGCGGGCGACCAGGCGACACACGCGGGGCCGCGCTCCAGCGTGTGCCAGGAGCCGTGCGCCCAGTTCCGGGTGGTGGGCACGGATGCCGATTGCCCCTACGGGCGGGAGCAGTCGCGCCAGCCGGTTGGGAATCAGACCGACCAGAACCCGCTCGGCCACGCGGTAGGGGCGCACGCTCTTGCCGCAGTCGTGCAGCAGGGCGGCGGCCACGACCTCGGCCCCCACGTCCGGGTGCCCGCGCAGCAGCGCCTGGGCAACCCGGCAGGCGTGCTCGCGGTCGCGGGGATCCATGGCGGCGTACACGCGCTCCTCGGCCGGGGTGAGCCGGGCGTGGGCCCAGGCGTCGTCCGGGTGGGCATCCTCCACGCGCACGCTGCGCAGCAGGCGCCGGATCTTGGCGACGTAGCCCCGCGCCTTTCGCCCGAGGCGCTGGAGCAGGGTGCGGTGCCGCATGTGCCGAGCATACGACCAGTGCGGGCGGTGGCGGGGTTCCCCCAGCGGGTGACAGCCCTGGAACCACTTCCAGTCGGTGCGGTTCGGGGGGCGTGTTAGGTTCCTTGCATGACGAGCAAGCGGCAGGGCGGCGGACAGGACTCGCAGAGTTTCGAGCACGCGCTGGTGCTGGAGACCGCACGTGTCACCGAGGGCGCGGCGCTGGCCGCCAGCCGCTTCATGGGTCTGGGCGACAAGAACGCCGTGGACGGCGCGGGCACCGAGGCCATGCGCGAACTCCTGAACTCGCTGGACATCCGGGGAACCGTCGTGATCGGCGAGGGAGAGATGGACGAGGCCCCCATGCTGTACATCGGCGAGCAGGTCGGCAGCGGCCAGTATGAGGTCGACATCGCCGTCGACCCCGTCGAGGGCACCAGCGTGACCGCCAAGGGCCTGCCGAACGGGCTCGCGGTGATCGCCCTGTCCGAACGCGGCGGCCTGATGCACGCGCCGGACTGCTACATGGAGAAACTGATCGTGCCGCCCCCCGCCGCCGGACGCGTGCACCTGGACTGGCCGGTCGAGGCGAACCTGAACGTGATCGCCCAGAGCCTGGAGCGGGACGTGGACGACCTGATGATCACGATCCTCGACCGTGACCGGCACGCCGAGCTGATCCGCCGGGTGCGGGCCACCGGGGCCCGCGTGAAACTGATCGGCGACGGCGACGTCGTGGCCGGGCTGGCTGTCGGTGTGCGTGGCACCGGTGTCCATGCCCTGATGGGCTCCGGCGGTGCCCCCGAGGGCGTGCTCTCGGCCGCGGCCTGCAAGTGCCTGGGCGCCGAGATCCAGGGCCGATTCATCGCCGAGGACGACGTCATGCGCGAGCGCTTCCGCGAGATGGGCGTGGACGAGCACCGGGTCTACAAGACGGGTGACCTCGCGCCCGGCGCACAGATGGTCTTCAGCGCGACCGGCATCACGTATGGCGAGCTGCTCAATGGCGTCCGTCGCTTCGCCGGCGGGGCCCGCACCCACACCCTGGTCATGGGCTACGCCACCAAGGTCGTGCGCTTCATCGACTCGGTGCATCTGGAGAACGACAAGGCCCGCGTGACCATCCGGATCTGACGTGCCGCGGCCGGTGCGGGGCGCTACCCTGCGGGCATGGCACTCTTCAGACTGGACGGAAAACGCGCCCTGGTCACCGGTGGCAGCCGGGGCATCGGCCTGGCCGCCGCCGCGCACCTGCGGGAACTGGGGGCCGAGGTCACCATCGCGGCCCGCGACGAGGCCACGCTCCGGGCGGCCGCGCAGGACATCGGGGTTCGCTGGGCCGTGGCGGATGTCAGTACCCCCGAGGGCGTGCGCGCCGCCGTGGACGCCGCCGGTTCGGTCGATATCCTGGTCAGCAATGCCGGTGGCCCCCCGCCCAGCCTGCCCAGCCAGGTCAGCGGCGAGGCGTGGCAGCGCGGTTTCGAGACGACCTTCCTGAGCACCGCCCGCCTGATCGACGGTGTGCTGCCCGGCATGCGTGAGCGCCGCTGGGGCCGGATCATCGCCGTCACCAGCCTGACGGTGGGGCGACCGGCCCTGACCCTGCCCGTCAGCAACGCCATGCGCGCCGCCGTCACGAACCACCTCAAGACCCTGTCGCTGGAGGTCGCCGCCGACGGCGTGACCTGCAACACCGTCGCGCCGGGCTACACCGCCACCGACCGGCTGAAGGCCCTGCACGCCGACCCGGCGCAGGCCGACGCCCTGCGTGCGCGTATTCCCGCCCGCCGCTTCGGGGAACCCGGCGAGGTCGCCGCCGCGATCACCTTCCTGGCGACCGAGGAAGCTGCCTACATCACCGGGCAGGAGGTGCTGGTGGACGGCGGCTGGGGGATCTAGGCGGAGTCACAGACGACGGCCCGGATGTCGGTCACCACGACATCCGGGCCGTATGGCGGCCGTGAAGCTCTATTACAGGATCTTGCTGAAGTCCCCGCTCAGGCCGTTCGGGTAGAAGCCGCCCTTGGTCGCGGTACCGGTCGTGTCCAGGAACACGATGTTGGCGACGTTGCGGGGGCTGCGGCTGAAGGCGATCGAGTTGCTGTCGGCCAGGACGATGTTCGACTCGGTCGCCACGGGTCCCGTGATGCCCTGGTCGTCGTCGGAGCTGCCGTCCACGGCGTCGCGCAGGTTGCTAATCGCAGCCACGACCTGCTCGACGGTCAGGCCGGCGGCGGCCGTCTCGGTGCGCCGCTGGTACAGCAGGGTGCGGATCATCCCGGCGTGGTAGGCCTCGACCGCCAGGATGCCGGCCGCGTTCTCCAGGTTGCCGCCCTCGCTGTCGTCCACCAGCAGACGGGCCGCGCCCTTGTAGGCACTGACGCCCACGTCCTCGAAGATGAACGCGCCATGCAGGAAGAACAGCTCATTGGCGAAGGGATTGAAGCCCGTGATTGCGCCGTTCGATGCCGCCGATCCTGCCGCCTTGAAGGAATCGCGCAGGTCAATGACGGGCTGCGGGATGGCCGACGCGCCCAGCACCTTCCGGATGATGATGACGTGGTTCTTCTCGTCAGTGGCGGTCTCGTTGGCGTAGGCCCGCACAGCGGCCGACATGCCGGGGACACCCACGCCGTCCTTGCCCGTGAAGCCGTCGGGCAGCAGCACCTTGCTGCTGTCGCCGCCGGCGGCATCGAGTTCGCCCAGGCGACCGGTCGCCGCAAGGTAGAACGCGGCTTCCAGGTATTCCAGGTTCAGCGCGAAGTTGAAGATGATCGCGTCCAGGTTGGCCTTGACCGGGTTGGCGGCGATCACGCTGGTGCAGCCCGAAAGGACGGCTCCGGCGCCCATCAGGCCGGTCATACCGAGGAACTTGCGGCGGGTCGAGATGTGCTGGGTCATGGTGGAACCTCCAGGGAGTGTGGGCGACAGACGGACGGATGGAGGGCAGGCCGTGATTCCGATCCCGCCACAGGGCCGAAGATCAGGAGGACATCAGGTGCGCCTTCACTGAGCTTCTAAGCGGCGGCGGGCTGGCTGGATCACGGCCCTCGCAAGCGTGAAGGTGGACTAAAGATCCGGTGCCGGTTCCGGGAGCTGCTGCACGGTGTCTGGGCAGTGGGTCGCCCGGATGCGCGGCGATCCCGCCGGCCCACACGGGGCGGGTCCGGTGGCAAGCCCACCGGTGGGTTGGTGGGGGTGGGCCGGTTCCCGGGACGCGCCGGTGAGCGCTCCGCCGGCTCCGCAGCTGAACGGGGAAGGCCACCCGCAGCCCGGGATCGGTGGGCGGGTGGCCAGGTGGCGGGTGGAATCAGATCTGCTGGGCGAACAGGGGCGTCGTGGTCGGCTGGGAACTGCCGCCGGGGGGCTCCACGCTGACGGCCAGGGTCGCGCCCGCCGGCAGAACCCGCGTCAGGACGCCCTCCCGGCCGAACACTCCCAGCGACACGGGCGTTCCGGCCTGGATGTGCCACAGCTGGTAGGTTCGGTCGTCTGTCGGCGGCGTGTCCAGGTGCACGTACACCCGCCCATCCGGGAGGCGTACCGCCGTGCCCAGCGACTGACCGCCGGCGACAATCGCCGCCGTGACTGCGCCGGGTGTCCGGGCATACCGCTGGAGTGGATCTGCGGGCTGAAGTGCGAACACGAGGGCCACGGCCGCCGCGAGGGCCAGGGGCAACGCGGGCCACCACAGGGGCCGGCGGGGGGCACTGGAGCTGGACACCGGGTTCCCGGGTGACGGCGCGTCCACCGGGGCCGGCTCCGGCACGGTGGGGGGGGCCAGATCGGACGCCTCCAGAGCACGCTGTTCACGGTGCAGGCGGGCGATCAGACGCTCCTCGGCACCCGCGGGCACGGGCACCGCCTCCAGATCGAGGTCATCGAGCAGGGTGGTCAGGGACGCGAGCAACTCCTGGTACTGGCGATCCAGGGCAGGGTCGGCCCTGAGGGCTGCCTCGAGCTCCGCCTCCTCGGCCGGGGAGAGCTGGTGCAGTGCGCCGGCAAGCAGGCGTTCAGTGTGATCCATGGTCTTTCCCCCCCTTTCCGGTCGGCGCGAGCGACGTCCGCATGTGTTCGAGCGCGATCCGCAACCGGGATTTTACTGTGCCCAGCGGCAGCCCGGTCATCGTGGCAAGCTCCGAGTGGGTGTAGCCCCGGTAGTACATCAGCTCGACCAGATGACGCTGCGTGCTGTCCAGGGCGTTCATTGCCTGCTGGGCCAGGATGGTGTCGGTCGGGTCGGTGGCGGCCGTCGGGGTGTCCCAGTCCTCGAGTTCCAGGGCCACGTCCGGACGGTCGCGCAGCTGTTGCAGGAAGCGGTGGTGGGCGATGCTGACCAGCCACGTCTTGACCTTCGCCCGCGACGGGTCGAAGCGCCCGGCATGCTTCCAAGCGTTCATGAACGCATCCTGCACGCAGGTCTCCACGTCGTCGGGCTGCCGGAGCATGCGCCCGCCCAGTCCATAGAGCAGCCGGGCATACCGGCGGTGGAGTTCGCGCAGCGCGTCCTCCTGACTGCCGGCCATCATGACCATCAGCGTCTCGTCTGGGGTGTCCTGGAGGTAGCTGAGGTTCGTCATGGGTGCCCACGTAGCCTAACAAAGGCCCCGGCGCCCACGTGGACCCCGGCCTCACGGCACCTTACTGTTCCGGAGGCGCTGATCCGCAGACCGTGCCCGGCACCACCGGCCGGGCCGGCGTGTGGGACTCAGGACGCGCGGGTGGCGCTGTCGTCCTGAACCGGTGTGGCGGTCCGGGCCGGCACGGGCGCAGTCTGCGCCGGCACGTCGATACCAGCCCGGAATTCCTCAGTCACGCCGCTGGTGACCTTGCGGAACTCGCGGAGCCCGGCTCCCAGGGACTTGCCGAGTTCAGGCAGTTTGCGTGGCCCGAAGACCACCAGAGCCACGAGCAGGATCATGATCAGTTCCGGTGCGCCGATGTTGGGCATGCTGCACTCCTTCGGTAGAGCTGCCACGCCGTCCACTCCGGATCACCGCGCAGCTACCTGACGAGGCATATGCGCGCAGGCGGTCTCTGGATCATCCGGGCCTGCGTGAGTGCCCCATGACGGGTGTGCGGTGCCGGCCTGCGGCGGTTCGGAGGACGCCACCGTCGTGATCCGGCGGCGGCCGTGCCCCCGCCGCGCCCCGGCGTGTGTTAACCACGGCTGAACCCCGGCGGTCTAGCTTAAGGTTGGGTCATGATCCGCCCGGCCCTCAGGGGCATATTGCTGAGAGGACGTGCCGATGATGTGGGCACGCGACCCTGCGATTCCGCCGTTTCCATCTGATCCGTTCCGCCGGCCCGTTCCGGCACTGGAGGCCCACCATGTCCCTAGGCCCACTCGAAATCATCCTGCTGCTGGTCGTCGTCGCCCTGATCTTCGGAGCGCGCAAACTCCCTGAACTGGGCAAGGGCCTGGGTCAGGGCATCCGCGAATTCAAGAAGGAGACCAAGGACGGCACCGACAGGCCGCATGCCGCCGTCACGGACGTGCCCAGCCGTCAGCTCGACCCGGTGACGGGCGCTCCGATGCCCGAGGTTCACACGACCCCGGTCAGCGACCGCCGTAGCTGAGCGCCGCCATGACGCGCGACGCTGACCTCAAGAGCGCGCCGCTCTTCGATCACCTGGACGAGCTGCGCAAGCGGCTGGTGATCTCGGTGGTGTTCCTGGTCATCGCCATGGCCTTCACGTTCCAGTACCGCGTGCAGCTCATTGAGCTGATCAAGGCCCCCCTGAGCAACTCCGTGCTGTACCAGCAAGACCGGGTGCAGGTGGTCACGCTGAACCTCACGGATCAGTTCATGATCAGCCTGAACCTGTCGTTCTGGGCCGGTCTGGCGCTGGCGCTGCCCTTCATCCTGGGGCAGGTGTGGGGGTTCGTGGCACCGGGCCTGTACCCCACGGAGCGGCGCTGGGCGCTGCCCTTCATCCTGGGTGCCGGCGTGTCGTTCCTGGCCGGGGCCCTCTTCGGCTACGAACTGGTGCTGCCGGCCATGGTCAAATTCCTGCTGGACTTCCTGGGCGGGGCCGTGACTCCGATCCTGTCGCTCGGGACGTATATCGGTCAGGTGACCACCTTCCTCGTCGCCTTCGGGCTCGCCTTCGAGCTGCCCATCCTGGCGGTGATCCTCACGCGGATCGGGATCGTGAACCACGTTATGCTGCGCCGGGGCTGGCGGTTTGCGCTGGTGATCGTGATGGTCGCGGCGGCCGTGATCACGCCCACGCCGGATCCGGCCAACATGATGCTCGTGGCCGTGCCCCTGTACGTGCTCTACGAGCTGGGCGTCCTGCTGTCGCGCGTGTTCCGCCTGCCTCCGGTCGAGGACGTGGTGGAAGAGGTGGAGAAGACCATCCTGGGTACGTGATCCCTGCTCGGTGAGGCGCGGCGGCTTCAGCCTGGTGGAGGGCCGAGGCCGCCGGCCGTTGCCCAGCAGTCGCCTCGGGAATTCCCAGAGCAGCGAGCGTGACCGACAGTTCGGTTCCAGCCGGGTATTACGGCCACTCCGGCGCGGATCCGGGGTGACTGCCTGGGGTCACGGGGTGGCCCGGATCGCCACGTCGGCGTCGCGGAGCCACATGGACTGTCCGGTCGCGTCCTGCAGCCGCGTCACGACCTGGACGCGCTGCCCGACACGCAGCCCGGCGGCGCGGCCCGATGTGGTCGCCTGCTGGCATGCACCCGAGGCACACCCCCGGCGCTGGCTGGAGGTAACAGCCCGCTTCCACACCCCGCCGTCCGTGACGACATACACCCCGGTGACGGTCAGGGCCGGCAACGGAGGGCGCTCGGTGCCGACCTGCACCCGGACGGTGAGGTCGCTGTCCACCAGGATCGGCTGCGCGGCCGCCGACAGCACCCGGCCACCGATGACCACGGAGGTCGGGGCCGCCAGCAGCTGCAAGGTCGGCGTGGGCACCTCCGGGGCAGCGCAGCCGACCAGCCCGAGGGCCGTCAGCAGTGGCAGCGCGCATCTCATGGACTCAGGATAGGGCGCCCGCGTGAGGTGGGCATGCACGTGACCTGAGGGCCGGAGATCGCCGGTGTGTGCCGCCTACCAGTCCAGATCGGGCACACTGCTCACGCGATCTGCCGGAAGATCCGAGACCAGCGTGTAGGTGATCACGTAGGTGCCCGGGACGACCTGGGCCAGGATCACGGCGTCGCCCTCGAAGCGGGCCCTGGGGGTGGTGCCCGCCGGCCCCTGCACGTTCAGTGCGCTGCGGCTGCCTCCACTCGGCAGCGGATCGATCAGTTTCACATTGTTCAGGGTGCTGTCCACAGCCAGGCGCAGGGTGACGGTGTAGCCGCTGCCCACGGCTTCCAGCGTCTTGGCGAGGCTGGCGCGGGCACCGCCCTGCACGTTGCGCGTCACGTTGGATCCGCCGGGGCTGCGCACGCGGGCCATGCTGGTCGTCCGCAGGTCGATGGGATCGAGGATCGCCTCGGCCATGTCGCTGCGGCACACGCGCACCGGCACCTTGAGGCGCAGCGGCAGGCCGGCGCTGAACTCGCCCGGCACCTCCAGCGGGTAGTCGGTGCTCCAGCCGCTGGGCAGCGTGAGTTTCAGGCGGCCCGGCAGGCGCTGCGCGAAGTCTGTGCGGGCGGTGGCCGTCACCTGCGTGACGTCGCAGGCGTTCACGATGTCCGGACTGGTGGTCAGGGTGATGTCGGTCAGCACCCGGTACTCAACCGTCACGCGGGAGGTCGCGCTGTCGGTCACCTGGCCCGGCAGCGGTGGGCTGACGGTGGCGCCGGGTACCGCACCGGGCCTGACGAGGTAGTCGCCGGGCGCGAGCGGCACGGTGGCTGGCGTGCTCAGGGTGCGCCCGGCCACCTCGAAGGGGGTGCCGCTCAGGGGAATGCGCTGCGTGCCGTAGATCGCCACCGCGTCCACGACCAGCCGGCCGGACGGCGGCCGGGCCACGAAGCGCACCTTGGTGAAGCCTGGCTGGAAGCGCACCTCGGCGGGCGAGGTGATGTTGCCGGTGCCCTGCACGATGCTCGCGCTGACCGGCACGTAGCCGGCGGGCAACTGCGGACGCACGACCGCGTCCCCGACGAGCGCATACGACGACCCCGGAATCGGCTGACCCTGCGGATCGACGACCTCCACCAGCAGCTGGTTGCTGATCTTCAGGCCGTCAGGTGGGGCGAAGCCGCCCACCTGGGCCCGCACCGGCTGACCGTCGAGCCGGAAGGAGTACCGGATCGCGTTACTGAACTGTTTGGTGGAGGGCAGCACGCGGATATACACCTGCCACGGCCCCACCTGCGCGGCCGTGATGGTGAACGGATCCGTGACGGTCTCACCGTTGCCGCTGGGCTTCAGGTTCACGCGCGTTCCGCCGGGCTGGATCACCCAGGTCTCGGCCTCGGTCGCTCCGTCGATGTCGTAGTTCACCAGCCCCACGGTCTTGCCGACCCAGTCCGGCGTGACGTTCAGGGTGGCGGCCAGCACCGCCGCCTTCTCGCTGGCGCGGGCATTCACGCTGAAGTCGCTGGTCTCCAGCACGAAGGGCGCGGCCACCCGCAGGGCAAACGAGTTCTTGCCGTCGCCGCTGCTCACGACCTTCAGCGTGTAGGTGCCGGCCGCCAGCCCCCCGGCGAACAGACTGTCCCAGGTGTGCTCGCGGTTCATGCCGTAGCGCCGTTCCACGACCGGCCCGCCCGGCCCGCTGAGCGTGAAGGTGCTCTGAAACACCTCGTTCTTGCGGTACAGCTCGTCCCCGAAATACCCGGCGCTGCGGCGGCCGTCCACATAGTCCGCGAGATTGAACGTCGGACTGTAGACCTCGAGATTCACGGGCTTCCCCGCGTCCTGGGCCGACACCCGGATTACGTAGGATTCCTGCGCCTGCGGCCACTTCTGACCCACCGAGACGAATGGCAGCACCCCGACCACCTGTCCCTGAACCCGGCCTGCTCCCCACAGGGCACCCAACACGAACAACACGGACATCACGGAACGGAACAGGGGCGTCGGCATGGCTACGAGGAGAATACACGGGCCATCTGGCGCTGCTTCCGGTCACGCTACAGTGGCGTCCATGCCCGCGTCTGTCCCGAAGGGCGAGGAGGGCGCGGCACCGCCCTTCGCCGCCCGTGCCCGCGCCCTCACCTCGCGTTCTGCCCTGCTCGACAATCTGGCGGCCCTGTCGGGCCGCGCCGGGGTGCCCCTGCTGCTGCCCGTCAAGGCGGATGCGTATGGTCACGGTCTGGACGTCGTGGCCCGCGCCGCCGCCGCGTCGCCGCACGTGTGGGGGCTCGCGGTCGCGGTGCCGCGAGAGGCCCAGGCCGTGGCAGCCCTGGAACTGGGCAGACCGGTTGTCCTGCTCACGCCGCCCACGCCGCAGGAGGTGCCGGTGCTGGCCGATCTGGGCGTGCGCATCCCGGTCGCCACGCTGGCCGAGGCTGAAGCGCTGCCCCCGCACGCCCGCGCCCATCTGAAGGTGGACACCGGCATGAACCGGCTGGGAGCCCGCCCGGCCGAGGCCGTCGCGGTGGGCCGGCGCCTTGCGGAACGCGGCGTGCTGGAGGGGGCCTACACCCATTTCGCCACCAGTGATGAAGTGGATCTGAGGTTCACCCACGAGCAGTTCCGCCGCTTCCAGGCAGTGCTGGCGGAGCTGCCACCGCTGCTCGCCCATGCATCGAACGGGGGTGGTGTCCTCAGCCTGGGGGCGTTGCCCGGCATGGGACTGGCCCGGCCCGGTCTGGCGTCATACGGCTTCGTGCCGTCCCATCTCCACGGGGTGCTGCCCCTGCGGCCGGTCATGACCCTCCAGGCCCAGGTGACCTTCGTCCACGACGTCCACGCTGGCGAGACCATCAGTTACGGCGGGCTGTACACCGCTCCGCGCGACCTGAGGGTCGCCACGGTCGGGCTGGGCTACGCCGACGGATACCCCCGGAACGCCACGCTGCGCGCCCACGTCACGGTGCGTGGTGAGCGGCGCCCGGTGCTGGGCCGCATCTGCATGGATCAGTTCATGGTCGACGTGAGCGGCCTGGACGTGCACCCGGGCGAGTGGATCGAAGTGTGGGGGCCGGCAGACATCAACGTCTCGGAGGTGGCCGCGTGGGGCGATACCATCGAGTACGAGGTGCTGACCGGCCTGGGTGCGCGGATTGACCGCGCCGCCGTGCCCTGACGCTTGGCTGCTGCGCCGGCCACTGTTTCGGTGCAACCCGGTGACGGCGTGTCGAAGACACCGCCCGGGAAACGGGTTCCGGGAATAGGGCCGCAGGCTGCGGCTCAGTCAGGGTGCCGAATCAGTTGGGGCCGTGCGGGCCGCTGCCCGGCCCCTTTTGTTCCGCGCGGCGCCGCAGCTCACTGGCCAGATCCGTGAAGTCCTGGGCGCTCGGCAGCACCCGGCGGGACTGCTGTTTGGCCTCCTGCACGACCACCGCCCGCTGCCGTTCCGAGTCCGGCAGGCCCAGGCGGCGGCGCTCGAAGTAGTTCTGTGCCACGCGTCCCAGCGCGAACGTCCAGCCATACACGGCGGGGGCCGTGATCAGCCCCCCGATCACCGGCAGGGCCAGCTTCGCCAGACCGCGCATGACCTGCCGCGCGGCCATGCCGTATGCCACCGTCACGCCCAGTTCCCGCGCGATCTCCAGCGAGCGCTCCGTCGAGATGTCGAAGCCGTAGATCTTCCCGATGTGCAGCACCATCTTGGCCTGTACCGGTGTGATCAGCAGGATGTCCGCGAAGGGAATGGGCTCGACCGCAATCGCTCCCGCCAGCAACGCGGCACTCTTGATGACCTCGTCGACGTTCTCGTCCTGCGATTTCGCGGGATCGACATCGAGGTTGAAGTTGTCCAGCACCTGTTTGACCAGTGGCGGCAGCATGAGTGGAGTGTACCCCCACGTCATCCCCCCGCATGAGGCCGGGCTGACCGGGCGTTTATGCCGGTCAGGGCCACGTGCCTGACCGGCTTGTTGCGGAGTGACACCAACGAAATAGGGCACGCCCAAGGGGGGGTGGCGTGCCCTGAGGAGGGAAGGATGAGGGTGTCACCACCTCTCGAACCACAGTGTACGGGTTCCACATTTCAGGTTCCTGACAGGACTGCCAGCATCCCTTCATGGACTCCGGGCACGTTCATCACGGTTGGGGGAGGACGCGGTCAGCGCCGCCAGCGCGGGCCGTCCTTGGTGTCCTCCACGGTCACACCCACCCCGGCCAGCGTGTCGCGCAGGGTGTCGGCCTCGGCGTACTGCTTGGTCAGGCGGTAGTTCTGCCGTGCCTTGAGCACCAGTGCCATCAGGGCGTCCACGACCGGTGCGTCGTCCTGGGCCTGCACACCCGGCAGTCCGTCCGCGAACAGGCCCAGCACGCCGCCGCCCAGCGAGCGGTAGGCGTCCCGCACGCGCTCCAGGGTGTCCTGTCCCGGTGTGCCCGCGTTCAGGGCAGCGTTCACATCGGTCGTCAGGCCGAAGAGCGCGGCGACCGCCCGGGGCGTGTTGAAGTCGTCGCGCATGGCGTCCTCGAAGGCCTGCACGTGCGTGGCGACCTGCGCGTCCAGCGCGGCGTCTGCTCCGGGCGGGGCGGCGGGCACGCGGCGCTCGACCTCACCCAGCGCCTCCGAGAGCCGGCGGTAGCCGTTCCGTGCGCCCTCGAAGGCCTCCTGGCTGAACTCGGTCACCGAGCGGTAGTGGCTGCCGACCAGCAGGAAGCGCACGACCATCGCGTCGTGCTGTGCAAGCACGTCCTGGATGGTGGTGAAATTGCCCTTGCTCTTGCTCATCTTCTCGCCGCCGATGGTCAGCATGTTGTTGTGCATCCAGTACCGGGCAAACGGGTGCCCGGCGGCCTCGGCCTGCGCGATCTCGGCCTCGTGGTGCGGGAACTGGAGGTCCAGGCCGCCGCCGTGGATGTCGAAGCCCTCGCCCAGGTACTTCAGGCTCATGGCCGAGCACTCGATGTGCCAGCCCGGAAAGCCCATGCCCCACGGCGAGTCCCAGCGCATCAGGTGTTCGGGGCCCGCGTGCTTCCACAGCGCGAAGTCGCGGGGGTCGCGCTTCTCGTCGCGCACGGCCTCGCGCGTGCCTTCCTCCTGATCGTCGAGCTTGCGGCCCGAGAGCTTGCCATACTCCGGCCAGCTGCGCACATCGAAATACACGCTGCCCGCCGATGCGTAGGCGTGCCCGCGCTCGATCAGTTCCTCGATCAGCTTGATCTGCTCCCCGATGTGCCCCGTGGCGCGGGGATTGATGCTGGGCTTCAGCACGTTCAGGGCGTCCATGTCCTTGACGAATGACCAGAAGTACTTGTCCGCGACCTCCATGGGCTCGAGCTGCTCCAGCACGGCGCGGCGGGCGATCTTGTCCTCGCCGTCGTCGCTGTCGTCAAGCAGGTGGCCCACGTCGGTGATGTTCGCCACGTAGCGCACCGTGTACCCGAAGTGCATCAGGGCACGCCGGATCACGTCGAAGGCCACCTCCTTCTTCGCGTGCCCCAGATGAGCATCGCTGTACACGGTCGGCCCGCACAGGTACATGCCCACCCGCCCCGGCGTGGAGGGCACGAAGGGCACCTTCCTGCGCTGCATGGTGTCGTACAGGACGATGTTCGGATCGGGTTCACGCACTCGGGTCATGGGGGGCTCCTCGGCACAGGGACAGGCAGGGCAGGGTTACGCACGGGACGAACAACAGAAACGGCCGCGCCACAGAGTCAGGGCGCGGCCGGCAGTCGGTGCTGCTTACCGCAGGCAGGGGCAACACAGGACGGTCATGTCCTCAATGTAGCAGAGCCTGACCCGGTCGCCATCCGTCCCCTGGCCGGGTGTCCGCCCGGCCCAGCGAGTCGAGCAGCGCGGCTGTGAACGTCCGGATGACCGGCAGGTGTGACCGGTGCGGCAGGGTCGCCACCGCCAGCGGACGGGTCAGGGACTGCGGCAGCGGCAGGGCCACCAGCCCATCTGGAAGGGGAAGCAGCGCCAGACGTGGCATGACCGTCACGCCCAGGCCGTGGCGCACCATGCCCAGGATCACGCTGTCCTGATCGATCTCGGTCACGGCCGCGGGGCTGATCCCCAGGGGCCGCAGGTACGACTGCACCCGCACATGGCACGAGTTCAGGCCGGGTGGCAACAGCAGCGCCGAGGCCGTCAGCTCCTCGAAGGTCACCGGCTGCGTCCCCCGCGATTCGGGCGCGACGAACAGATACTCGTCGTCCAGCAGGGGAGTCAGGCGCAACCCCGGCATGGCCTCGCCGACCACCAGGGCGATGTCCGCCTGGCCGTCCCGCACCTGGGCCTCGCCGCCGCCGTCCGCCTCGCCGTCCAGCAGGCGCACGGTCACCGCGGGGTGGTCGCGCCGGAACGCCGCCAGCACCGGCGGGAGCAGGTGGGTGGCCGTCGACCGGAACGAGGCCACCCGCAACACCCCCGCCAGTTCCCGGTCGTCCTGCGCGGCCAGCAGGACGTCCCCGGCCGCCTGCACCGCCGTCCGGGCGTGGGCCAGCACCCGCGCTCCAGCCGGCGTGACCACCGTGCCGGCGGGCGAGCGCCGCAGCAGGGGGCGGCCCACCACGTCTTCCAGCTTGGCCACCGCCTCGCTCAGCGACGACTGCGACACGCCGAGCTCCGCCGCGGCCTCGCTGAAGCCGCCGGCATCGGCCACGGCGATCAGCGAGCGCAGCTGCGCCAGGGTCGGGAAGCTGGATGTGGTGGGCCTGCCCGGAGCCATGCTCCACTGTAATCCCCGTGGCCAACCGGCCCCATCGGGAAAGCCGATGCCCCGTGCCGAGCGTCCCTGCCGCACCCGATGTCCTGAGGGCCAGGTGCAGATGCACCCTGGAGCCAGGAGGTTCACCATGACCCTGCACACGCCCGCTCCCCGGCATCACCTGCCACTCCAGACCACCCCGGACGACACGGTTGCCCCCACCTTCATCCTTGAGGCCATCCTGAGCGGGCCGGTCAGCCAGCCCATCGACCTCCCCGGCTGGACGATCCGGGTGTGGCCCGTGGCCCGGCTGGGCGATGTCACCCTGGAGGCCCGGGCCAGTGATCCCAGTCAGCGTGCCGCCGACCTCGGCATGGCCCTGAACCGGGCCGGCATCGTCCCGCTCGGCCCGATCCGTGCCCGGTCTACGGGTCTCGGGTGAATCGAAGACGACTCCGAACGCAGCGAGTATGAGCGGACTTCTGCCGCACGGCACCGAAAACGGGCACCCTCCACACAGGAAGGTGCCCGACTCTGTTGTTGTTCAACCCATCAAATGATACTCAGTTGCCATACACCTGAAGCACCTGGTGAACGAAAATCCGCACCAGTCTGGGATCGAAATCTGAGCCTGAGTGTTCCAGCAGGTAGTCCACGGCCTCGTCTGCCGACCACGCCGGCCGGTAGGGGCGGTTGGTCACGAGCGCGTCGTAGACGTCTGCGACCTTCAGAATCCGTGCCAGCATCGGAATCGATTCGCCGATCAGGCCCGCCGGGTAGCCCATGCCGTCCCAGCGTTCATGGTGGTGCTGTACCGCGTTCAGAATCTCCGAATCCACATCGGGAGCCATGGCTGCCAGCCGACGACCCAGCGCCGGGTGTTGCCGCATGATGTCCTGTTCCTGTGCCGACAGTCCGCCGGGCTTGTTGGTGATGCGCGGATCGATTGCCGACTTGCCGATGTCGTGCAGCATACCTGCCCAGATCACCTGACGGATCCCCAGGGTCGTCCGTACCTCGCCCGCTTCCAGGGCCAGCCGCAGGGCCAGCATCGTCACCTGTCGTTCGTGTCCCTCGGCGGGGCGGCCCAGCAACGTGCGAATCCAGTTGCAAGCCTCATCGAAGGTGTCCTGTACCACCGCATCCGGCGCCTGTGACAGCAGCGTGAACGTCTCCGGGAGACGGTCGTCGTATTGTCGGAGCACCGAATCATTCATGGTTATTCCAGTCCGTAGCAGGCCAGGCGACCGACCTGAAGCGAGAGCGCGTCCATGCGGGTGGCGAGCAGGCCGCTGGTGGCAGGGCGGACGTTCGAGGTGTGCACCTCGGTGATGCTGCGGGCGAGCGGGGCCGTGCCCTTGCTGTCGGTGGTGTTCTGGCGGTTGCGGGCCGTGTAGGTTGAGTAAGCTATGCTCATGATCGTCCCTGTGTCCTTACTTCGCGATGCTGAGCGAGGTCGTGGCTTTGGCGCTCTTTTCGAGCGAGGTGGTACCGCCGGGGGCGGCAACAGCGACTGTGAGCATGAATGCTATACCGACAGCGGCAGCCGAGCGCAGGTTTTTCTTCATGGATGTATCTTAGGTGAGGGGATGTGAAAGAGCGAATTGTGCCTCCAGAACGCATCCGGTCTTCATTTGAGGACGGCGCATACGAGGCAGTGTTAACAGCTCTTAACGGCCGGAGTGATCTCTCTACTGAAGAGCTTGCACTTCTTGGCATTGCTCATCTGAGACTCGCGCATTTCGCGGCCTGCGAGGAACCGCTTGAGCTCGCAATGGCACGAGGTCACCAAGAGGCGGCTGTGGAATTTGGTAACTATCTACGTGCGTCTGGGAGAGGACGAAAGGCGGTCGAGCATTTCCGAGATCTACTCCCCAGGCTGGATGGAGAACTGAAGTTTCGTGCGCTTCGATGGTTGGGTGTCAGCCTTGAGTCGGTAGGGGAACCGGATGCGGTCAAAACGCTCGAAGAGGCTAGGCGAGGCTACCTCTCACTTGGCGATCGCCGGATTGCAGCCAGAATTACTCAGGCGCTGGCAGCGAGCCATACTTTAAACGGCGAATATGCGACTGCGATAAAATTACTGGATTCGGCCTTGCCTGTACTGGCACAGGAGAGCAATCAAAGACCACTCCTTGCCGCTCTGATCACACTAATAGACGTTCAAAGTGAATGCGGCCAATACGATGTCGCTGACGAAACGCTTGGACGAGCTCAAGCTATCGCACAGCGCTTACAGGACACTTACACGTTACTGCACCTTGACTGTCGGCGGATAATTCTCATGCTCATGATTGGCGACTACGGAGAGTACCAATCCCTTCTCGAAAACCTCTTGGAGAGGAGTGAGCAGATGGGTGAGCTTCGAGTTGCGGAGTACGCGCTGAGTCGGCTTGCGGATCATCACAGCCGCGTCGGAGAACATGCCCTCGCTATCCGAGCCATGGGACGCCTTCGTACCATGAACCCTTCTCTGACTCTTCCAAGCCGGACAATCCTGGCGATGCTCACACTGCGTCGTGGGGACAGCGTAGGGGCTCTGAGAATGCTTCTCGAAATCAGAAATGAGAGCCTGAATCGCGGCGCACTTGTCGACGCCACCCGTGCCCTGCTCCTCGCTGCCTACGCGGCCTACGGGATGAACGATCTCCAGCGTTGTTCCGACCTGCTCTCTGAAGCGCTGCTGGAACTGGCCGGTCAGCCCCGCGCCCAGTCGCGCGCCACCATTGCGCCGGAGCTGCGGGAGGTCGAGGAAATGCTGGCCTTCGCCCGCCTGAATCCGAACCTCGCGCCGCTGCTCGAGGCCGCGCTGGAGGACGCGTCACACCTGAGCGGCAACATGCGCGACG
The DNA here is from genome assembly GCF_034440735.1 of Deinococcus sp. AB2017081. Taxonomy (NCBI): domain Bacteria; kingdom Thermotogati; phylum Deinococcota; class Deinococci; order Deinococcales; family Deinococcaceae; genus Deinococcus; species Deinococcus sp. AB2017081. Next base: position 2,966,718 of record NZ_CP140098.1, on the reverse strand, counting down.
ACCTGTTCACCAGCGGCATGCGCCTGGAGGTCATGACGCTGGGGCAGGAACTGGTGCTGCGTGACGGCGTGCCGTGCAGCATGCGCGTGCGGGGCAGCGTGGCCGTCCTGACCTATCTGGCGATGCACCCGCGCAGCACGCGCCAGACGGTGATTACGGATCTGTGGCCGGATCGCGACCCCAAGAAGTCGGCCACGTATTTCCGGCAGTGCATCTCGGATATCCGCGAGTCGATCGGCTCCGACGTGATCCTGGTCGAGGGGGCGCACCAGTCGCCGGAATACCGCCTGAGCAGCAAGGCGACGGTGATCCTGGACAGCCAGCGGGTGTTGCAGCTGGTGTCCAACGGGCAGCTTCCAGCGGCGGTGGCGGCGTACAAGGGAGAATTCCTGCCGGGCCTGGAGGGCAGCGAGTGGGCCGATGAGCAGCGCGTGCACATCCGCGAGGCGCTGCTGAGATCACTGCACGGCGAGATGCGGGCAGCGCGGCTGGGCCGGGAGCACCGGCGGGTGGTGCTGCTGGCGACTGCCATCCTGGACATTGATCCATCCGATATGGAGACCGAGGAACTGAGGCTGGACACGGCGCGGGAGGTCTCCAGCGCCGCCGAGGTCGCCCGCTTCGAGGCCGAGCGTCACCGGCGCATGAACTGAACACCGCTGTGAATCGCCACCACACGGCTGGAGAGGTTCAGAAGTCGCCCAGATCGTCGTCCAGGGTCACGACCTGCGCGACGCCGCTGTCGTCCAGCCGCACGATGAAGCCGGCTCCGTCGAGGTAGGCCATGCCGCTGTCCACCGCGACGCACTGGCCGCCGACATACGTGATGGGCTGCGGGACGGGCATGCTCCCGGGTCGCTGCAGTTCGTCGTGGAGGACGTAGACGGGAGTATGGCCGTGCACCAGCCGGGTACCGCCGTAGGACTGCAGGAGGTCGGCGGCGACGGCCGGGGCATCGGGATCCACGAACGCCAGCCGATCGGCGAAGTGGTTGAGGAACCGCGTCCAGAGCTTCGGATTGTCCTCGTGCAGGAGGGCGGTGATCGAGCGGTTGACGGCGTCTGGCGTGCGGCCCAGCCGGCGGTAGAAGGTGCTGTCGGCGTGCATGAGCAGCCAGTCGCCGGCCAGGGAGAGGGCCGGGCGGGCGCGCAGCCAGTCCAGATCCGTGATCTGGAGCTGGGCGGCGTCGCTGTCCTGGCCGCCGTTGCTGCGCCAGTACTCGCGGAACCCGAGTGAGTCGGCGGGATCGGTGGCGCGGAAGTGCTGCGCGGCGAGGAACATGACCTCGTGGTTGCCGAGCAGTGCGGTCACGTGCCCCCCACTCTCGTGGGCCTGGGCGGTGAGCCGCCGGATCAGGTGGATGACCTCCATCCCGCGCGGCCCCCGGTCGACGTAGTCACCGAGAAACGCGAGGTGGGCCGTGCCACCCTGCCACGACCCGTCGTGGTCGATCAGGCCGGCCGTTCTGAGCAGGCCGATCAGCGGCTCGTAGGCACCGTGGATGTCCCCGACGACCCACAGGGGGGTCACGGGTCGCCGTCCGGTTCGCCCGGCGCGGGGGGCAGGGTACGCAGGCGGGTCATACGCTCGCTCAGGTCGTCCTGGATGCGGCGCACGTTCCCCTCCAGGCTGGAGCGGGCCCCGTCCAGTTCGTGCCGCAGGCGCATGATCTCCTCGACCCCGGCGAGATTCACGCCGAGTTCCTGGGTCAGGCGGCGGATCTCGCGCAGGTGCTCGATGTCGCGCTCGCTGTACAGGCGCGTCTTGCCGCTGCTGCGGCCGGGGCGGATGAGCTGCTTGCGCTCGTAGAGCCGCAGCGTCTGGGGATGCATGTCCACCAGTTCCGCCGCGATGGAGATGACATACACCGGCCGATCCCGGGGGTCGGTGCGGGCGCCGCTCTCGGGGAGCGCCTGGGCCTGGCCGCGCAGTTCGTCCTCCAGGCGTTCGATCTCGGCCTCGAACTCACCCTGGAGGTCGTCGAGTTCGTGCTGGAGGCGCATGACCTCCTCGACGCCGGCGAGGTTCACGCCGAGTTCCTGGGTCAGGCGGCGGATCTCGCGCAGGTGGTCGATGTCGCGCTCGCTGTACAGGCGCGTCTTGCCGCTGGAGCGGCCGGGACGGATCAGGCCCTTGCGTTCGTACAGCCGCAGCGTCTGGGGGTGCATATCCACCAGTTCTGCGGCCACGGAAATCACGTACACCGGGCGATGTTTGGAGTCCGAGGCCATAACCTGACGTGAGTATACGGGAGGCAGGATTGATGAGACGGCCGGTATGAACGGCTGGCCTGTCCGTGGGCGCGGCGTTCTGGCCGCCGGGACGCCGCTGTTCCGGGAGCACTATCATCCGGACCATGACCAACCCGCCCATGACAGGTGATCTGGCCTCCCGGCTCGACCGCGACGCCGCCCGTTCGGAACTCTTCGACCTGCTGAGGATTCCGTCGGTGAGTGCAGATCCGGCGTATGCGGCGGACGTCGTGCGGGCCGCACAGTGGCTCCAGAGCAAACTGTCGTCGCTGGGGTTCATGGCCCGTGTGGACGCCACGGCCAAGCACCCGGTCGTGTACGCCGAGCGCCTCGACGCGCCGGGGAAGCCCACCGTGCTGATCTACGGCCACTACGACGTGCAGCCGGAGGCCCCGCTCTCGGAGTGGGTGTCGCCGCCCTTCGAGCCGGAGGTGCGGGACGGCCGCATCTACGCGCGCGGCAGCACCGACGACAAGGGGCAGGCCTTCGCGCACGTGCGCGGGGTGGAACTGCTGCTGTCGCAGGGGACGCTGCCCGTGAACGTGAAGTTCCTGCTGGAGGGCGAGGAGGAGATCGGCAGCCCCAGCATCATCCCGTACCTGCAGGCGCACGCCGACGAGCTGAAGGCGGACGTCATCCTGATCAGCGACGGCAGCCGCTTCGCGGCGGACGTGCCGACCATCACGTACGGCATCCGGGGCCTGAGTTACGTGGAGATCCACGTGCAGGGAGCCAACCGTGACCTGCACAGCGGCAGCTACGGCGGGGCCGCGCCCAACCCGATCAATGCGCTGTGCGAGATCATTGCAAAGCTCAAGGACGACCACGGCCGCGTGACGATTCCCGGCTTCTACGACGGCATCGAGCCCCTGACCGAGCAGGAGCGCGGCATGTGGGCCTCGCTGCCCCACGACGACGCGGAATTCGCCGCGAGCATCGGCGCGTCCGCGCTGCCGGGCGAGGCCGGGTACAGCGTGCTGGAGCGCATCTGGGGCCGGCCCACGCTGGACGTGAACGGCATCTGGGGCGGCTACCAGGGCGAGGGCAGCAAGACGGTGATCGCGGCGAAGGCCGGCGCGAAGGTCAGCATGCGGCTGGTGCCGGGCCAGGATCCCGAACGCGTCACCCGACTGATCCAGGAGTACGTGCCGCAGATCGCGCCCGAGGGCGTGCAGGTCGAGGTGGTCAACCACCATGGCGGCCAGCCCATGAAGTTCCGCACCGACAGCCCGTATATCCACGCCGCGAACCGTGCCCTGAAGCGCGTGTATGGCCGTGAGGCGGTCTTTGCCCGTACCGGCGGCAGCATTCCGATCGTGGCCGCCTTCGCGGACATCCTGAAGACCGAGGTGCTGTTCGTGGACCTCGGCCTGAACGAGGACGCCCCGCACAGCCCGAACGAGAGTTTCGCCGTACAGGACTTCGAGAACGGCATCCTGACCAGCGCGTACGTCCTCGAGGAACTGGGCCGCTCTTGAGGCTCGGATTCCTCGCCTCGCACGGGGGGAGCGCCGCGCGGCACCTCACGGCCGCGTGCCGCGCCGGGGAACTGGCCGCCATGCCCGCCGTGCTCATCAGCAACAACAGCCGTTCGCCGGCCCTGGCGTGGGCACGGGACGCGGGCCTGAGCACGGCCCACCTGAGCAGCGCGGGGTATCCGGCTCCGGATGACCTCGACCGCGCCATTCTGGAGGCCCTGACGGCCGCCGGGGCCGACACGCTGGTGCTCAGCGGATACATGCGCGAACTCGGGCCGCGTGTGCTGGGCCACTACGCGGGCCGGGTCGTGAACATCCACCCCAGCCTGCTGCCGCGCCACGGTGGGCGCGGCATGTATGGCGACCGGGTGCACGAGGCCGTGCTCGCCAGCGGCGACGACGAGAGCGGCGCGACCGTCCACCTCGTCACGCAGGGTATCGACGAGGGGCCGGTGCTGGCGCAGGCGCGGGTGCCGGTGCTGCCCGGCGACACGCTAGACACGCTGAAGGCCCGCGTGCAGGCCGTCGAGGGCGACCTGATGCTGCGGGCCGTGCGGGGGCTGGCCACGTCCGTGACTGCGACATGAAACGCAAGGTCTTCGATCTGCGCCCGTGGGCACGGGTGGCGCGGCACTCGCAGTCGGTGCTGAACCTGCCCGGCTACGTGATCGTGGACTACGTGGCCCACGAGGTCACGCGCCCGCTGGACGTGGAGTTCGGGGGCCGCACGATCCGGGTGCTGGACAGCGGCTTCCGCTGGGTGCGGGTGCATCCGACCGGGGAGAGCGGCGTGACCGGCAGTGCCCTGAGCGCGATGCTGGACGCGGGTGGCGTGCCGGTACAGGTGTACGTGGACATCCACGTGGGCGAGGGGGTGGGCGAGGATGGCCTGCCGTGGACGGACGACGCCTACCTGGACGTGATCGGGGACTGGCACGTGGGCAACAGGGGAGATGGTGACGGTCAGGCCGGGCGCGTGACCGAGGCGCACATCATCGACGCCGAGGATCTGGAGGCGGCCGTGCAGGGCGGTCTGGTCACGCCCCAGGAGGCGCAGGCCGTGTGGGCACGGGCACAGGACGTGCGGGCGGCGCTGCTGGAAGGCACCTATGCCCCTCTGGCAGTGCTGCGGCGGTATCTGAGCGATCCGTATACCTGACGGACGGGGGCGGTGGGCTCCGGGGAAACCAACGCGGGGGTGACCGGAGCCCACCGCCGGACGGTCTCACCTCCGCTACACTTGGACTCAGTTCAAAAACCCGGAGGTCATCCATGTCCGAGCCCCTGTCCGCTGCCCAGACTGAAGCCCGTCGCCTGCCCGTGCCCGCTGTGGCGGCCATCCAGCACGCGCTGCACGCCATTCCCATGAACGCGACCGTGGGGGTGCGCATCACCGATGTCGGCGTGGGCTGGGCCACCGGAGAGTGTGCAGACACGCCGCCGTTCCGCAACCACCTGGGCACCATCCACGCCGGGGCACAGTTCCTGCTGGCCGAGGCCGTGAGCGGCGCGGCCTTCGCCGGGGTCTTCGCGGCGCAGCTGGGACAGGCGGTGCCGCTGATCGAGAAGCTGGACACCCACTATGTCGGCCGCGCTGTGGGCAACGTCACTGCCCGCGCTGAGATCGATCCCGGCACCCTTGCAGACGCTCACACCGCCTTCGCGGCCGAGGGCCGGGCACGCCTGACCGTGACCGTTGTCGTGCTGGACGGCGAACACAAGGACGTGATGCGGGCGACTGCGCAGTGGTATCTACGTTTGATGCCGTCCACGCGCGGAAATTAAGGACAAACCCGGCGGAAATGCCGTACTGTGCGCGTATGCCGGTCACGCAACTCGACCACGTCGCCATCGCCACTCCGGATCTCGACGTGGGCAGCGCTCCGTACACGGCGCTGGGACTGCACCCCGAGGGGCCGGACGAGGACGTGGCGTCGCAGGGCGTGCGGGTGCGGGCGTTCCACGTGGGCGACACGCTGATCGAGCTGCTGATGCCCACCCGTGACGACAGCCCCATTGCCGCCTTCCTGGAGAAGCGCGGCCCCGGCCTGCACCACACCGCGTACCGCGTGACCGATCTGGACGCCGAGATGACGCGCCTGATGGCGGAGGGGGGGCGGTTCCTGGGGAGCGCCCCCACGCCGGGCCGCGCCGGGACGCGCGTGGCCTTCCTGCACCCGAAGTGGGGCCAGGGCACCCTGATCGAGCTGGTGGAGCACCCCCGGGGCGAGCACCCGGCCGGAGCCGCGCAGTGAGGCGCAACGGTGGCCGCTGGGTGCTGGCGGCGCTGCTGCTGCTGGCACTGGACTGGCAGCTGCTCCACGGGGGCGGGGCCGCCGGCGGAGCCGAGCGGGTGATGCACCTGCTGCTGCTTGGTCTGGTGGGCTTCTCGCTGGCGTGTGCGACCGGCCGCCGGGGGGTGGCGGTGGCGGTGTGCGCGTGGTGGAGTGCGGCGTGGCAGTGGCATCTGGCCTTCGTGCCCGGCCACGAGATCGGGCTGCACGTGTGGTTGCCCGAGGTGCTGGCGGCCGTGCCCGGCGCGTGGTGGGGGGCCCGCCCCGTTCCGCTGACCACGCCCGCGAAGCCGGTCAGCACCGTCGCAGTTTTGTCAGACTTCTCCCGCTAGGCTGCGGGCGATGACCGCCGTGACCTCTGCCCCTCCTCTGGCCGGTCACCACCCGGGCCTGCTGGCGGCCGTACTGGCCCAGCTCGATCACGTGATCCTGGGCAAATCCGGGCAGGTGCGGCTCGCGCTGGCGTGCCTGCTCGCACGGGGACACCTGCTGATCGAGGATCAGCCCGGCGTCGGCAAGACGACCCTGGCGCATGCCCTGGCCCGCACCGCCGGCCTGCACTTCCGGCGCGTGCAGTTCACGGCCGATCTGCTGCCGGCCGACCTGACCGGCGTGAGCGTGTGGGACGCTGCTGCTTCTACCTTCCGCTTCCATGAGGGGCCGGTCTTCAGTGAGGTGCTGCTGGCCGACGAGATCAACCGCGCCACGCCCCGCACCCAGGGAGCGCTGCTGGAGGCCATGGAGGAGGGGCAGGTCTCCGAGGGCGGCGTGACGAGACCGCTGCCGCAGCCCTTCTTCGTGATCGCCACCCAGAATCCGGCCGCCTTCGTGGGCACCAGTCCCCTGCCCGAGGCGCAGCTCGACCGCTTCCTGATGACCGTCACGCTGGGGTACCCGGAACCGGCGGCCGAGCGGCAGCTGCTGGAGGGCGGGGGGCGCAGCCTGACCGTGCGCGACCTGCCGGCCGTACTCGACGCGCCCACCCTGCTCGCCATGCAGGCCGAGGCCGCCCGTGTCCACGCGGCTGCGCCGCTGCTGGACTACCTGCAGCTGCTGGCCCGCGCGACCCGCACGCACCCGGCCCTGGCGGCGGGCCTGAGCCCCCGGGCGCTGCTGGCCCTGCTGGCGGCGTCGCGGGCGTGGGCGTACCTGCACGGCCGGCAGATGGTGCTCCCGGAGGATGTGCAGGCCGTGTTCCCTGCGCTGGCGGCCCACCGCCTGCCGCTGCGGGATGCACACGCGGCGGACATCCACGCGGTGCTGCGCGGCGTGTTGCACGGCACGCCGATTCCCTGAACCGCGCCGTGGCTCCCCGCCCCACCGTCCCGGACGCCGCCCTGTCCCCCCGTCCACGGCTGCGGCTCGGCCTCACGCAGTTCGGGATGTCCTACCTGCTGCTGATCCTGCTGACGCTGATCGGCTGCGTGAACTACGATCTGAGCCTGGGGTATGGCCTGACCTTCCTGCTGGCCGGCGTGTGGGTGGTCACCGCCGGCCAGGCCGTCCGCGCTGCCCGCAGCCTGAGCGCGCGCGTGGTTGCCCCCCGCAGCGCCGTCGCCGGCGGCGAGGCGCGGTACACGGTCTACGTGACCGCGCCGGCCCGCAGCACGGCACTGGCCGTGATCGTGAAGACCAGCCAGGGCGACACGCGCTACGTGAATGCCCGCGTGCCGGCAGGCACGATGCATCCGGTGTCGGTCGCCGTGCCGGCCCGGCTCCGGGGGGCGCTGACCCTGACCTCGGTGCGCGTCGGGGCCCTGGACGCGCTGGCGATCTGGCAGGCCAGTCTCCGCCTCCGGCCCGAGTCCGCCGACGGCTGGCAGGTGCCGGTTCACCCCGCTCCGGAACCGTCGGCCCCTCCGCCGCCGGCCCGTCCACACGCCGCCACCGGCCCCGGTGCCCGGCGGGTTCCCGGAGATGAGGACTTCGCGGGGCTGCGGCCCTATGCGCCGGGCGACTCGCCCAGACAGGTGTCGTGGCGGCACGTGGCGCGCACCGGCACGCTGCTCACGCGCGAGACCGATGCGGCTGGCGGGGAGGCCACCGTGCTGGACTGGCACGACACCGGTGGCGCCGGTGCCCCCGACGCGCGCGTGTCGCGGCTGGCCGCGTGGATCGCCACGCTGCGGGCGTCCGGGACACCGTATGCGCTGCGCGTCCCGGGGCTGACCGTGCCCGCAGGAGCCGGCGATGCCCACGCCGAGCGTGCCCTCGACGCCCTGGCCGGGGTGACTCCGCTGCCTCCGCCGTTCACGTCCAGGGTGGGGCGTACCTCGGCCCCGGTGGGCCTGAACGCCGCTGCGATGCGTTCCACCGTGATCGCCCTGGCGTTCGCCCTGGCCCCCGCCGCGCTGCGTGCTCCGTGGTGGGTGACGGCCCTGATCGCGGGCCTGCTCCTTCACACGGACTGGCGGATGCAGCGGGGGCGTGCCGCCATCCCCACGTGGGTGCTGGGCGTGGTTGCCGGTGTGAGTGCCGCGCTGCTGGCGGGCACCTACGGCACGCTGCTCGGTCGGGATGCCGGCACCGCGCTGCTGGCGTTGCTGGCGGCCCTGAAGACGGCCGAGACCCGCACCCGCCGGGACGCCAACCTGCTGATCCTGCTGGCGCTGTTCGTGGCGAGTACCCACTACTTCTTCGGCCAGGGCCCGCTGACCGCACTGCACAGTGTCCTGGCGGCGTGGGTGCTGCTGACCGCCGCCGCCCGCTGGACCGTGACCGCCCCCAATGAGACGGTGCTCCCGGAGGGCCGCGCGGCCCGGCACGCCGGCGTCCTGATGGCGCTGGCCATGCCGCTGGCCCTGACGCTGTTCGTGCTGTTTCCCCGCCCGTCCGGCCCGCTGTGGCACCTGTCGGTGCAGGGCCGGGCGACGACCGGACTGGCCAACGAGATCACCGCCGGGGAGTACAGCGACCTCGCGCAGAGCCGGGCCGTGGCGTTCCGGGCAGACTTCCAGGGACCGGTGCCGCCCGTCGCAGACCGCTACTGGCGCGGCCCGGTCTACGAGGCCTACGACGGCCAGCGCTGGCGGCAGGTGCGGCAGGGCGGCACGTCGGCCAGTGTGGATGTCAGCGGGCCACAGTGGATCTATACCCTGACCATGGAACCGAGCAGCAGTCCGTGGCTGCCCGTGCTGGACGCGCCGGTGACCCTCCCGACCGGCACCTTCCTGACCACCAATTTCCAGGTGATCATGCTGCGTCCCCCCGCGACCCGGCAGCGCCTGACCGTGCAGAGCCGGCAGGCCCGCCTGGGCGTGCGCGAGTCCGGCGAGCGCCTGCGCTATGACCTGACGTTGCCCGCCGGCGAGAGCCCACGGGCCGTGGCCCTGGCCGCCACGTGGCGCACCCTGGAGCCCGAAGACCGGGTGCAGGCGGCCCTGACCTACCTGCAGCAGGGCGGGTTCACGTATACCCTGTCGCCCCCCGCCCTGCCCCAGCGCGACCGGGTGGACGCCTTCCTGTGGGGCGCCAAGCAGGGCTTCTGCGAGCACTACGCCAGCGCCTTCACGTTCCTGATGCGGGCGGCCGGGATTCCGGCACGGATCGTGGGCGGCTACCTGGGCGGCGAGTTCAACCCGGACGGCGGCTACCTGATCGTCCGGCAGCAGGACGCACATGCGTGGAGCGAGGTGTGGCTGGCGGGCCAGGGCTGGGTACGCGTCGATCCGACCGCCCTGATCGCGCCGGCCCGCGTGAACGCCGACGTGCAGACCGCGCTGGACAGCCCCCTGGCGACCACTGCGCCGGCCCCAGGCGCGCTGGCCCGCCTGCAACTGCGCCTGGACGCCGTGCAGAACCGCTGGGACGATCTGGTCATCGGCTACGGCGGCGAGCGGCAGCAGTCCCTGCTGGCCCGCGTCGGGCTGGGCGACGTGGGCGGTGCCCGCTACAGCGTGGCGCTGCTGGCGCTGCTGGCGCTGGCGCTGCTGCCCGCTGCCCTGTGGCGGCGCCGCGCGTCCAGGCCCCGCGATCCGGCGGCCCGCGCCCTGCACGACCTGACCGTGCGCCTGCGGGTACCACGCGATCCCGGCGAGACCCCCACCGCCTATGCCGCCCGGGTGCGTGGGGTGTGGCCCACGACCGGCCCAGCACTCGAGGACGTGCTGCACGCCTACCACGCGGCCCGCTACGCGCCGGGCGACCCGGCGGCGGCCCTGCGGGATCTGCGGGCGGCGGTGCGGCGCGTTCGGCGGCCGTCCCGCACGGCGTGACGGGGGAGCAGCCCTGATCGCAGTTGCCCCGCTGCCCATCCCGTAGCATGGTCGGGTGAACGCGCCGCGTACCTTCCTGTCCGTGATCGCCGGATGTTCGGCGGCCCTGATCGCGTATGCCGCCGCCTTCGTGCGTGGCGACCTGGGGGGCGTCATGACCTACCTGCGGGCCCGTGGAGCGCTGCGCCGCCTGACCGAGTCCGGGGCCGACAGCGCCGCCGTGCAGGCCGCCCGCGACTACCTGACGGCAGTGGGCACCCAGGTGGGCGACCCGGCGCTGGCCGCCCGCCTGATCCCGCTGGCCGTGCTGGTAGGGATCGCCGTGGGCGTGCTGGTGTGGCGGGTGTTCGCCGTACAGGCCACTGCGCCGGCCGTCAGCGCCCAGGAACGCATGGTCGAGCGCTTCGCCCACCGCAACGGGGGCCGCTTCACGCTGGGTGACCTGAGCGAGCGCAGCCCCTTGAGCGCCGAGCAGGCCCGTACCGTGACCACCCGCCTGGTGGGCGCGGGCCGCCTGATCCGCGACGGCGACACGTTCCGGCTGTCATGACCACCCCGGACGCGCTGGCGACCCTGCTGGACGAGGCGAACCACGACCCCTGGGAGAGCGTACAGGCGGCCCTGGCGCTCATCGACGGGCAACCGCACCCCCGCGTGGGCTGGCTGACCACCCACCTGCGGGCCACCAAACATGAGTACTGGACAGTGATTGCTGCCGCCACCGGCACCCCCGCCCCGCCCGACGACGCCGGCCTGACGCGCCTGATGACGTGGGAAGTCCAGGCTGCCCGGTCACTGCGGCCGGAGGCGCTGGACGTGGCCGTGGCGCATGCAGGCCGCACGTTCACCGTCGCGGGTCTGCTACGGGTGAATGCCCGGCACACCGCGTGGCACGCCGGCCAGATCGCTGCCCTGGCGCCCACCGAACGCCGTGCGTGACGTGCCCACCGAGCGGCCCTTCCTGACCGATCCCAGCCCAGCCGGAGAGCGTCCGGCCGGAGCCGTGCCGGACGCTCTGTACGATCTCGCTGTGAACCGCGCGTGGCTGGTCGTGCGCGGCGTCGGCCACGCGGACGCGCTCTCGGCGTGGCATGCCCGCACGCGCTTCGCCCGCCGCGTGCCGCTGGAGCAGGTGCGTCGGTCGCTGGCAACCCACCCCGGCCCCGGCGAGTGGCACTGGGCGGGCGGCCCGCAGGGCACATGGGTGCCGGGCCGCGCCCCATTTCCGTAACCGGGACGGACGCTCAGCGCGGGCGTGGCAGGGCGGGGGCGTGCCCATCCTGCACCACCGTCCGCGCCGCGATCTCGACCGCCCGCGTGATCTCCGGCTGCGGCAGGTAGGGCAGGGGAGGGCGGTCGGCCGGCCACGCCAGCGCCACCGCCGCGTTCGCCGGCACGTGCAGGAAGCCGCACGGCACGTGTCCCCGCCCGGCCTGTGCCAGCCGGTGCCGGGCGTGGTACAGCACGAAGTTGCACACGTACAGCCCGGCCGTGTTGCTGATGTGCCCCGGAATCCCGGCCGCGTGCCATGCCGCCAGGATCGCCCGCAGCGGCAGGGTGCTCAGGTACGCGGGAGGAGCGCCGTCCTCGGGGCACGCGGGGGCGTCCTGGTACGTGGCGCCGGCGTTGTCGGGAATCTGGAAGTCCATGACGTTCAGGCCCACACGCTCCAGCGTCACGTGGGGGCGGCCGGCGGCCAGTCCGGTCATGAGCACGGCGTCCGGGCGGTGGGTGTCCAGCAGGGCGTCCAGCGCCCGGCCCGCCGCGTGCGGTTCCACCGGCAGCAGCGCCGAGGTCACGTGCGTCTCCCCGATCTCCATGCCGTCCAGCGCCCCTGCCGCGTGGGCACTGGGATTGTCCGGGTGCGTGTGGAAGGGCTCGAACCCGGTCAGCAGCAGCGTGGGCATGGGCGGAGCATAGCGGGGACAGCCCAGGCGCTAGCCTGTCCCGCATGAGTGCCGACCCGCAGGCCGTGACGGTTCACGCCATCATCACCCCGCACCCCGAGCACGTCGCCGAGGTCGAGGCCGAGCTGCGGATCATGGTGCGTGAGACGCGCCAGGAACCCGGCAACCGGCGCTACGACCTGCTGCGCGAACAGACCCCGGACGGCATGGTGCGCTTCCATGTGCAGGAGCGCTATCGCGACCTGGACGCCGTGCAGGCCCACCGCGACTCGCCGCACTATCAGGCGTACCGTGCGAAGGCCGCCACGTGGTTCCTGGAAGCCCCGCAGGTCACGTTGCTGTCCGACGTGGAGGTGGGCGGCTGACCGTGGAACCGTCACACTGCACCCGGCAGGCCCGCCCGGCCCGGCCTATGCTGCCCGTATGCCGGAACTGCCGGAAGTCGAGACCACCCGCCGCAAGATCGAGCCGCTGCTGCGCGGCCGCACCATCCTGAGCGTCACCCACGACGCGCCACACAAGTACCGCGACACGCACCTGGCCGTGGGCCGCCGCGTGCAGGGCCTGTCGCGCCGGGGCAAGTACCTGATGCTGCAGCTGGCCGCCGCCGATGCTGCCGAGGACGATCCCCACGATCTGGAATTCATCGTCCACCTGGGCATGACCGGGGGCTTCCGGCTGGAGAGCGGGAAGCACACCCGCGTGGTGCTGGAGACCGACGCGGGCACCCTGCACTTCGACGACGCCCGCCGCTTCGGCAAGATGGCCGTCGTGCGCCCCGGCGAATACGCGGGCATGCCGACCCTGGCCGCCATGGGGCCGGAACCCCTCTCGGACGATTTCCGGGAGGCGGAGTTCGTGGCGCTGGCACGAGTCGCGGGCGCGGTCAAGCCGTGGTTGCTGTCGCAAAAGCCCGTGAGCGGCGTGGGCAACATCTATGCCGACGAGGCGCTGTGGGAGGCGAGGATCCACCCCGCCCAGACCCGCCTGACCGCTGCCGAGGGCAGGCGCCTGTACCGCGCCATCCGTGAGGTGATGGGCCGCGCCGTGGAGGCCGGCGGCAGCTCCCTGGGCGACGGTGTCGGCAATTACCGCCAGCACGACGGCGTGCCCGGCGCGTACCAGCACGAGCACCACGCCTACGGCCAGGAGGGCACCCCCTGCCCCCGCTGCGGCACCGACATCGTCAAGACCGTGCTGGCCCAGCGCGGCACGCACTCCTGCCCGACGTGCCAGGTGCTGCGTGCAGAAGGCAAAAGGCGGAAGGCAGATGACTGATCGACGGTCTGGCCTTCCGCCATCTGCCATCAGCCGTCCGCGCGCCGGACTCGCAGAGCCGCAGAGCGGAGGCGCATATGACTGACCTCACCGCCATGCGCGTGTCCTACGCCCGTGCCGAGCTGCGCCGCGCCGACCTGAATCCTGATCCGCTGGCGCAGTTCCAGGGCTGGCTGGACGAGGCGCTGAGGGCCGAGCTGCTGGAGCCGTATGCCATGCAGCTGGCCACGGCGTCGGCCAGCGGGCGGCCGTCGGTACGGACTGTGCTGCTGCGCGGGGCCAGTCCGGAGGGACTGACCTTCTACACCAACTTCGAGTCGCACAAGGGCCATGACCTGGGCGCGAACCCGCACGCCGAAGTGCTGTTCGTATGGGGGCCACTGGAGCGGCAGGTGCGGGCCTCCGGTGCCGTGACCCGCGTGCCCGACGCCGAGGCCGACGCCTATTTCCACGTCCGGCCGCGCGACTCGCAGCTCGCCGCGCACGCCAGCGACCCGCAGAGTGCCCCCATATCTGACCGGGCGGCGCTGGACGCGAAGGCCGCCGCGCTGGCGGCGCAGTACCCGGAGGGCACCGTCATTCCCCGCCCGATCTTCTGGGGCGGCTACCGCGTGCACGTGCAGGAGTGGGAGTTCTGGCAGGGCCGCGAGAACCGCATGCACGACCGGTTCCGCTACACCCGGCAGGAGGGCGGGCAGCAGATCGGCTGGAACATCGACCGCCTGATGCCCTGAGCGTGTTCCCGGCGCAGGAACCCGGTGCGTGTAGCCTGCGCTGCTGTACACGGGTGTGGCGGCGCGGCATCCTCATACGGTGAGCAACCTCTATACCGCAGAAGCTGTCGCCACCGGTGGCCGCGCCGGACACACGAAGTCCACCGACGGTCGCCTGGATCTGGGCCTCAGCGTGCCCGCCAGTATCGGCGGCGACGACGGCCCCGGCACGAACCCCGAGCAGCTGTTTGCGGCAGGCTACGCCGCGTGCTTCCAGGGTGCCCTGGGCGTGATTGCCCGCCGCCAGAAGCTCGACCTGGGCGACGGGACGACCGTCACGGCGCGGGTGGGGCTCCAGCGGGCCGGGCTGTCCTTCGGTCTGGACGTGGAACTCGTCGGCCATTTTCCTGCCCTGAGCCCCGAACAGGGCCTGGAACTCATGCACGCGGCCCACGAGGTCTGCCCATATTCCGTCGCCACGCGCGGCAATGTGGACGTGCGGCTCAGCGTGGTCTGATCGCCGGCGCGGCGGGCTCCGGTGGTGGAGCTTCGCCCGGTTCGGCGAACCTCAGCGGCCGGGACTGCCGGCTACGTCCCGGGCGTCCAGGGTGGGCTCACTGCCGTCGTCGCCCAGCAGGGCTGCGCGTTCCTGTGGCGTCAGGGCGACCATCACGCGGCGCAGTACCACGTCGACGGCCTGATCCGCGCTCTCGTCCAGGGTCAGGCCGTCGAGGAGCGGGACGTCCTGCTTGCGGGCCAGGTCTTCCAGCTCCTCCTGCATCATGCGGATCTCTCGGAAGTACTTCATGTAGCGGTGCATGGGGCGGCTCGCGGCCGTCTCGGCGTCGCGGGACTGGAAGTGCCGGCGGTGCTCCTGCTCGTCGGGCAGGCTGACCAGCATGGGAATCACCAGGGCACCCTCGAAGGCCTCGGCCCGCAGGTACCCGGGCACCAGATGCACCCCCTCCAGCACCAGACTGCTGCCCTCCTGCACGCTGCGCTGCACGACGGCGTTCAGACCCACGCTGACCTGCTGCACCTGATCCCGGAAGCCGGCCAGCAGCGCGGCGCGGCCGGGCTGTTCCGGGCGGGCGGTGCCAGGCGGCAGCAGCGCCTCCCACGCGCTGAAGGTGCTGGCGTGCAGGGTCGGCAGCAGGGCCGGCGAGACCATCGCCCGCATGACCTCCCGGATGGAATCGGTGCTGACCACCCGCGCGATCCCCAGCCGGTACGCGATCTCGGCGGCCAGGAAGCTCTTGCCGGTGCCGCTCACGCCGCCCAGCAGCACGATCACCGGGCGGGGCGGGCGGCGGATCACACGCAGCAGCCGGTAGCGGGCGCTGATGTCCGGCCCGACCTCGTCGCGCAGCAGTCGCTCGACCTTCTCGCGGATCACGCGGCTGCGCACCACGCGGTCGTCACTGCCGCGCAGGTCGCGCTGTGTGATCCGGGCCACCCGGCGGGCCACGTCGGGAGCGACCCCGGCTGCCAGCATGGACTGGGCCAGGATGCCCTTGGAAAAGGGCGTGGGCGCACTGTCGTCGCTGCCCTGCACCCCCAGCTTGCCCCGGTTGCGCCGCAGGTAGCGGTACGTCTGGCGCAGGGCGGGGCCGTAGGTGTCCTCCAGCATCTGTTCGGTGCGGTTGTCGATCTCATCGGCGCTCAGGTGGCGCACTCCACTGCGCCGGAACTGCACGTCGAGGGCGCTGGCCGTCGCGTAGGCCTCGCGCCCGGTCAGGCCGGTGTCCTCCAGGGTGCGGGCCAGCACCCCCCGGCTGAACGGCAGGTTGCCCTTCTTCGCCGTGACCTGGATATCCACGAACGCCGGGGTCTGCCGCGCCGCCTCCGTGCTCACGGTCTCGCCACTCACGTCCTGGGCGACCTCGACCATCAGCGCCTGGAGTTCGTCGGCAGTCACCAGCGTGCGCCGCGCCAGCCGCAGCTGCTGCTCGACGCGCCGTGCGGCCGCGGCCGCCTCTCCGGCCGGTGCGCCGGCGTTCACGAGGGATTCGACGATCAGCCCCCGGCTGAACGGGAACGCGTGGCGGGCCGTGCCGATGCGCAGGTCGGGGTGGGTGATGGCAGTGAACCTCCGGTGTGATGTCAGACGCGCCCTGCGCTGCTGGGGGGTAGTGTACCCCCGCCGCCTGACAGATCCCTGTCAGGAACGACGTTTCACTGGTCGCGTCAGGGCCGCGTGGGCGCCGGATCGCGGCTGACCGCACCGTCCAGCAGCAGGTTCAGCGCCAGGCGCATCTCCTCCTTGAGGGGACGGTCCGTGCCGTACGCGGCCCAGCGCAGCGCGACCATCAGGTAGGTGTCCGCGATCAGGTTGCTCACGCGCTGGAGGCTCAGGTCGGTGCGCAGCTGTCCCGCCTGGTGCAGCGGCCGCAGGATCATCTCGATGACCTTGCTCAGGGGCAGCGCCTGGTATGCCGTGCGGGCACGTTCCGGGTTGGGGTTCAGCACCTCGTACGCCAGCGGCGGAAACAGGTCGCGCTCGGTGGTGTTCTGGTCGGCCAGCTGGTCCCAGACCTCGTACAGCACGGTCAGGGGCGCGGCTCCCTCGCGCAGGCGGAGGTCCGCGTGGTCGCGCAGGCGATCCATGACCTCGCTGCCGTAGTCGAGGAGCACCGCCTCCTTGTAGGGGTAGTAGTTGAAGAAGGTGCCCCGCGAGACGTTGCTGGCGCGGGCGATGTCGGTCGCCGTGGTCGCCTGGAAGCCGCCGCGCTTGAACAGCTCGATGGCCACCCCGTAGATGCGGGCACGCCGCCGTTCCTTCTGTCGTTCGCGCAGGGAGCTGGAGTCCATTGCTCTCATGTTATACCGACCGGTTCAAAATTACACCACGTCCAAGAAAGCGCGGCGGCCGGACGGATCCGTCCGGCCCGCCTGACACGCCGTCCGGCCGCGTGCCGTAGGCTGGGGATCATGAGCGTGATCCTGGGCATCGACATCGGCGGCAGTGGTATCAAGGGCGCACCCGTGGACACCACCACCGGACAGCTCCAGACCGAGCGCGTCCGCATTCCCACGCCGGACGGTGCCCGGCCCGAGGACGTCCGGGACGTGGTCCGGCAGCTCGTCGATCACTTCGCGCTGCCCGGTGCGGTCGGCGTGACGTTTCCGGGCATCGTCCAGCACGGGCATACCCTGAGTGCCGCCAACGTCGACAAGGGCTGGATCGGGCTGGACGCCGACACGCTGTTCACCGACGCCACCGGCCACGACGTCCACCTGATCAACGACGCCGACGCTGCCGGGCTCGCCGAGGCGAGATTCGGGGCGGGGGCGGGTGTCCCCGGCACCGTACTGGTGCTGACCTTCGGCACCGGGATCGGCAGCGCCCTGATCCAGGACGGCACGCTGATCCCCAACACCGAGCTCGGGCACCTGTGGCTGCGCGACAAGCATGCCGAGACCTGGGCCTCGGACCGGGCCCGCGAACTCGACGACCTGAACTGGAAGCAGTGGAGCAAGCGCGTGAGCACATACCTGCAACATCTGGAACTGCTGTTCAGCCCGGATCTGTTCATCATCGGCGGCGGCGTGAGCAAGCGTCCGGAGAAGTGGCTGCCGCACCTGCAGCTCGGCCGCAGCCGCGTCGTGCCCGCCCAGCTCCAGAACGAGGCCGGGATCGTCGGGGCCGCCATGATGGCCGCGCAGTCCCGCGGGCGCACCACCCGGCCGGCTGGCCCGGTGATCGGTCAGGCCACCGTGCCGCGCAAGCTGCGCGCCGATCCGACCCTGGCCTCGAAGAAGGCGGCGCCGTCGGGCAAGGCCAAGGTGGCCGCGGGCAAGAAGGCCGCCCCGAAACGCTGAGGGAGCCGCCCGCTCGGCCCTCCGGGAACCCGGCACGGGGCTGCCCCGTACCGTGATGCGTATGGGATTCCTGAAGAGAATGATGGCCGCCGTCGGAGTGGGAGGAGCCCGCGTGGACGCCCGCGTGAACAGCACGTCGGTGAGGATCGGGGAGGCCGTGAGCGGCGTGGTCGTGATCCAGGGCGGCAGCGTGGATCAGCGCATCGAGCGGATCAACCTCGGCATCGCCACGCGCTACCGCCACGAGGACAGCTACATGACCCACCAGCTCTCGAAGCAGCCGGTGGTGCCGGGCTTCGACCTGCGCCCCGGCGAGACCCGCGAGTTCCCGTTCAGCGTGCCCGTGCCGCACAACACGCCCCTGAGCCTGCCGGGTACTCAGGTGTGGCTGGCGACCGACGCCGACATCGCCGGCGCGGCCGACCCGGGCGACCAGGACCACCTCCAGATCCTGCCCAGCCGCGAGCAGGAGACCCTGATCGGGGCCGCGCAGCGCCTGGGCTTCCAGCTCGCCTCCAGCGAGGTCGAGTACCACCACGGCCACATCGTGCAGGAACTGGCGTTCCGCCCTCCCTATGGGCAGTACCGGATCAGCGAGATCGAGATGATGATGCTCCCGTCGGGCGGCGGCCTGGACGTCATGCTGGAGGTCGACCGCCGCGCCACCGGCATGGCCGCCCTGTTCACCAGCGAGTTCGAGCAGCGCGGCCGCTGGCACCTGTCGGCCGGCACGCTGGCCCAGGGTCAGGACGCCGTGGCCCGCGAACTGGAAGCACGGATCCGGGCACTGATGTAGAGAGCACGCCGTCACTGGTGCTGACGCGACTGCGAGATGTTCAATCTCACGGTCGCGTTTCGTTCTCTGCCCCTGCCCTAGCATGCCGGCATGACTGCTGACGCCTTCACGCCCCGGCTGCTGACCTGCGACGTGCTGTACACCGGCGTGGGCGGCGGGCACGCGCCGGGCGGGGTGGTCGTGGTGGGGGAGACCATCGCCGCGACCGGATCGCCGGACGACCTGCGCCGCGCCTACCCGCACGCCACCGTGGAGCACGTGGGGGGCGTGATCGCGCCGCCGCCCGTGAACGCGCACACACACCTCGACATGAGCGCCTACGCCTTCCAGGCCCTGCCCTACTTCCGCTGGCTGCCGGAGGTGGTCGTGGCCCAGCGCGACCTGCGCGGCGTGGCAGGCGCGCAGGCGGGCGCGGATACGCTGGCGGGACTGGGTACGGGCGGCGTGGGTGACATCGTGTGGGCGCCGGAGGTGATGGACGCCCTGCTGGATCGGGACGACGTCTCGGGCACTGTGTACTTTGAGGTGCTGGGGGCCTTCCCGGAGCAGGCCGACGACCGGTTTGCGGCGGTGCGGGCGCGCATCGAGGGCTGGCGGCGGCGCGGCCTGCCGGACCGCGTGCGCCTGGGCCTCACGCCCCACACGCCGTTCACCGTCAGTCACCGGCTGATGCGGCTGGTCATGGACTACGCGGCGGGCGAGGGGCTGCCCGTGCAGATCCACGTGGCCGAACATCCCAGCGAGCCGGAACTGTTCGCCACCGGCGCGGGGCCGCTGTGGGAACACCGCCTCAAGCCCTTCACGCCCGACACCTTCGCCCAGATCATCGGTCGGGAGCCGGAACCCGGCCTGACCCCGGTGCGCTACCTCGACGAGCTGGGAGTGCTGCGGCACGCGCCCACGCTGATCCACATGGTCAACGTCACTGCGGACGACATTGCGCGGGTGGCACGGGCCGGGTGTGCGGTGGTGACGTGCCCCCGCAGCAACCATCATCTGGAGTGCGGCGCGTTTCCATGGACGGATTTCGCGGCGGTGGGGGTGGAGGTGGCGCTGGGAACCGACTCCGTCGCCAGCGGGGGATCGCTGGACGTGCGCGACGACGTGGCGTTTGCCCGGACGCTGTACCCGAATCTCGATCCCCGTGTGATCGTGCGGGCGGCCGTGAAGGGGGGCAACCGCGTGCTCGGTCGCCAGGCACCGTTCCTGCGGCGGGGAGAGGTGTGGCGCGACGCCTATGTCTGGGAGACGGCGGCGGCCGAGGGCTAGACGCCATCCAGTCGGCGGTGTAGGGGCGCCGGCAGGGCCGACAGGCCGCTCATGGCCACGGTCGCCGCACCATCAGCCGCCACGTGCACGGCCTCCGGTGGCCGACCTCCGGAACGCGAGCCGGCTGCTCAGGGTATCTGGCTCAGGGCGTCTGGCTCAGGACGGCCTCGCAGGTGCCGTTGGCGACGGCCTTGCCCAGCCGCTCGTAGGTCAGTTCGCCGCGCAGGGGGCTGGCGGCGGCCTCCATCACGCGGCAGGTGTAGGTGATGCCCTCGCCCTCGCCGACCCAGCGGAAGCGGGCCACCCGCCGGCTGCGGTCGAAGTCGGCGACGGTGAAGCCCGCCTGACTCCGCTCGAAGGCGGTGATCTGATCGCTGGCGTTCACGCTGCCACTGCCGCCGGGGACATCGACCAGATCCCGGATCGAGATGGTGGAGGTGACCGAGCGGCCGTCGACCAGTCCGCTGACGGTCCACGTCTGTCCGACGACCAGCGGGCCGGCGCGGCGCGGCGCCGGGCCGTTCGTGTCGCGGTCGGCGAGCATGGCGTTCAGGGGGGCACACGCCCCCAGGAGGGGCAGCGTCAGCAGGGCAAGACGGTACATGGAGGCAGCATACGGGCCGCAGATGAGGGTGCACACATCCTGGGCACCGTGCTCCGGCGGGTTGCCGGCCGGGCCGCCCAGGCTGAGTCGCCCGCGCTCAGGTTGCTTTCGCACGTCTCACTGAAATCGTGACGTTCCGGTCAGGCTGCGGGCGGTATACTCGCGTGTCATGTTCCGTGTCCTGAACAAAATGTTTGATACCAACCAGCGGGACGTCGCACAGATCGTGAAGACGATCGTGCAGCCCGTGAACGCCCTGGAAGACGAGACGAGGAAGGTCGAGGATCTGGCCGCCGCGTTCATGGAACTGCGCCGTCAGGTTCAGGAGGACGGCAAGTCTCTCGACGACGTGGTCGTGCCGGCCTTCGCCCTGATCCGCGAGGCGGGCCGCCGGTCCATCGGCAAGCGGCACTACGACGTGCAGCTCATCGGCGGCTACGCCCTGCACAAGGGCCGCATCGCCGAGATGCGCACCGGCGAGGGCAAGACCCTGGTGGCGACCCTGGCCCTGGCCCTGAATGCTCTGGAGGGCAAGGGCTGCCACCTCGTCACCGTGAACGACTACCTGGCGCGCGTGGGCGCCGAGGAGAACTCGCTGCTGTTCCGCACGCTGGGGCTCACCGTGGGTCTCGCCAACCGCGAGCTGCAGCCACACGAGAAGCAGGCCGCGTACGGCTGCGACATCACCTATGTCACCAACAGTGAACTGGGCTTCGACTACCTGCGCGACAACATGGCCCAGAGCCGCGAGGCGCTGGTGCTGCGCGCCGACACGCCCCTGAACTTCGCCATCGTGGACGAGGTGGACTCGATCCTGATCGACGAGGCCCGCACGCCGCTCATCATCTCGGGCGCGGCGGAGAAGGCGACCGATCTGTACTACGTGTACGCCAAGCTGATCCGCCGCCTGAAAAAGGGCCTGCCCGCCGAACCGGGGGTGCGCGCCGAGGCGACCGAGGACTACACCATCGACGAGAAGGGCAAGCAGGTGCACATCAACGAGGCCGGCATCTCCAAGATCGAGCGCCTGCTCTCCCTGAACGACCTGTACAGCCCCGAGAACATGGACAAGGCGCACATGATCACCCAGGCGATCCGCGCGTCCGAGCTGTACCACCGCGAGAAGGACTACATCGTGAACGCCGAGGGCGAGGTCATCATCATCGACGAGTTCACGGGCCGCAGCATGCCCGGCCGCCGCTACGGCGAGGGCCTGCACCAGGCGATCGAGGCCAAGGAAGGCGTGAAGATCGAGAACGAGAACCAGACGCTCGCGACGATCACGTACCAGAACTTCTTCCGTCTGTACCGCAAGTTCTCGGGCATGACCGGCACGGCCAAGACCGAGGAGAAGGAGTTCCTCGACATCTACGGCAGCGACGTGCTGGTGATCCCCACCAACCGCCCCGTGGTGCGCAAGGACGCCGAGGATCTGGTGTACCGCACCAAGCTCGGCAAGTACCGCGCGGTCGTGGAAGAAGTGCGCGAGATGCATGCCCTGGGGCGCCCGATCCTGATCGGGACGGCCAGCATCGTGACCAGCGAGCAGCTCAGCGGCCTGTTGCAGGACGCGCAGATTCCGCACTCGGTGCTGAACGCCAAGTTCGAGGCGCAGGAGGCGAGCATCATCGCGCAGGCGGGCCGGTCGGGCACCGTCACCATCGCGACCAACATGGCCGGGCGCGGCACCGACATCAAGCTCGGCGGCGACGCGGAGTTCATCATCGGGGAGGCCATCGAGCAGCAGCTCGGCATCAGCCGCTTCTCGCCCGAGGCCGAGAACTTCATCAAGGCGGTCAGCCGCGACGACCCGCAGGCGGCGGAACTCGGGCTGCTGATCCCCGGGATCACGCCGGAGTTCATCGCTCAGGCGCAGCAGCTGCACCGCGACACCATCGCCGACCACACCCGCGTGCAGGAACTCGGCGGGCTGCACATCATCGGCACCGAGCGCCACGAGTCGCGCCGGATCGACAACCAGCTGCGCGGGCGTGCCGGCCGCCAGGGCGATCCCGGCAGCAGCCGCTTCTACGTGTCCTTTGAGGACGACCTGATGCGCCTGTTTGCCAACGACCGCGTGGTCGCCATGATGGATCGGCTGGGCATGGACGACACCCAGCCGATCGAGGCCAAAATGGTCACGGGGGCCATCGAGAAGGCGCA